>NZ_CP102096.1:1855701-2164984 GCF_024582835.1 Vibrio japonicus
GAGCGCATGTAATAGATACTTGCAGCTTTGATTAGGAAAGGTTGGTGTGAGAGCACCAGCCTTTTATTTTATTTGGCATATACTGAAAATAAAATAACGAAGAGACAACAGAAATGAGCTTTGAACTCCACCCTCAGTTAGCAAAAGACACCACGGTCATTGGACATTTTCCACTTTGTGTCGCTCTATTGCACAAGGACAAGGCGGTTCCGTGGGTAATTTTGGTACCTAAAAAGAACGATATTAGGGAACTACACCATCTCACGATGCAAGAGCAACAACAATTCCTACTTGAGTCGCAAGCTGTCAGTCAGGCATTAGAAGCCACATTCCGCCCAGATAAGCTTAACTTAGGGGCTCTAGGCAATATGGTTCCACAACTGCACATTCATCATATCGCTCGCTTTCAAGATGATATCGCTTGGCCAGGACCTGTTTGGGGAAATACAAAAGGCGAATTTCGCACTGAAGAAGAGCAAGAAGAAATCGTCAGCCGAATTGGTAATGTGCTATCCCTGAGCAGTTTATTCAGAAAGGTTTAACTCTCTTTATATAGCAAATTAAAAAATTAAGCCGCTTCGATTGAGCGGCTTTCTACCAATCTGGATAAGTAGATGTTCAGGTAATTACGCTGGAAACATCGCTTAGAACAAGGCATGAATTAATGCTACATAGTAACCGTCACGGCTAATGCATTCTGACGTACAACTGAGTAGCGTACTCGGGTAATTTTGTCCGTACTGTTGGTATCAATAAAACGCGACAGGACGCCCTTTTTTATCCATACAGACAACATGGCATCTACACCATCACAACTTAACACAAACTTCTTGGCGAGCTCAGACTGGCTGACACTGCCTTGTTGCTCAATGTACTGCTTCAATTCGTTCAAAATCATGCTACTTGAGCCTCCAATGTTTGCTGTTGCTTACCTTTCGATTTAAGAAGGCGGTAGGTCGCGAAACTGCAGAGTACAATACCGGAAATCCATGCAGCACTGCTCACTGGATGTAGACTGAAATGGGTGGCTTGGTAATACAGACTGGATGAGCCATATGCCAATCCCATCGTCCAAACGGCAATAAAACGGGCATATCTGTCACCAAATTCACGAACGTAAGCACCCATTGCGGCGACACAAGGCGTGTAAAGTAAGATAAAGATCAGGTATGCAAAAGCCGCATTTCCAGTAACAAAGTGATCATTCAAATTACCAAAAATTGACGAGTTCACTTCTTGTTCTTCCGCCACAGCCGCACTATCTGTCAAATCACCCACCTCCAGACCAAGTGGATCTGAGTAACTCAAGCCCATTAAATTTTCAGGGATCGACATGACAGCCTCTTCAAAACTTGCCACTAAGTCATATTCTGCACTTTCCCCTTCGCTTGGCGCATAAAGATTATTTAGCGTACCCACTACCGCTTCTTTCGCAAAAATACCAGTGATAATACCGACGGTTGCAGGCCAGTTATCTTCTTCAATGCCCATTGGCGAAAAAATAGGAGTAATGACTTGTGACGCCTTTGATAAGACAGAGTTTTCGCTATCTTCGTTACCAAACGACCCATCTGTCCCCACGGAGTTCAAAAAGCTCAGTAAAGCCACAACAATCACGATCGTTTTACCTGCACCCAATACAAAGCGTTTTAGCTTTTGCCACGTTTTGAGCATCACGTTTTGCATGGTAGGCAATTCGTAGTCGGGCATTTCCATCACCAAGCTATCACTAGAGCCTGGATAAAGCGTTTTCTTTAAAATAACACCCGTAAATACCGCGGCTACAATGCCTAGAATGTAAAGCAGAAATACAATGTTCTGGCCACTTTCAGGAAAGAATGCCGCTGCGAATAAAGCGTACACAGGTAGACGAGCACCACAGGACATAAAAGGTGCCATCGACGCTGCTAGCTTACGTTCGCGCTCTTGATCGAGTGTACGAGTCGCCATAATTGCGGGTACGTTACAGCCAAAACCAAGGACTAATGGCACAAACGCTTTACCCGGTAACCCAATCTTTTGCATCACTTTATCTAATACGAATGCTGCACGAGACATGTAACCAGAGCTTTCTAATACGGCTAGGAAAAGATACAAACAAGCGATAACCGGAATAAAAGTCGCGACAGTCTGAACACCCCCACCGAGACCATCGGCAACCAGTGTGACTAACCATACGGGAAGGTGGTCATCCAATAGATAATGCCCACCATCAACAAGCAGTGCCCCGACGCCAATGTCGAAGAAATCAATGAATGCGCTACCAATATTGATGGAGAACATAAACATCAAATACATCACGACAAAGAAAAATGGAACACCAACCCATTTGTTTAAAATTACGCGATCTACTTTTTCAGTGAAGTTGTGGCTCAGTTTCCCTTCGGTTTTACGCACCTTCGTGGTTAATGTATGAAGGTATGTGTATTTAACGTCGGCAACAATTAAATCGACATCTAATTCGAGTCGAGCACGTTCAGTGACCACTTCTTCACTTTCATTCTGAGCTAATGAATTAAGTACAAGACGATCATTTTCCAGCGCACGGATAGCCAAAGAACGGCTAGCTACCTCAACCTGATTTTTGAACATGCATTCGATCTTTTCAATCGCTTGCTCAAACTCAATGCCATAGTTGAGTTCGAGTTCGTCGAGCGCGACACCTTGTACAAGTACTTTGTGTAATCGCTCTTTAAATGCTTGTACCTGAGATTTGCTGTTTGCGGAAATCGCGAAAACCGGACAGCCTAGCTCTTTTTCCAGTAATTTAATGTTGATAGTTTGACGCTCTCGCTTCAACGCATCCATTTTGTTTAACACGATGACCATTGGACGACCTAACTCACGCAATTGAAGCGTCATATATAAACTGCGTTCAAGGCAAGTCGCGTCGACTACATTGATAATTAGGTCGGCCGGATGAGTTAAAACGGCTCGCGATGCGATGGACTCGTCGATACTATTGCCATCATTCCCACTATCAAGCGCATAGATACCCGGCAAGTCTGTGAGATAAAAGTCATCGCCTGAGTGCGTATATTTGCCCGTTTTTTTCTCAATGGTGACACCAGCCCAGTTACCTACCTGCTGTTTTGCCCCTGTTAAGCCATTAAATAATGTTGTTTTACCGCTATTTGGATTACCAACAGTTAGGATCTGGTAGTTCATGACTTAACCTCCACCAAAATTGAATCGGCAATTTTAGTGCGCACTGCAAGAGAAACACCGCGCGCTTCTATCTGCAGAGGGTCACCCAGCGGAGCCTTCCTAATAAGCGTGACTTCTGTTTTAGGCAGTAACCCCATTACCATTAGCTTCTTTCGCACGTCATTAGACAGTTCAGAAAAATTTAAAATAGTGGCTTGCTGACCACTTTTTAGCTGGGAGAGTTTCATGGGCTAATTATCTCTTTAGGAATGAGAAGGATTATTATTTCTAGTTTTTAATGTTACTCCCCATAGCGTTCCGTAATCTTGTCTGAAATCAATAATTCCAGTTTTGACACGTCACTTTCGTCAAAACCAACCACGTCAAACTCGTCAAAAACCTAGTTTCATAAACGAGACCAATCAGAATCAAAACTATAAAATAAAGAAAAAATACAACTTTATTCATTAAAATCAATTACTTAACAAATATGTCGTTTTTCTTATATTACAATGGCGTTAATTTTATAAATAAATCAAGAGGTCGTGGTTATAGTTAACCCATCGAAAGGGCACACCCCTTGAGATTTTCAATTCCAGAGGTGACGCTATCTGCGTCACTCCGGCAGCAAGCGAAGGTGTCGTTGGCACCCGTGGTATAGTCCCCCCGGCTATACCACGATATTTTTTTCTTCTCTCTTTATTGCACACTTCCCAATCAACGCTAATTCTCTTAAATACAACTTCCATACTTTCACGGTAATGCTTGGAACAGTTTCGAGTCTGCTCATAGCCTTCCGCAATTTGAGCGTGAACGCAATTTGGGCTTTATGAGCATTTGGAACTTATTGTGTTTAAGGATTGAATGGCTGACCAAACAGGGCAGAGATGATTGGGTAATAGGGGCTGAAGAGTAGAGCAGCTTTAAATCAGGCAGATACGTACGTTATGATTACCTAAACTGCCTGATTCACAATGTTAGATTCGGTGAGGATTAAATTATACCAAGCTGAGGTTAGCTATCTTGTTGCTCTATAAATTGCGTCGGAGACATTCCAAATCGATGCTTGAAGCGCTGACTAAAATATGACGGATCATTAAAGCCACACTCAAACGCCACCTCAGCCACCTTTTCGCCTGCAAGTAAACGACGACAAGCATTATCTAAACGCACCTCTGTTAAATATTCGGTGAACGTTTTTTCTACCGTCGATTTTAAACGCCGTTGGAGGCTTCTTTCTGACACATAGAGCAATTTTGCGGCTGTGGATGTACTAAAGTCAGGATCTGCGTATTGCTCATCAACGAGTTGTCTTATTCGGATAAGCCACGGATCATCCATCGAAGTATGCTCATCAGTGTCCATCACATCTAAGTGCTCAATGGCATCTTCGACTAATGGCTCACTGACTCGCCAGCAAAGCTCCGTCAAGTTCCTTTCGGTCGACATATGAAGATTGAATTTACCTCCACTTTGCTCGACCATTGTTTGTACAGCCTGTATCGTCGCGGAGTTATTGTCGCTTTCTATCGATTCACCTTCGTCAACAAGGGTGAGGACGATTGTCTCTCCCTCTTTACGTGTAGAAATAGCAACGGCTTGATTTCTATAGCAGCGTCTGACTAGGCTATCAAAAAGTAAGTTAAGTAACTCATCCAAGTTTGACGTACCTAAACTTACAAAATAATCACAGTCATCATCCGATTTTAACTCGACACTCACACCGGCTTTAGCCAACTCGTTTTCCCAGCCATCGAGTACAGACTGAAGAATAAGGGTTAGGTTGTACACAGCCAAAGACTCGCTGTTTGTATTCCTGACATGCAGAAGTAAATCCAATTCCTGACGAAATGATTTCAACAATTTTCTTTCAGCTACACTGAAATCTGAATTCGGATTTATACCATGTTGACTAAAACGCTCTTTCATCGCGTTAATAGACTGGCTTAGGATGAGACGTCTTATCTGCAATTGTTTTCGAAGTTGCTGGTTGTTACTCAACAAAATTCTACTTTGGTGTCTTAGCTGATTTGTTTTCAATGCTACCTGAGATTTTAGCTTTCGGTTGGCTTTAGACATCATTCGAGAGCGCCAATAGACAAGTATGACAACAAGCCAAATCGCGCTTAGTACATATCCAACAATAGCGTAGGCGGTAAGAAACCAAGGTTTTGCCACTTCAAATTGATAAAAATTACTTTGTCCCCTCTGAGACTCATTGATTACAGCACGCACTTCAAGGTGGTATTCACCGGGAATCAGGTGCTCGATACTCAACGTAGAGCTATCTAGCAACGCCCACTCATCATTGTTTAAGCGATACTCTAAGTTGAGTTTGTTCACTTGCGGTAATGCACCAAACTTAAAGGCGATAGATTCTCCGTAGGTAAGTACTGGCGTGGCTACTGACGGGGTGCCTAATGAGAGCAATCGCTGATTGACCATCACCTGACTAATGATAACTTTCACATCTGGCACTTTGCTAACCAGAAGTTCCTGGGTATTCACCGTAATCAAATTTAAGTGGGAACCGAGTAGTATTACTCGTTCGTTATCCCCACTACTAGTGCATAGCTGAGAGGAGAATTCATTGCTGACCAGTCCATATGGTTCTCCATAATGTTTAAGTATTTCACCTTGATTCGAGTAATGAGTTAATCCCGAAGAGGACGTAAGCCAAATACCATCTCTATTGCTTATTAAGCATCTAGGTGTAATGTGATCATCGAGCAATGGCAAAGGTTCAACATAATTGGTCTCTAGGTTTAGCTTATAAACCCCGTAACGGGCAGCAACCCAGACCTCATGCTCAGATACTGGCTCAACACTAATGACGTATCCATAGGGAGCACTCTCGCCAGCAAAACGTATTTTACCATTTCGCAAAACGTAAACACCATGCTCTGTACCGAGCACCAAATCTTGCGTACTCGTCACAATCATGTTGGTCATTTGACCTGGTAGATACTTCTCTATCATCCACTCAGAACCAAAGGACGAAAGCTTACGCTCGTTCAGTTGATAGCTCCATAATCGATTATCACTGACCCACCAGAGTGTGTCTTCATGATCGATATTGATGAACCTTATCTCAGTGTTTCTGAGAAGATCGGGCACTTGCTTGCCACTCAGTGGCTTACCAGAAACAACATCAATTTG
Source organism: Vibrio japonicus (assembly GCF_024582835.1). Lineage (NCBI taxonomy): Bacteria > Pseudomonadati > Pseudomonadota > Gammaproteobacteria > Vibrionales > Vibrionaceae > Vibrio > Vibrio japonicus. Next base: position 1,862,008 of record NZ_CP102096.1, read on the forward strand.
TCGGATGCCTTTATCGGTCGCTAGCCATAATACGTTTTCCTTCTCAACCAAATCATAGACTTTACCGCGGTAGAACTGCTCTCTTTTAGGGGATTTACCCAAAGTTACCGCGTAGACTCCTGAATCACTGATAACCCAGTAACCTTGTCCATTGTTCATGGCTTTTAAAGCTCGAGGTTTTTCCGCACTTAAATATGGTGACTGGAGCTGTTTTGGGTGGCGAGCAAACTTGTGCGAAAAGAGAGAAAAATAGCGGACACCTCTATCCGTCGCAATCCAGATACCTCCAGCCTGATCATTCAGCAAAGCATAAATTTTCCCGCTTACAATAGCGTTATTTTTTGGATCGGACGGCAAGAGGCGCTTGGTATTGCCGGTCAAAAATGAATACACCAGCAAACCTTTTTCTGTACCAATCCAATACTCGTTATTGGTTTCGGCAATACTGAGCACATGAGAACCTGGAATGCGTTTAATCGGTTTTCTTGGGTTACTGAGGTCAAAAATCAGGACACCTTTCAATGAGCCAATAACAATTTCACGGCGTTTATCTGAATAATAAATTTTCTCGACATAGTTCTTACCAGAACTGGCAACATGGTCAAAACTCGCTTCATTGGAGAGATAAACACCGGCATTTGTAGCCAATGACCACTTAGAAAGGACAAACTGAGCATCATTGATCTGGATAGACGAAGACTGGCTGAACTTATAAAGTTCATGTAGGGAATATGTGTTGAACTCACCGGTATCAATGTGGAATGTATAGAAATTGGAATCATCCGCAACCCAGACATACCGCCGAGACGTGCCTATGCGATTGATTTCCGTCCCCGGTTTTAAGCTAAAAACGAGCTCCCTTCCCTGCTTTGGGACAGTGCGATAGATTTCATTTTGAAAGAAGGACCAAAAAGCATTGTCGAGAAAAGCGACCTGTTCAGTATCGTGCTCCAGTGCCGAGCCCGACTGTGGCATAATGTTCTGCCCATCAAAGAAAAGTATCTGATTGCGTACATCCTGAAGCCAAACGCCACCAGTATCAGCGAGAAACAGCTTCTTAGCAGCAAATACTTTACCCTGAGCTAGCGTAGGCAGCGGATAAAACACAACTGGTGTTGATTCCACCGCAATAGCAATCTTCGCAAAGCACAGAGCAATAGCAAACCAAACGGCTCTAATCACCAATAAGTCCCTAACAGCAACAATATGAAATATGACAACACTTCATTCCAAATGCCAAATAAATGAAGTCTAAATCTCTAATTATTTAATAAGGGACGATTATCTAACAATATAAACAATATACAACTCGGTTAGAGCATTTTGCCCAACTTTGTAGTAAGACTCACAGCGAAACAACAAATTTGAATAAACATCCAGCAACGTTGTATCAAAAAGGGAGCTATTCGCTCCCATATCATGTCTCTCGGAACAAGCCGACTTGTGGCTCAGTCATGATGACTACAACGAGGGGTTTAAACAACTCGCAAAGCTTTCAGCGAGTTGCTCACGCAACATAAAATAAGCACCTAGCTTCGATTCGACATCCGTCCCTAGTGGGTCAAGCACACCCAATTTGGCCTTACTTCCACGGGTCACAGATTCAACGACTGCGGGCGTGAATTGAGGCTCGGAGAAAACACATTTCGCTTCTTCAGAGGCAAGTGCTTGACGAATTTTAATCAGCGTTTTCGCACCCGGCTTACGCTCAGGACTGACGGTAAAATGGCCTAGGTTATTAAGAGCGAAATCATGCTCAAAATATCCGTATGCGTCATGGAACACGTAGTAACCTTTATCTTGCACACTGCTTAGCTGTTGTTTAAGCGTTTGCTGTTGTTGTTCTAACTTCTGCAAAAACGTCGCTAGGTTATCACGGTAAACCGTCGTGTTTTCGCTGTCTGTCTGGATTAACCTCTCTGTAATAGCACGAGCAACTTGCTGGGTTGGCTTATAACCAAGCCAAAAATGCGGATCATGGTTGCCATGATCATGGCCGTGGTGATCATCATGATCACTGCTAAACTCATGCAATTCTAGACCCGGAATATCGCTAATCGTCAGTATGTTAGACTGTTCGCTTAGAACTTTTTCTAAGAATGGCTCTAAGTCATGACCGAACCATATCACCAGATCTGACTTACGGATACGTTTCACATCTGAAGGTCGTAGCGCGTAATCATGAGGTGAAGTATTAGAACCCAATAACACGTCCGGTTGTGACACGCCTTGAGTCAGTTCAAGAGTTATAAACTGTATCGGTTTAATGCTAGTCAAAACAGTGCTTGCTTGTACTGAGTACACTGCCAACACCGAGATTAAAAGGGCGAAAATACGCTTCATAATTGATTACTGCTATCTAGTCTAACGAGGGATTAAATGTTACATTATAACATTAGTCAATTGCAAATGAGTGCTATTCATGTCGACATTGGTCGAACTCTCTAATATCTGTATTCAATTTGATGGGCGAAAAGTTCTCGACAATGTGTCGCTCAAACTGAATCGCGGTGAAATAACCACACTTATTGGTCCAAATGGCGCAGGTAAATCGACACTGGTTAAAGTTCTTCTTGGCCTACAACGTAAATTTAAAGGTCGCATAACCAAAGAGAAAACACTACGTATTGGTTATGTACCACAAAAACTTAAACTCAACGAATCTTTACCTCTGAACGTCGAACGTTTTCTTCGATTAGCCGGCAAATACAGTCAGCAAGAGATTGTCGAATCACTAAAGTTGGTAGGGGCTGAGCACTTATTAAGCTCCAATATGCACGCTTTGTCGGGTGGTGAAAATCAACGCGTACTCTTAGCGCGAGCACTTCTTCAGCGGCCTGACCTACTTGTGTTAGATGAACCCGCGCAAGGTGTAGACGTACAGGGCCAGATTGACCTTTATGACTTGATTGATACGATACGCCACCGATTCAACTGTGCTGTCTTTATGGTTTCTCACGACTTACACTTGGTCATGGCAAAGACTGACGATGTGGTCTGTCTGCATCATCACGTCTGTTGTTCAGGTTCACCAGCGGCGATTAGCCAACATCCTAGTTACATTGCGCTATTTGGCAACAATCGCAACGAGGCACTTGCGCTCTATCACCACAAGCACAACCATCACCACCACGATTTAGCAGGTCAACCCGTATCTGGCGATGCTGAAACCTGTTCGCACCATTCTCACGGCCATCATCATGATTGAGTTTTTGTTACCTTCTATTTTTGCTGGCTTGGGCATCGCTCTTATCGCTGGCCCGCTCGGCTCCTTCGTTGTATGGCGTAAAATGGCGTACTTCGGCGATACACTTGCACATGCCTCGTTAATGGGGATCGCACTCGGATTTTTACTCGATGTGAACTTGTACCTGGCGCTAGTGGTTTGCTGCCTCGCCCTCGCCTTTTTACTGGTGACTTTACAAAGGCAACAACAAGTTGCGACCGATACACTGCTAGGTATTCTGGCCCACAGTTCACTTTCTTTGGGTTTAGTTGCAGTCAGCTTTTTAGACGACGTTCGAATCGACTTGATGAGCTACTTGTTTGGTGACTTGTTGGCCGTCACGCCTGTTGATCTCATCTACATCTACTCTGGAGTGGTTGCTGTTTCAATTGTATTAGCAACATTCTGGCGTTCACTACTGGCGACAACGGTGAGCGAAGATCTCGCCGCTGTAGATGGCCATAATGTAGACTTGATGCGTTTATTGCTAATGCTAATGGTCGGTTTGGTGATTGCGATTGGGATGAAGTTTGTCGGTGCATTGATTATGACTTCACTACTTATTATTCCTGCAGCGACAGCAAGACGCTTTGCACAATCACCAGAGCAAATGGCCTTAGCGGCATCCGCCATTGGTTCTGTTGCAGTTCTACTTGGCTTAAGCCTATCGTGGCACTTTGACACACCAGCAGGCCCATCTGTCGTGATTAGTGCGACTGCAATGTTTGTACTGGCTCAATTATCCAAAGCCCGTGACTGAGCGACGAAAATAATAAAGGCTTCCCGAGGGAAGCCTTTACTTATTAAACCAAACTAAATCAAGCGCCTTCGTTGTGTAGCTCTAGATTCGCTAACTCTTGCTGAATCTCACGCTGTACTTTTGCATCATCGCTACGCAAAGACTCCAAGAAATCTAAGTATTCCTGATCAATGTCACCAGTGACGTACTCACCATTAAACACTGAAGTTTCAAACTTAGCGATGTCAGTGTTCCCTAAACCAACCGCTTCTACTAGATCTTCCAAGGTTTGGAAAATAAGTTCATCTGCACCAATTTGTTTGCAAATAGCTTCGTTGTCGCGACCATGAGCAATCAATTCGTTTGCGCTCGGCATATCAATACCATACACATTAGGGAAACGAATTTCCGGAGCAGCTGAAACCATAAATACTTTCTTCGCACCAGAGTCACGCGCCATTTCAATAATCTGCTCAGACGTTGTACCACGAACGATAGAGTCATCAACCAGTAGTACATTCTTATCTTTAAATTCTGAGCGGATAGCGTTCAACTTACGACGAACTGATTTTTTACGCTGTTGCTGTCCCGGCATGATAAAGGTACGGCCAACGTAACGATTTTTAACGAACCCTTGACGGTATGGTTTATCTATTGCTTGCGCAATTTGAAGTGCAATATCACACGAGGTTTCAGGAATTGGAATAACAACGTCAATATCAAGATGCTCGTATTCGTCTCTGATTCGATCGCCTAGCTTTTTACCCATCTCAACACGGGCACTGTAAACCGAAATTTTATCGATGAACGAATCAGGGCGAGCAAAGTAAACAAATTCGAAGATACATGGATTCAGTGCAGGGTTATCAGCGCACTGCTTAGTATGTAACTCACCGTCAAATGTCGCATAGATGGCCTCACCCGGAGCTACATCTCGAATAAAATCAAAGCCAACAGCATCTAGTGCAACAGACTCTGATGCCACCATGTATTCTGCTTTTCCATTAACTTCGCGTTTACCTAGGCACAGAGGGCGGATGCCATTTGGATCGCGAAAAGCAATCATACCGTGGCCAATGATCATCGCAGCAACCGCGTACGCGCCTTTGATCGTACGATGAACATTAGTTACAGCACGGAATACATCGTCAGCTGTCACATTACCTTTAACGGTATCAATTTCGTGTGCTAATACGTTAAGCAACACCTCAGAGTCGGAGGTTGTGTTGATGTGTCGACGATCTTTCTCAAACAGTTTTTGGCGAACTTCTGCAGCATTAGTCAGGTTGCCATTATGTGCGAGAGTGATACCGAATGGAGAGTTTACGTAAAATGGTTGGGCTTCAGAAGCGCTTGAACTACCTGCGGTTGGGTAACGAACATGGCCAATACCAACCTCTCCCTGTAGCCTTTGCATGTGTTTCGCTTCAAACACATCTTTAACTAAACCGTTCGCCTTTCTCAGACGAAAACGATTGCTATCTATGGTACAAATACCCGCAGCATCTTGGCCACGGTGCTGCAATACCGTCAATGCATCATAGATAGACTGGTTTACAGGCGTTGTGCCCACGATTCCAACAATACCACACATGTCTTAACCCTCGATTTTCGACAATGGCTGGTGCACTACTGTGCACCAGATAAGAAACTAGATGTTGCTTGCAAGTGTTCAAAGAAAGGAGCGATGATGCGACTAAACTCAGGCACCAACTCCGAACTTTTCCACCACTCTGAGTCTGGAAACGATGTAAACGCATCCATAAAAAATAGCGCAGCAGAAACAATCAAAACACCACGTAGGCCGCCAAATACAATGCCTAACACTCTGTCTGTCCCTGACAAACCTGTTTTTTGCACCAATTGCGCGATGACGTAATTCACAACAGCACCCACAATCAAGGTAGCAACGAACAAGGCTGCGATTGCGGCTCCATTTCGAAACATGTCATCCTTAATATTAGTGAAATACACCGCTAATTTTGAGTAGTACTGGCTGGCAATAAAAAACGCGCCAAACCATATCACTAATGACAATGCTTCTTTAGCGAAGCCACGAACTAAACTGATCAAAGCCGACAGGCCGATCACACTTAAAATGACAATATCTAACGAGTTCATCTGTTCTTACATCTTAAGTTGCGCGCATTTTAACAGAAAAAACGCTGACGCAAACGTTTTCTTATGGATTTAGCGGTTTAAATTTGAGCAACTGACCTTTCGAGCCAGTAATTTTTTCAAGTTCAATAACTTGCTGCTCCAATTTACTCTTGGAAACATCAGGGCCAATAATCACGCGAGTGAAACCATTTTCCGGTTTCGTATGCGCTTGGTAACCGCGCTTTTGCAGATCCGTGACAAGCTTTTTCGCATTGTCCGAGTTCTTCAACGCCATTAGCTGAATAATCCAAGCACTGTCTTGATAATCATTGCGTTCCGTTACCTCTTTAACAACAACAGGTAACGGCTCGGGTTGTTCAATCTCTGGTGGTTGTTCTGGTCGCGGTTCTGGAACATCCTCTATCACCACTTCCACTGGAGAGTCAGGCAAGCTTGCACCATCGTCGACAGGGTCAAGCACCTCAAAGCTCTCCAGTTCATTCCCAGTTTCAGGCTTGATTGGTATACTGGCTATCTCTTCTTTATAGTGCGTTTTCTTGCCATCAAGAACGTCTGGCAAAACAATCACACCAACTGCAACTAAAACGATCGTACCTACTAATCGGTTCTGAAATTTACTTGCCATTTATACTCCTTCGCCCTGCCAGTACTCCAGTATCTCCCCAACCGTATGGAAAGAACCCACAACGAGAATGACATCATCTTTCTCTGCTTGTGTCATTGCAGCTTTAAAAGCCTCGACTGGTGATGCATATTTCTCATTGCTTTCAGGTAAGTACTGGCAAAGCTCATCTGCAGTCGCAGCACGTGGGCCAGAAAGTGATGCTGGATACCAGTTTGAAGCGATTTGAGACAGCGTTGAAAGGGTCTGCTTAATGTCTTTGTCATGCAACATAGCAACAACGGTATGAATCGATTTCCCTTCATATACCTTTGCAACCCTTTCAACCAAATACTCTGCAGAATGAGGGTTATGAGCCACATCCAGCAAAATGGTCGGGTTCTCACCAATGATCTGCATACGACCGGGCAATTTCGCATGAGTTAGGCCGTTAACAATATTAATGTCTGTGACATCGAGATTTGATGTCGCTAACGCCATTAAAGCCGTCGCCGCATTTTGTAGTGGTAGCCCAGGTACAGGCAAATCTTCCAGCGAGTATGAACCATGCATCCATGTCCACTTCTGCTCTGACGTTTGCTTATATGTATACTGAATATCAACTTGATATAGCTCTGCGCCTATATCGTCCGCGTGAGCGGCAACCGTTGCTGGCGCTTTAGGCTGACCGCAAATGGCTGGCTTACCACTTCGATAAATCCCAGCTTTTTCAAATCCAATTACATTAATGTCATCACCAAGCCAGTCAACATGATCGATTGCGAGGCTGGTAATGACAGACACATCGTGATCAACGACATTAGTAGCATCTAAACGACCGCCTAGACCCACTTCAAGCAGGACAATGTCAACTTTTTCAGTTTGGAAAAGTCGTAACGCGGCTAACGTTCCAAATTCGAAAAAGCTCAGGCTGATTTCGCCACGCTGCTTTTCAACAAAGTCAAAAGCTTGAGCATGTTTTTCGTCTTCTAGATCGCAACCATTTACGCGCACGCGTTCGTTATAACGAATTAAATGAGGAGAACTGTAAACACCGACAGAGTAACCGGCGTCGAGCAAGATGGCTTCCATCATTGCGCAGGTAGAGCCTTTACCATTGGTACCAGCAACAGTAATTACTGTAGGAGCAGGTTTGGTGAGATTGGCAGATTGTGCCACAGCCTGAACTCTATCTAAGCCTAGGTCGATGGCTGATGTGTGGATATTTGATAAATAATCAAGCCACATCGCTAGTGGTGATGTGGCTTGTGGAATTTGGGTTTGATTCATCTAACTTAAACCAGATAATTGCGGTTGTTTGTTAGTGTGTTACTTTACCCTTTTTCGTCCGCTTCTGGTACATCATAAGTCTCCTCATTTGGAGATTCGTCCACAGAAACGACTAATGGTGAAGGTTGAGCGGTCATTTTAGCGATTAAGCTACCAATACGTTGACGCATTTCGCGACGATCAACAATCATGTCGATTGCACCGTGATCCAGTAGGAACTCACTACGCTGGAAACCTTCTGGAAGATCTTCACGTACTGTTTGCTCAATAACACGACGACCAGCAAAACCAATCAGTGCTTTAGGTTCGCCGATATTGATGTCACCCAGCATTGCTAAACTCGCAGAAACACCACCCATTGTTGGGTCAGTCATTACTGAGATAAACGGTAGGCCTTTTTCAGACAGACGCTCAAGTGCCGCACTGGTTTTTGCCATTTGCATTAGAGACATCAGTGCTTCTTGCATACGCGCACCGCCACTTGCAGAAAAGCAAACTAGGCCACAGTTGTTCTCGATGGCCGCTTCAACAGCACGAACGAATCGAGCACCTACTACAGAGCCCATTGAACCACCCATAAACGAGAATTCAAATGCACATGCAACAATAGGAAGACCTAACAATTCACCTTGCATAACAATAAGCGCATCTTTCTCACCGCTGCTCTTTTGAGCCGCAGAAATACGATCTTTGTATCGCTTAGAGTCTTTAAATTTCAGTTTGTCCTGCGGCTCCAGCTCATTAGCAAGCTCTACGCGGTTGCCTTCATCAAGGAAAGTTTCCAGACGGCGGCGAGCCTTCATACGCATGTGATGATCACATTTTGGACATACTTCTAGGTTACGCTCTAGTTCAGCGTGGTAAAGCACCTGTTCACAAGATGTACATTTAGTCCATACACCTTCAGGAATGGACGCTTTACGTGCACTTACGATGTTGCTTTTTTCTAAAATCTTTTCAAGCCAACTCATGGAAGACCTTTTCTCTATTAATCCCATGCCAAAAGCACGAGAAACAAATTCTGAATTTACGCGTGAGGATTAAAGCATATTAAATGCCAGCTGTAGATAAAAAACTGGTTGTACCTATTTTTGAGCTTATCTCTCACACACTAAAAAGATGATAATGTAGACAATTTTACACAATTTAGTTCAAATTATCTGGCAAAAACAGTGGGCCAATCGGCACTCTTGGCAATTCGAATGCATCCGGATAATCAACGTCTACCAAGTATAGACCTTCCGCTTTTGCCGTTGCACCTGCCAGTCTACGATTCTTCTCTTCCAGAAGCCACTGAATCCACTCAGGTTCCTGATCACCGCGCCCCACACAAATCAAGCTACCCGTGATGTTTCGTACCATATGGTGAACAAACGCATTGGCTTTAATATCGATAACAACATATTGCCCATGACGTGTGACATTCAGGTGCATGATATTTCGCCAAGGACTTCGCGATTGACAGTGTACAGCTCGAAAAGAGGTAAAATCATTTTCACCCAACAAAAATTGGCCCGCGCGATGCATTTTCTCTTCATCGAGTTCACCATGATAATGGCTCACCCCAGAAGATAAAATCCCTGGTCTCAACGCGCTGTTAAAAATGATGTAGCGGTAACGACGTGCTGTTGCCGAAAAACGCGCATGAAACTCTTCAGGAACCTCTTTTGCCCAGCGAACAGCAATATCATTAGGTAGATTTGCGTTCACTCCCATTGTCCAAGCGACCATTTTACGACTTGCCGTTGTATCAAAATGTACAACTTGGCCAGTACCGTGAACGCCAGCATCCGTGCGCCCAGCGCATTGAACTTCAACTGGGTGATTAGCGACGATACTTAAAGCTCGTTCCAGCTTTTCTTGTACACTTTTTACTTCTTTTTGACGCTGCCAACCAAAGTAATGAGTGCCATTGTACTCAATACCTAAAGCAATTCTCATCTTGGATTTCTCTTAGAAAATGGGGCACGAAGTATAAACATTTTTAAGTTAAAAAATAAGGGGCTCATCAGCCCCCTATCATTCTTTTCTAACTTTGACCTATGCTATCGATTAGGCTCTTAGCTTCTCGACGAATGTCGTCGCTACCATCCACTATCGCCTCTTCGAGTAATTTTCTCGCCCCCATAGCATCATTCATTTCCATGTAGATTTTCGCTAGATCAAGTTTACCCGCAGCTTCGGCATTCGCATCGCTGTCTTCGTAACTGCTGATACTTCCAATAACGTCGGGGAAATCACTCAGGCCAACATCAAGCTGAAGTGTGTCGTCCACTTCCTGTTCTCCTTCAGCGTCCACTTCTGCCATTAGCTCATCGATAGTGCGATACTGATGTTCTCTAGGATTAAAATCTTCGATATCCTTTTGATCTTCCCAGTTTTCATCCGAAACCTTTGCCTCTGCCGGCGGGTTTCCTTCTGACCAGATTACTTGTTCTTCTTCGGGAATATCATCACTGATCTGCGCTTGTTGCTCAGGAGAAAGAGCAAAACCATTCCAATCTTCCCCTCCCATTTCGAGCATCGCTTCAATATCCAACCCTGCGCTGTCTGACACAGTTTCGTCTACTGGTTTATCAAACGCGAAATTCGGTGTTTCATTGTCCGGTTGATCAGAAAGCAGTTCATCGAATGCCTTTTGATCGAACTCCGCATGATGATAATCCGCTTCATTATCGTTTGTAGGCTCTGCGCTTACAGAAAAATCGTCTACAAGATTATCAAGGTTCTGCTTTGTCTCTGTCGAATCCGCTTCAAGGCTATTGGTACTAAATAAGTCAGCAAAAGCGTCTTGCTCACTGTACTCTGGCAGCTCTGAGTCATCGAAACTAAACGACTCTTCAGACTCAGATACTTCCATGTTTACAGGTGCTGATTCCGACTCTAGATCAGGCTCCAAGGCCATATCCGCAATCGCGTCTTCTTCACTGTACTCCGGTAGTTCTAAGTCATCAAAGTTGAACGACTCTTCAGGTTCAGTGACTTCCGCGTTTACAGGTGCCGAGTCCGCTTCTGGCTCAGGCTCCGACGCCATGTCCGCAATCGCGTCTTCTTCACTGTACTCCGGAAGCTCTAAGTCATCAAAGTTGAACGACTCTTCAGGTTCAGTGACTTCCTCGTTTACAGGTGCAGAGTCCGCTTCTGGCTCTGGCTCTGGCTCTGGCTCTGGCTGCGAGGCCATATTGGATGTATCAGTGGAATCCTCAAGTAACCAATCGTCATCTTGCGGAATACCGAACTCATTGGGTATTGCTTCTGGAGATGGCATCTGAGCTGGTTGCTCAAAGTCTTCAGCCTGACTTTCCGTTGTTTCAAGCGGTTGCTCTGCGATATTTTCCTGAGCGATATCTCCTAGGGCAATATCTTCGTGAACGATTTCTTGCGGCTCGTCAGATTCAACATTTTCTGAGGCTGGCTCAATGTCTGACAGTTCAGGCGTGAACTCATCTTCAACTACTTCACCCTGTTCAACCTCTTCGATCGCCGATGTTAGCCAATCGTCTTCGTCCGTTTCCTCTTCTTGTTCTTGAGGAGCAAGAAACTCAGGTTCTCTATCATCTAGTTCCTCTAACGAAGAAGTATGTTCTGATACTGAAGGTTCATCTTCGATATCTAAAGTCTCTTCCGTTTGAGGATTTTCCACTTCCTCAATAGCGCTGCTCAGCCAGTCATCTTCCTCATCTAGAATGGCTGATTCCTCAGTCTCAGAGATATCACTGTCTAAGTTGACTGGCTCTATCTCGTTTTCGACTGACTCGTCATCACCTAAATGTAACTCATCTAGCAACGCATCCGCCTGAGGCGCTGTACTCAGCATGTCATCAATAAATTCTTCACTTGAGAATCCTTCGGATGACTCCTGCTGGCCTTCATCAAACTTTAACTCATGCTCAGGTATTTCTTCACTAATTGGCGCTTCAAGGTTCTGTTTTTCTATTTCGAGAAGTTCTTCGAATAGATCTGTTCCTTCATCGCCAAAGTCTTCGCTTTCAGTCTGAGCATCTGGTGCATCAATCAGTTCATCCAAAAGCTCAGAGCTTTCAAAGGGAATAGCGTTTTCTTGAGTGTCGCTACCAAGGAGATCCTCAAGCTCAGCATCCATATCAAACATAGGGTCTAGATGCGTCGCTTCTTCTGAGTTTTCCGAATCATCTAGTGCTGACTTAGGTTCATTCTCAACACCAATTAACTCATCAAACAGGCTACTCTCAGCTTCTTCCGTTGAGACGCCTGCCAACTCAGGCTCACTATCGTCAACAAACTCATCCAGCAAATCAGTACTATTTTCATCAAGCTCAAACGCGTTATCTTCCAACAGCTCATCTAATAATGCAGTTTCGTCGGTGGCACTGACTTCTAATGCATCAAGATCCGCTTGCGCCTCTATTTGCGCAAATATGTCTTCAATATCTTCGTCTGAAGCGATCTTAGGCTCATTCAGAGAGTTATCGCTATCATCACTCAGATCAAATTCATCTTCGTCAAAAGCACCAAGGGAGGCTTGGGTGTCTGGCTTATCATTCGCATCGCGGCCTACGTCGTTAAACAGCTCATCAAGCATGGCTTGCTGTAGCGGCTCGCTTTCTTGTTCTTGGTGCTCGATTTCTGAATTAAACAGTGAATCTAAATCATCTTGTGAAATCATTCCTTCATCTGATAATTCAAACTCTTCTTCACCACTTTGTTCATCAAGAGTCGCTTCATCCAGAGCACGCTCCATTTCCTCTATGCCGAGCGCTTTCTCTTTACCATTTACGCTGATATCACTAGTACTTAAATCAAGGTCAGTTAGCGACTCTTCTAAATCGAGATCTCCATTCTCTCCAATACCTGCGAACGGGTCTTCCCCATTTTCGTTTTCAAGATTGAAGTCCAGATCGTCATCAAGGCCCGCAAAGATATCTTCGTCTTCAGTCCCATCCAGCTCGATTGCTTGCTCATCTGTATTTGATGACTCCAACTCCATTGAGTCGCCAAACAGGTCATCATCTAAATCTAACTCATCATCCAGATTATTGTTTAATGCAGTAGCGGCAATTGGAGCTGCGACCTGAGGCTCTAGTTCAGGTTGTGTTTGGGCTTGCTCTGTTTGTTCTTCATTCTGCTTACGTCGGCCCAGCAGCATGACAGTGAGAAGGCCAATCAACAAACCTGGAATGATAGCCAAAGCAGCAACCAGCCAAGTGTTAGAAAACAGCGATTCCATTGTACTAGGTGCACTTTTTTGCTCTTCAGCTAAACGTAAACGCTCTGCTTCTAGTAATTTCTCAACCTCGTTACGAATGCGGTTTTCATCACCTAATTCGTTTTTAAGCACTTCTACTTCATTTTGCACTTGCGCCAGCATCAGACGAAGTTTGTGGTTTTTCTCTTCCAGTGCAACCAGTTCGCTTTCAGATGAGGCCAATTGGTTCTTCAACGTTGATTCTTGCGCGCTTTTTTGTTCTTTCGCGATTTGAACCAGATCGGCTTTGCCTTCTACAGCAGAAACTTCAGGTTTTGCAGGCTCAGTTGGTGTCACAGCAGGCGCTGAAACCTTTTGTGCTGAAGGAGTAGTTTGAGATTTTGGCTGAGAACTAGCTGACGCCACCTTCGCCGAAGTAGCACTACTTTGTTGTAACCGAGCTTGATGTGCGTTCAGTATGCGAACCGCTTCTTGGTTAGACACACTACTGACTTGATTCAAAGAAGGAACTCGAATCGTGCTTCTTGGGTTTAGCTCGTGGATATTTTGGTTGTCAAACGCCTGTGGATTGAGTTGGTAAATCGCATACAACGTCTGTTGCACGGTAACCGTGTTTGATGGTCGTAATTTTGACGCAATACTCCACAACGTCTCATTTTCCAACGTTGGCCCATAAAATCGAGAAGGCTCTGAATTTTGCAAAGAGTTCAGTATGGGTTCGGCGTATTGAGGAGCATTCTGAATTTCACCATTAGGTCCTTTCAGTCGAATGCTTTCTGCGCTTACAAATGATGTTTGAGTCACGGCAACCATTGCGAGTGGCAACAGTAGACGCTGTAAAAGTCGTCGCATATGAGGCTCAGCTTTGTGCTCAATTAAATGAAATTCTGTTAACTGCTAAATATATCGGATATAGAGACCAAAGCTATAGGCATAGAGCTAAAAAATGTGTGGCTCACGCCATAATCGCATGAATCTCGTCATCAATTTTTATCTTCGATTAAAAAAGCCTCACACGTTGGTGAGGCTTTGATATCGGTATCAATAAACGATTAGTAGTAATCGCGGATCAAAACTTCGGCAATTTGTACCGCATTGGTTGCCGCGCCTTTGCGTACGTTATCGGCAACTACCCACAGGTTAATACCGCTGTGGTGGCTAATGTCGTTTCGGATTCGGCCAACCATTACTGTATCTTTTCCACCTGCATCGCGAACTTGTGTTGGGAAGTCTTCACCATGGAACACTTCCACACCTTCTGTTTGCTCTAAAAGATGCGTCACTTCCTGAGCATCAATCGGCGCGCGGGTTTCTACGTGAACTGCTTCGGCGTGACCATAAAAAACAGGGACGCGAACACAAGTCGGGTTCACTGTGATTGACGGATCATTGAAGATTTTTTGTGTTTCCCAAACCATCTTCATTTCTTCTTTGGTGTAACCGTTTTCCATAAATTTATCGATTTGTGGAATACAGTTGAACGCGATCTGCTGAGAAAACTCGTTCGTTTCGGCTGGTAGACCATTAAGAAGTTTCGCCGTTTGACCCGCAAGCTCATCAATACCTGATTTACCTGCACCTGATACAGACTGGTAAGTTGACACGTTAATACGCTCAATACCCACAGCATCGTGGATAGGTTTTAACGCCACCAACATCTGAATCGTTGAACAGTTTGGGTTAGCAATAATATTGCGGTTGCGGAATTCCGCAATCGCTTCGGGGTTCACTTCTGGCACAACCAATGGAATGTCATAGTCGTAACGGAAGTGCGAAGTGTTGTCGATAACGACCACACCTGATTCAGCTGCAATTGGTGCCCACTTCTCAGAGAGATCACCACCAGCAGAAAACAGGGCGATATGCACTTGAGACCAATCGAAGTTTTCTACGTTTTCAACTTTTACTGTTTTACCGTTGAAGCGATAAGTTTTACCTTCACTACGCTCACTCGCCAGCAGGTACAGATTACCCACAGGGAATTTACGTTCTTGAAGAACTTCCAAAATAGTTTCACCGACCGCACCGGTCGCACCTAAAACGGCAACGTTAAATTGTTGGCTCATTGACTTACCTCAACCTGAAAACCTAATTTTGCCAGTGGCGAGAGATTACAAGACTCGTCCCCTACTAGCGTGACAGCACTATACTCGCGGCGATCCCAGTAGTTTTTACGCATCAGGTCAAAGGAACCTGGCTTACTGATTTCACGGCGGAACAATGCGTCATCTCTACGCACATCATAGATGAGCTGCGTGATATTGTGCAGTGTCGCTTCATCCCACTCTCTGTCAAGCACCAACTTAGGTACGGGTGCTGTCGGGAGTAGCTCACTGGCATGCGCATTTAATTTGTTATTTAAGAACTCACAGTAACTATTGAAAATCATCGTTGTACCACGAGCTTTCCCTTCAAGGCCGTAGCCCGCAACATGAGGGGTGGCGAATGCTAGCAGAGGCAGAAGCTCCATATCAACCTCTGGCTCAAATTCAAATACGTCTAACGCTGCGGTAAAGCCGTCATTTTTCATCAACCTTGCTTTCAGTGCCGCGTTATCGACGATAGGGCCGCGTGCAGCGTTGATCAGTATTTGATCACCACGAAGATTGTTTAGACGCTCTTCATTAAACAAGTGGTGCGTTGGATGCTCTCCATCGCGAGTGATCGGTGTGTGGAGCGTAATAATATCGGCTTGCTCCACCAAGGTATCAAGCGGTGTAAAATGACGGCTATCACCTTGTTCTTGTTTAGGTGGATCATTAATCAACACCTTAATACCGATGCCTTCCAGACACTGTTGCAGATAACTCCCCACTTGGCCTGCACCGATAATGCCGACGGTCTTGTCAAACACGGAAAAGCCATGCTGTTGAGCAAGTACCATCATTACACTGAACGCGTATTCTGCAACACCGACCTTGTTACAACCCGGAGCGGCGGTAAAGAAGATGCCTTTTTCTTTCAAAAGCGCTTGGTCTACGTGGTCCATTCCCGCAGTTGCCGTACCGACAAATTTCAATTTGTTCGCATTAGCAATCAGTTCTGCGTTGACTTTAGTGACGGAGCGAATCATCAAGGCATCAACATCAACTAAGTCGTCAGCAGTCAGCGTGCGACCCGATTTAAGAACAACGTCACCAAGTTGGCTAAATAATTGTTCGGCATAAGGCATATTTTCGTCGATTAGGATTTTCATGGCGTGAATGTAAGACTTACCTGTCGTTTCTTATGAAATTGAGAATAAAAGCGATTGTGCAGAAAAGTAGAGAGCCTGTCGAGACAAACACAGCTCGCAAAGAAAAATGCCCGGCATATAGCCGGGCAAAGTTCCAGAACTTAAGGATTCTAACCCGCTCTCCATGGGTCAGACTCTGCGTCTGTGCGACTAATCTACTTTGAGTTAGTCCGCTCTGGAAATTATTTAGCCAAGTTTGATCTCGGCAAATTCAATTAACCTTGATACTTTTTGATGACTAGCGTTGCGTTAGTGCCACCAAAACCAAAGCTGTTTGACATAACAGTGTTCAATTCTGCATCACGCTTTTCAGTCACGATATCCAGACCTTTCGCTGCTTCGTCCAGATTCTCGATATTAATGCTTGGTGCAATGAAGCCGTTGTCTAGCATCAGCGTTGAGTAGATTGCTTCGTGAACGCCAGCTGCACCTAGAGCGTGACCAGTCATCGCTTTCGTTGCAGAAATTGCTGGGCTGTTTTCGCCAAATAGCTGTTGAATGGCACCTAGCTCTTTCACGTCACCAACCGGCGTTGATGTACCGTGAGTATTTACGTAATCGATGCTGTCAACGTCTTGCATCGCCATCTTCATACAACGAACCGCACCTTCACCAGATGGTGCTACCATGTCGTAGCCGTCAGATGTCGCGCCGTAGCCTACGATCTCACCGTAGATTTTCGCGCCACGAGCCAATGCGTGCTCAAGCTCTTCAACAACCATCATGCCGCCACCGCCAGAGATAACGAAACCGTCACGGTCTGCATCGTAAGTACGTGATGCTTTTTCTGGTGTGTCGTTGTATTTGGTTGATAGTGCGCCCATCGCATCAAACATCATTGTTTGAGACCAATCTAGCTCTTCACCACCACCAGCAAATACGATGTCTTGTTTACCCAGTTGGATAAGTTCCATTGCGTGACCAATACAGTGTGCAGACGTTGCACATGCAGAGCTCATTGAGTAGTTCACGCCACGGATTTTAAATGGTGTTGCCAAACAAGCAGAAACCGTTGAAGACATAGTACGAGGAACCATGTAAGGGCCCACGCGTTTTACGCCTTTCTCACGCATAGTGTCAGTTGCAACAGTTTGGTTTAGCGCCGAAGCACCACCTGAACCTGCTACGATACCTGTACGATCGTTAGACACTTGCTCTTCAGTTAAGCCAGCGTCTGCAATGGCTTGTTCCATAGATAGGTATGCATACGCCGCCGCATCACCCATAAAGCGCATCTGTTTACGGTCAATGTGTTCTGCTGGGTTGATTTTTAGATCACCCCAAACCTGAGAACGAAGACCTTTCTCTTTAAACTGCTCAGAAGCAGTAATACCAGATTTACCTTCTTTTAGAGACGCTAAAACTTCTTCGACGTTGTTACCGATACTTGAAACAATACCCATACCGGTGATTACGACACGTTTCATTATGACATTCCTATAATTCTAAGTTCCGCTAGATAATAACTAAGTTACCGCACAAAAGTGGTCAGCTTTCCCATAAATCCGTACAATCACTCCCAGTTTATCGCTCTAATCACACAAATTCTGACATTATGACTTCGATTACCAATGCACAACTTGGCTGGAATGACGCCGGAACACCCGTTTCTGATCAGTTTGATGACGTCTATTTCTCAAACGTAAACGGCTTAGAAGAAACGCGTTATGTCTTTCTTGGCCAAAATCATCTCCCACAGAGATGGCAAGATTATGACGACCGCCGTTTTGTTATTGGAGAAACTGGCTTTGGTACTGGATTAAACTTTCTCGCGGTTTGGCAATGGTTCAATCAGTTTAGACAAGAAAACCCTGACGCCGCGTTAAAAGAACTGCATTTCGTCAGCTTTGAAAAATACCCACTGAGTAAAGAAGACTTAATTAAAGCGCATCAAGCATGGCCAGAACTGGCTGAGTACGCGCAAAAACTGCAGCAGCACTACCCTATCGCTGTACCTGAATGTCATCGAATTGTGTTGGAAGATGGCGCGGTGACGCTGGATCTTTGGTTTGGTGACATCAAAGATTGCATGCCGAAAGTGCCAGTGGCTGAGCAAGGTATCATTGATGCTTGGTTCCTTGATGGATTCGCACCAAGCAAAAACCCTGAAATGTGGAACCAAGAGCTGTTTAACGGTATGGCAAAACTGGCCAAGGTTGACTGCACGTGCGCGACGTTTACCGCAGCAGGGTTTGTGCGTCGCGGTTTGATTGAAGCCGGATTCGAGATGAAAAAGGTCAAAGGCTTTGGTACCAAACGTGACATGATCGCGGGCGCCTTGAAAGAGCGTCACGCTCAAGGGAACTTTAAGCCTTGGTTTGCGCGTACAGGCAGCGCTTCAACAGAATCTATCGCCA
This sequence comes from Vibrio japonicus, assembly GCF_024582835.1. Lineage (NCBI taxonomy): Bacteria > Pseudomonadati > Pseudomonadota > Gammaproteobacteria > Vibrionales > Vibrionaceae > Vibrio > Vibrio japonicus. The sequence goes on from NZ_CP102096.1 coordinate 1,880,762, forward strand.
TTGTGGGTGGCGGCATTGCCAGCGCAACATTGGCGAAAACTCTTGTACGTCGCGGAAAACAGGTAACCTTATATTGCCAAGACGAACAAGCTGCACAAGGCGCATCAGGTAATCGCCAAGGCGCGGTGTATCCCCTGCTTAACGGCTCGCACAGCAATGTATCTCGTGTTTTTGCCCCAGCATTTTTGTTTGCTCGCCAGTTCGTTGAGCAGGCAGCTGAGTCTATCGAGTTTGACCATGATTGGTGCGGCGTAACCCAGCTTATGTGGGATGACAAGTCGCAAGCCAAGTTAGAAAAGATGCTTGAAGGTAACTTTGCCGACGAGCTGGTCACTAAACTGAGCGTTGAAGAAACCAGTCAAAAAATTGGCTTACCTATTGACCAAGCGAGCGTCCACTACCCTTTAGGCGGTTGGTTGTGTCCTGCTCAGCTGACACAGGGACTGATCGCATCACTGGAACAAAGTCCGTTGTTCACTGCGAAATTCAATAGCCAAGTTGAGCTGCTGCAATGGGATGAAGAGAAACAGCAATGGACGGTAACAATTGGTGAGCAACACTTTGTCCACGATACCGTCGTTATCGCTAATGGCCATCAGTTTGGCGACATCGCCCAAGCCGCAGATATTCCATTAGGTCAAGTGAAAGGCCAGGTCAGCCATATCCCGACAACCGATACACTTAGCCAGCTCAAAACCGTACTTTGTTACGATGGTTACATGACGCCGATGAATCCAAACAACGGCCAGCACTGTATTGGTGCAAGTTATGACCGCAGCCATCTCGATTACGAATTTGACCCAGCGGCTCAACAAGACAATGGCGACAAACTTCGCAAATGCGTCCCAAACCAAGCTTGGCCGGAGCAAGTCGACACGTCAGGGAATCAATCTCGTCAAGGCATCCGCTGCGTGAGCCGAGATCACTTGCCTTTCGTTGGCAATGTTGGGGATCTGGAAGAGACAAAACAAGCATACCAAGACTTGCAAAAGACCAAAGAGCAAGACGCTGTACAAGTACCGCACTATCCAAATCTGTTCTGCATGCTTGGCTTAGGATCTCGAGGTTTGAGTTCTTCACCTCTATTGGCCGAAACGTTGGCGTCACAAATCTGTGGCGACCCGCTACCGCTGCCAGTTGATGTTCTGGAACAGCTTCATCCAAGCCGAATGTGGGTGCGTAAGCTACGTAAAGGCAAGGCTATTACTGAGCTGTAAGCGACAAAGCAAAGAAACAGTAAACATAAACAATAAAAAACGCCTCCGAGTTTGGAGGCGTTTTCTTTAATATTTATAGGGTGTTGGAGTTACGCTTGGTTAGCAAGGTAAGTCCAAAGGTCATTCACAATGGTGCGGTCTGCAGGGCTAAGCTCAGAGCGTGCCTGATCGAGGCTAGACTGAATGCGAGTTTTCAGCTCGTCAATATCGTTAAGACCTTCTTCTTCGCATGACGCAGCTGATAGGGAAATATGACCACGTAAGTAACCACCAGCAAAGAGTTCATCATCAGATGCAGTAGAAATTCGTGCATCAATCAGCTCAAGTAGCTTCTCTTCAAATTCAATAATCATTGTTGCTTTCGCCTAAATCAGTTTGCGTTTTTAAATCAGAGCCGAGCTTCTCATATTGCTTTTGTTAACGCAAACACTCTTGGTTCATTTAACTTCAAACTGCTCGAAACTCAGTTCGGCGATTTGGTAATGATCTCTTAACGCGTCAGAAAGCAATTTTACGCGCAGTGGTAGACCTTGCTGAAAAATACTCTCGACCTCTTTATGCACTTTATCCATAAAGGCCAAACGGTCAGGCTCAAAATCGCCATTTAAGTTGTCACAACTGACCGTAAACGGGAAACCCGCACTCATTGACAAGATCCACTCATACGCCTGCGGTCTAATTTCGACTTTTTCAAACTCCGCTTGAACTTGCTCGGTGCGACCATCCGGCTCATACCAATAGCCAAAATCTTCCAACAACCTACGCTTTGGACCTGCAACACACCAGTGGGCGATCTCATGCAGCGCTGACGCGTAAAAACCACGAGCGAAAACTATTCGGTGGTATGGCGTTGTGTCATCTGCAGGAAGATAGATAGGTTCATCCTCGCCCAATTCCAGCTTAGTGTTATAGCCGCAAAGGAAGGTGTCATTAAAAATCTTTATCAGGTCTTGGTACGCGTGCGTCATGATATGTTATCGAAAGCTTATATACTGCGCGGGCATTCTCGCTATTTTCATCGACGAATGCAAATTTGAACGCACTAGTCGTAACATTAGAAATATTTATGAGTAAAACGTTTTCGTCATCACAAAATCTCATTCGTCATAGATCACATTTCCGACTACACTCACGAACTTATTTATATGATACCCCCGCCTTATATCGGCGTCACAAATAGAGATATTTCTATGCTGCTGAGTGTTTTGTACATCATTGGTATCACGGCAGAAGCCATGACAGGAGCTTTAAGTGCCGGACGTCGAAAAATGGACTGGTTTGGCGTCATGCTAGTCGCAAGTGCTACGGCTATCGGCGGTGGTACCGTGCGTGATATTTTGTTAGGTCATTACCCATTAGGCTGGGTTGAGAATCCTGAATTTTTGGCGATTACATGTGTTGCCGGAGTACTGACCACGGGGTTAGCAAAATGGGTGATCAAATTAAGAAGCCTATTCATTACATTAGATGCGCTTGGCTTGATCGTATTTAGTATTATCGGTACTAAAGTTGCCCTAGGCATGGGGCTGCATCCTGGCATTTGTATGGTTTCAGCGCTGGTGACGGGCGTGTTTGGTGGCTTACTGCGTGACTTAATTTGTCGTCAGACTCCACTTGTTCTGCACGAAGAACTTTACGCGTCTATCGCTTTGATTGCATCCGGGCTTTACTTGGCATTGCTAGAGTTTAGTGTTAATGATGTCACAGCGACGATTAGTACATTGGTTGTCGGCTATATGCTTCGAATGGCCGCAGTGCGATTTAAATGGCGACTACCGTCATTCCATTTGGAAACGGAAAACTCAATCCACTGAGTCACCAAATAGATAAGTTCATAAAAAACGCCAATCAACCGATTGGCGTTTTTTGTTGTGCAATTAAATCTGCGGCGTTTCGGTTGCTACGCCATGGTTTTGACCACGGTGACGCAACAGATGATCCATCAATACAATGGCCAGCATTGCTTCAGCAATCGGTACTGCTCGGATCCCCACGCATGGATCGTGACGTCCTTTGGTGATCAACTGAGTTGGCTCGCCTTGTTTTGTGATGGTTTCACCCGGTACGGTAATACTGGATGTCGGCTTAAGCGCGATATTCGCAACGATGTCCTGCCCCGTAGAGATACCACCTAAAATACCACCAGCGTGGTTACTGCCAAAGCCATCTGGGCTTAGGGTATCACGGTGCTCACTGCCTTTTTGACTCACAACATCAAAACCGTCACCGATTTCGACCCCTTTCACCGCATTGATGCTCATCAACGCATGCGCAATATCGGCATCTAAACGATCAAAAACAGGTTCACCAAGGCCAACAGGCACATTGGTCGCAACAACTTGTAGTTTTGCGCCAATAGAATCGCCTTGTTTTTTAAGATCGCGGATCAATTGGTCAAACGCGTCCACTTTATCAACGTCTGGGCAGAAGAACGCATTGTTTTCAATTTCGTCCCAATCGACCTTATCGATCGACACATCACCCATTTGTGACAGGTAAGCGCGAATTTCTACGCCAAACTCCTGCTTAAGGTATTTCTTCGCAATCGAACCTGCCGCCACACGCATCGCCGTTTCACGAGCAGACGAACGGCCGCCGCCTCGGTAATCACGAATACCGTATTTTTGGTGGTAAGTGTAATCAGCGTGCCCTGGACGGAATTTATCTTTGATTTCTGAGTAATCTTTTGAGCGCTGGTCTGTATTTTCAATCAACAAACCAATCGAAGTACCTGTGGTTTTACCTTCAAATACGCCAGAAAGAATTTTCACTTCATCAGGTTCACGACGCTGAGTGGTATAACGAGAAGTACCCGGACGACGACGGTCCAGATCAATTTGAATATCCGCTTCTGTAATTTCTAAGCCCGGAGGACACCCATCGACGATACATCCTAGTGCGATACCGTGACTCTCCCCGAATGTCGTGACTCGGAAATGTTGTCCGATACTGTTTCCTGCCATTACTTCCTCAAGTTATGTTTGCCCGTAAATAGAGCTTTACACGTCAATTGTTCGTAATTTCATAGTGTCTTTATTACGGTTTGATGTAAACCCCTAAAGTGGAACTATTTTGCTTTCCTTTGAGAATAAAAAAACGCTAAGCCTTGCGACTTAGCGTTGTTGTTCATTCTGCTTTACGAGACTTTATCAGTCTTTGTAGATAGAGAATTCGTCTGCGTGCTCAAGCATTTGCTCACGTGTCAGCATGAATACGCCGTGGCCGCCGTTTTCAAACTCGATCCAAGTAAACGGAATGTGTGGGTATTGATCCATCATATGAACCATAGAGTTGCCCACTTCGCAGATAAGAATACCGTTATCAGTGAGGTAATCTGGCGCATTCGCTAAAATACGGCGCACAAGTTTCAACCCGTCAGTACCCGCAGCTAAACCTAGTTCTGGTTCGTGAGTAAACTCATCCGGTAGACTCTCCATATCTTCTTGGTCTACATACGGTGGGTTTGAAACGATCAGATTGTACTTCTCTTTTGGTAAGTCACGGAACAGATCAGAACGGATCGGGAACACTTGCTGCTCCATACCGTGATCTTGGATGTTCTGTTCTGCAACCTGAAGCGCGTCGGTTGAGATATCAATCGCGTCCACTTCTGCATCAGGGAAGGCGTGCGCACAAGCAATCGCAATACAACCGCTGCCTGTACATAGGTCCATAATGCGTGTTGGCTCTTCAACCAACCACGGTTGGAACTCAGCCTGAATAAGTTCACCAATTGGAGAACGCGGCACAAGTACGCGCTCATCAACGTAAAACTCCAGACCACAGAACCACGCTTTGTTGGTTAGATATGCGGTAGGCGTACGCTCATTAATGCGTTTTACTACACGCTCAACAATGCGCAAACGCTCACTGCTTGTCAGGCGAGAGTTCAAAACATGCGGAGGCACGTCGATTGGTAGGTACAGCGTAGGTAAGATAAGCTGTACGGCTTCATCCCATGCGTTATCAGTACCGTGACCATAAAATAGGTTCGCGGCGTTGAAACGGCTCACTGTCCAACGAATCATATCTTGAAGCGTGTGAAGTTCTGATACCGCTTCTTCTACAAAAATCTTATCCAAAATTGCCTCCGAAAAGCGCTACAATACTGCCAATAACATTTGATATACGTATTTATAAACCCGATGAGCAAAAAAAACACCGATATCGATGATGATTTCGCCCTTTTCAAGGATGCAGTACAAGGCGTAAAAAAGTTGCGACAGGATACCATAGTCCAGCAACCAAAAAGAAACACTAAGCAAAAAGAAATCAAGCGAGTTGCACGCGAAGCGAGCGATAGTGAGTTTTATTTTTCAGATGAGTTCGTTCCATTGTTAAGTGAGGATGGACCAACTCGCTACGCACGCGATGGTGTCTCTCAATACGAAGTGAAACGTTTAAGGCGCGGTGTTTACGTACCTGACGTATTTCTGGATATGCATGGGATGACGCAAGTGGAAGCGAAGCGAGAGCTCGGTGCAATGATCGCGTACTGCATAAAGAATGAGATTGCTTGTGCCTGCGTACAACATGGTATCGGTAAGCACATTCTCAAGCAAAAAACACCTCTTTGGCTTGCCCAACACCCTGACGTCCTGGCGTTCCACCAAGCCCCCCTAGAATTTGGTGGTGATGGCGCACTGCTGGTTCTGCTCTCTATTCCAGAGAAGTAATCAAAAGACGTTATTGACGTAGTTCTGGCGGTATAGGTAATTCTGATGCTTTAAGATTTGGCCTTTGTCCGCCACGTTTCCGATACTGCTTTAGCTGGAATACATAAGCCAACACTTGAGCCACAGCCGTAAACAGTCCATCTGGGATTTCTTGCTCTAACTCGGTGGAGTGGTATAACGCTCGAGCCAGCGGTGGAGCTGGGATCACATAGATATCATGTTCTCTGGCGACTTCCCGTATTTTCAGAGCCATGTGATCGGTGCCTTTCGCTACCACAATAGGCGCACGGTCTGAGTCTTGTTTGTATCGTAGTGCGACAGAGAAGTGCTCCGGGTTGGTGACGATAACGTCTGCCTGTGGGACCTCGGCCATCATTCGACGTTGGGCCGCTTCACGTTGCAGCATACGAATTCGACCTTTTACTTCTGGCTTACCTTCTGTTTCTTTGTATTCGTCTTTGACTTCCTGCTTAGTCATTTTGAGCTGATTCGCGTGTTGCCAAATTTGGAAAGGAATATCGATCGCCACCACAATCAACAGAGAACAACTAATCAAAAGAATAAAATTGAGCAAGATATCAAGCGCGTGGAATATGTTTTGCGGGTACACATCCATACTCAACTGAAACAAATCTTCCTTCGCGGCATTGATAAGGTAGAAAGCAACACCAGATACGAGCGTGACTTTCAAAATCGACTTGATTAACTCGACCCAGCTTTGCATACCCACCATCCGCTTTAAACCGCTTAACGGGTTCATCTTGGAAAGCTTTGGCATAGCCGCTTCAACGGAAAAACTTATCCCACCAACACCAGCCGCCCCAGCAACGGCCGCAACAAAGAGCGTGACAAGAATAAACAGCAAGGGGAGAAACAAATTAGTGAGCGTGCCAAGCGCAATGTCCATGAGCTTAACTTGATCAAAAATCTCTTCTCTTGAGAGAGTAAACAGGCGTTCCATGACGGTTGCGAGTGCACGAGCAAGGCTCTCGCCAAACCACATCAAGGCGACTGAACCTACTACGAGTACGGATACCGACGCTAATTCCTTTGACCTTGCAACCTGCCCTTTTTCTCTGGCCTGTTGCAAGCGCCTGGGCGTGGCGTCTTCGGTGCGTTCTTGACCGTCTGATTCTGCCAATTCCGTCTCCTAACTCAACAGTTTATGCGTACAAAGCGACAGATCTGTTGCTCACCCTGTAGCCAGAATAATTCGTAGTGATTGTACAAACCAGCCAGAATATACCAACACAACAACAAGCCTACGATAAGAGCAAAAGCGAAACCGAGTGAGAATATATTTAGCTGTGGCGCAGCACGTGTCATCACACCAAAAGAAAGGTTTATGGTTAAGAGCGCAATGATGCCTGATAGTGACATACTCAGTGCGACCTTAAACATAATCCCCAGCCATTGTGCAATTTCTTGAAAGTCTGCATTCGTCAACGAACCTGCGCCAATCGGTAACGACTTAAAGCTCATCACGACCAGCATGATCATTTTCAAATGTCCGTCAGTCGCCAAAAAGAACATCGTTGCTAAGAACATAAACAACTGACCAAGCAAAGGTGTATTTTGCCCATTCGCCGGGTCAACCATAGAAGCAAAACCCAAGCTCGATTGCATACCCAATATTTGACCAAGAATCACAAACGTCTGAATCATAAACTGAGTAATAGTGCCCATTGCGACACCGATAATGATCTGTTCAAGCAGAGTCATGAACCCTTCAAACGAAAGAAGTTCAATACTGTCAGGCACAGCAGGTATCACTGGCATGACCGCAAACGTGATCGCTAACCCCAAATACAGACGCACTCGCGTAGAGACAAAACGTGCGCCCGTCACGGACATAACCATTAACATCGCTGCGATTCGGGTGTACGGCCAGAAGTAATTGGCAAGCCAGTCAAGGATGAGGTTAGCCGGATACTCCATACGCTAATACAACACCTGAGGAAGACGCTCTATCATTGAGAAAAAGAACTCCATCATCATTTGCGTCATCCAGTGCGCAAACGCCATTAGCGCTAGCAGCGTCACAATCAAACGGGGTAAAAAGCTCAGCGTCTGTTCGTTAATAGAGGTTGCCGCTTGAAAAATAGCAACAATCAAACCGATTAAAAGGCTTGGAATGATGATGGCACACACCATGATCAACACCATCCACAAGGCATCTCTAAACAGTTCGACGAATATTTCAGGAGTCATGTTTTTCTCCCGCTACAAGGCAAAACTGCCGGCTAACGTCGACAATATGAGATTCCAACCGTCGACCAACACAAACAACATCAACTTGAATGGCAGCGAGACAATCATTGGAGACAGCATCATCATACCCATCGCCATCAGAACTGAGGCAACCACCAAGTCGATAATCAGAAAAGGCAAGAACAGCATAAAGCCAATCTGGAAAGCCGTTTTTAGCTCTGATGTAATAAATGCTGGGATCAGCACTGCCATTGAAACATCTTCTGGAGCGGTTGCAGTCGAACCCGATATATTAACGAATGTTTCCAGATCCTTAACGCGAGTCTGCTTTAGCATGAAGTCTTTCATTGGGGCCTGTGCCAAATCAAAGGCCTCTCGCGCACTGATCTGTTCATTAATGTAAGGCTGAATCGCTTCATCATTAATTTTGTTCAACACTGGCGACATAATGAAAAATGTGAGGAAAATTGAAATGCCAATGATGACTTGGTTCGACGGTGTTTGTTGCAGACCCATCGCCTGACGCAAAATCGACATCACCACCACGATTCGGGTAAATGACGTCATTAAAATGACCATCGCGGGTAAGAAACCCAGCATGGTCATTAAAGCGAGAATTTGTAAGTTTATGGAGTAATCTTCACTGCCATCCGGATTGGTGGTCATCGTCAGCGCCGGAATACCACCTCCTCCGCCAGTAATTGTCCCTGTCGATATTGTTCTCGCCGCCCCTTGCACATTCTCCATCGCAGAAACGGTAGCAGAACCAGACACACTTTCTGCAACTGGTGCGTCACCTTCAGACTGAGCGATACTGAACGTAGAAAAAAGAGAGATGCACAACGTCAATAATATCGCTGTTAAATGGCTAATTTTTATCATTCTTTTTTAACAGCTGAGTCAGTTGATTAGCAAATGGACTTTGCGATAACGAAGACTTATTCAGCTCCTCCTGAGATAGCGGTTTATCCAATTTCGAAATTAATTGGATTGACTGTGAGGTCACACCGACCAAAAATTGCTCTTCTCCGGCCTGAACAATCATGATGCGCTCTTTGGTGCCGACAGGGATCTGGCGAACCACACTTAGCCCTTGCTGATTCACCAAAGATGGAAATCTCATACGTTTCAGTAGCCAAGCCAAAAACAAGATGAAGGCAACAACAAACAAAAGCGACCCAAATGTGGTCGCCCAGTCGAGTTGGCTACCGGGCGCGGCGGCCCACGCCGAAGATGAGAAGAGTACCGATGAGTAAAGTAAGTACCCCTTAACGTTGTGAGCCATACTCTACCTTAGCTTTTTGATTCGTTCTGTTTGACTAATAACGTCAGTTAAACGAATACCAAACTTATCATTGACCACGACCACTTCACCATGAGCGATCAGTGTGCCATTGACCAGTACATCCAGAGATTCACCCGCAAGGCGTTCTAATTCAACAACGGAACCTTGGTTGAGCTGGAGAAGGTTGCGAATACTGATCTGAGAACGGCCAACTTCCATGGAAATAGTGACTGGAATATCCAAAATGGTATCCAGTTTACGGCGCTCATCATCAGAGATTGGTGAAGAAGTGTCTTTTAGCTCATCAAGCTGAGCTGACATCACCTCATCGACATCAATACTTGGTGCATTTGGATCTTCACCCAGTGCAGCTGCCCATTCGTCAGCCAGTTTTTGGTCGTCACTTGGTTCCATACTCATACCTACAATTCTTTATTAATCGTCGATATCGCCGTTGTCATCTTCTAATTCAGAAATGACATCTTTACTCAAAAAGGCAATATCGGTTTTAACCACATCTGGTCGTTTAATTTTTTCGGATACCTGTACTGCAAGGTTTTCCCCAGAACGGCCCATTTTCACTCTGAATGTCGGTAAATCTTCGACAAACATGATGGCGTTTTCTGGCATATTGATTGGGATAATGTCTCCCGGTTGCAGTTCCATAAGATCTCGCAGAGAAATATCCTGCTCTAGCAAGTTAACCCTGAAATTCACCGGCACATCCATAATTTCTTCGCGTAGTGCGGTACTCCAACGAACATCAGTTTCCATTTTGTCCGACTGAACACCCGCATCAAGCAGTTCACGGATCGGCTCAACCATTGAATACGGCATAACCACGTGGAAATCACCGCCGCCGCCATCCACTTCGATGTGGAACGAGCTCACAACAATCACTTCGGTCGGGCTAACGATGTTTGCCATGCTTGGGTTCACTTCAGAATCCAAATATTCAAACTCAACCCCCATTACTGGCGACCAAGATTCTTTGTAATCTTCAAAGACAATCTTAAGAAGAAGCTGAATAATTCTTCGTTCTGTTGGCGTAAATTCACGGCCTTCGATACGGGCATGGAATCGGCCATCCCCACCAAAGAAGTTCTCTACTAGAATAAACACCAAACGCGCTTCCATCGTGACAAGCGCCGTCCCTTTCAGTGGTCTGAAACGGACCATGTTTAAGCTGGTCGGCACGTACAGCGTATTTTGGTATTCACCAAACTTCATCATTTGCACGCCGTTGATCGAAACTTCCGCCGACTTTCTCAACATATTGAACAAGCTAATACGCAAATGACGAGCAAAACGTTCGTTGATCAATTCGAGGGTCGGCATGCGACCACGTACAATTCGATCCTGTGATGAGAAGTCGAAATCGACCGCAGTACTTGTGTCGACTTCGGTTTCTTCAACGTCGTCTACGTCATCTACGCCATGGAGTAACGCATCGATTTCATCTTGGCTTAATAGATCAGTCACAATTCACCTATTGAATGACAAAATCAGTAAACAAAACACGCTCGATAACAGGCTTGCCAACTGCGCGGCTTAAACTTGCTTTGATATCTTCTGTGGCTTTGTCGCGTAACTCTATACGACCATTTGCGCTGCGCAGCTGTTCAACTGTCGCTGACGCAAACGTACTAAGCAGTGAGCTCTCTATGAGCGGTGAGTGATGGCTCGCTAAGTTTTCATTGTCCGTACCACGAACCATCAGTTGTACTTTGATTTGTACAAGGCGATCGCGTTTGTCACCCGTTACGTTAAAAATAAATGGCTGGGGAATATTCACGTAAGCGACAGGTTCCGCAGGTGTGGCTACTTCTTGTTTTTCACTTTTTTGACTCGCTGAAGCGTCATCCGAGCCCATCAAGAAATAGGCTGCGCCGCCTCCACCAAGCAGAAGAACGACAACCGCGATAATAATAATTAGCTTACCTTTCCCTTTCGGCGCTTCTGTCTGAATTTCTTCGATTGCCATAACTTAACGTTCTCTTAATATTGGTAATTTCACAGTTTACGCGTAATAGCTAATTCCATCACGCTTTGTAGCGACATTCAAATCAAGATTGATGTCGGCTTCAAGGTTTTCTTCGCCAATACCTGACTGATTGCTGCTGCCTTGACCAGATTGGGACTGTTGGTTCGTCGCATATCGATTTTGCTGCTGATTTCCTGACTGTTGCTGAACCGATGTATCACCAAGTTGCACACCCTGCTGAGCAAGCATTTCGCGTAACCTAGGCATAGATTGCTCCAGTGCATCGCGTGCTTGTTGATTCGCAACGGTAAAGTGGACTGTCGCCCCATCGCCATTCATGTTCATGCGAATCTGCATTCTTCCCAGCTCTGGTGGGTCAAGGCGAATGTCTATGTTTTTCAGGTTTTTGGACAGCATCATCTGCACGCGTTCTGCGACTTCGTCGCTGGCCATCTCGCGACTCAGTTGCAATGGAATCTGAGTATTTGCTTGCTCGACTCTTGGCTGACCAGTTGTCGAGACACTCTGCTGAACACCCGCTGCCTGAGCAAGTTGATGAGCAAATGATGACTCACTCCCGCGTTCAGACTCTGGTTTCTCCGTAAATGCGCCTGCCAATGTAGCCGCGGCTTTAGCCCCCATTGCGGTTTTCAGTAATGCCTGTTCACTCGCGGCTGCCGTCACTGGCGCAGATACTGACGTATTAACCAATTGCGGAGTGACTGCTACATCTGGAGTCTCTGCCTGTAGCAAACTGCTCGCAGCATGACTTTGCGGCGTAACTTGAGTTGCATGAGCAGGCGTTGGCGATTGAGACGTAACCTGAACTGCTGCTGTCGAGGCCGATGGAGCTGCTTTGGACGCCACCTCCACAGAAGGCTGAGTTATGACTTCTTGTGAAGCACTCTCCACGTTATTTACCGCCCAAGGGATAGCTTGAGCGTTTGAATCCGTTTCCTGTTCATCATCGAGTTTTGCAACGCCACCTTGATCCGCATCTTTGCCCAGTTGAGTGGTCTTTACCGTTTGAGTCTCTGCTGGTTGTGGCGCTGCTATATCAAGTGTTTGTTCTTGCCCGGTCTTGTTTTTGACTTCAGTAGTTTCTTCATCCGAAAGCTGACGACTGGATTCCGTCATTTTTTCGTCGCTTAGATTGGACGATGCAGCAACAAGCGCCTGAGTGGTAATTTTAGCTTCAGACTCTGGTAGCGCTTCAGATGAAGTTTTATGTACAGCGTCAACCACGACGTCTTCACTCTGAATAAATCGTTTCGCAGATTCTGGAATTGAATCCGTCTCCGATGGGACTTCCGACCCTTTCACAGGAAGTTTGGCATTGTCTTTACCTTTCTCCCCATCGACTGTCTGCATTACGACTGGATCAGCGTCCGATTGCTGTGGCAAGGCTTTGCCGCTTTTAGGTTGAAGTGCGTTGTTTGCGTCATTCAGACGCTTAAGCACTTCTTGGCTGTCAGAAACAATAAGCTCCGCTTTGGATGCGCTTTGTTTCTCTGACTGACCTGCATCTGATTCGTCATTTAAAGGCTTGCTCTTAGCACTCTTCGCCAGCAACTCGTCAGTCGTACTTTCGCTGGCTTGAATATCGGATGGTTTTTCAGTGTCTTTAATTTTTGACTCTGTGCTTTTCGATTCTGCGTTTTCTGATTCAGAGATGGCTTCAGGACTGGCGTTTGTCGTTGCTACAAGCGGCTTGGGCTCTTCACCGCCACTGCCTTTGACCAACGCGACTAATTTGGATAGGAAACCTTCGGCAGGAGCCGCATCACCATCGACATTAACCTCTGCGTTTTCCCCAGCAGATTTCGTTACTTTAGGGTTATCAGTTGATACTGACGGGATGATGTTCATAGTCGAGTCACCTATGCAGGCCGAAAAACGCAGGCCGAAGAAAATGCACTATTGCTAAAACAAAAAGCGGGTTAGAAACGATTAATTGAAATGCAAAAAATAAGCCACAAAGCAGATGAGCAGATGATGCAATTAGAGGCTGGTCATACGACGTGCAAATTGAAGCGTAGCAAACTCGTCCATCTGCTTTTGCTCACGAGCACTTTCCCGCTGCGCCTGCTCTTTCTGCTTTTTCTCTATTAACCATTCATAAGAACGACGTTGCTTACGGCTTTCCAGCCAGTTTTGTTCGCAGCTCTCGACTTGGTTCTTAAAGTGACTTTCTGCTTGTTTCTGTTTAGCAAGCGTCTCATCAAGCGTGGTTAAAAATCGGTTTAGGTGACTGTATTGACTGGCCGTGAGACCTTGTTGGCCTCTATCAATTAATTGCTGACAATAGTCCAGGCGGTATTTTTCAATCTGCTGCAACTGTCGATAGTAGCCATCCAATTCTGAACGCGATTGCTCCAGCGCCAACGCAGCCTGATTTTCTCGCTCTTTCGCTTGTCCCAGAAGAAATTCGAGTGCGTTATCCATCGAGTATTATCCCCCCTGAAGTAAGCCGCGCAGCATATTGACACACATGTCATAGGGCACGCTTTCTTTCATCGTTTGCTGCAAATAGGTGTCTAGTTTTGGCTTTAGCGTGAACGCCCCATCAATGGCTGGGTCGGTACCAGGTCTGTACGCACCAATAGATACCAAGTCCTGATTTTTTCGACAAACGGACAGCACCTGACGAACGGCTTTTGACATTAGGACATGCTCTTCATTCGTAATTTGTGGCATGACACGGCTCACTGACTTCTCAACATCAATCGCAGGGTAATGGCCCGCGTCCGCCATTTCACGCGATAGCACAATATGGCCGTCCAGTATGGCGCGCGACGCGTCTGCAATCGGATCTTGCAAGTCATCGCCTTCTGTCAGTACGGTAAAAAATGCGGTAATCGAGCCTTGGCCAGCACTGCCGTTACCTGCCCTTTCAACCAAAGCGGGCAATTTCGCAAAAACGGAAGGTGGATAACCTTTGGTTGCAGGCGGCTCACCGACTGACAAAGCAATCTCACGCTGAGCCTGAGCAAATCGAGTGAGTGAATCCATAAGCAGTAAGACATCCAGGCCTTGATCGCGAAAATATTCCGCAATGGTCAGCGCTGTTTGACAACCTTTAAGTCGCATAAGCGGGGAAGCATCGGCTGGCGCAGCAACGACAACCGATCGTTGACGACCATCGACACCCAGAATTTCATCGATGAACTCTTTCACTTCGCGTCCACGTTCACCAATCAATCCAACGACAACAACTTGCGCAGTCGTTCCGCGAGTCATCATACCCAATGTGACCGATTTACCCACACCCGAACCGGCAAACAGACCAATACGCTGACCTTTACCGACCGTCAGTAAACCATTGATGGCTTTTATCCCGACATCCAGCGGCTCAGAGATGGGTTTACGCGCTAGCGGGTTTATAGGCACGGAATTGAATGATGCACGTTTTTCGGTATAGATTTCACCAAGGCCATCCAGCGGATTACCAACCCCATCAATCACGCGCCCAAGTAATTCCATACCAACAGGTAAGCCCGCTTCGCTTGTTAATGGCGTGACTTTAGCTCCAGGCAAAACACCCGTAATTTGCTCGCTTGGCATCAAAAAGAGGTTTTCACCGGAAAAGCCGACCACTTCTGCTTCCATTTCTCCGTGCATGGTTTCCACCTTACACAGACTACCGATAGGCGCTCTACATCCGGTCGCTTCAAGCGTTAAACCAACAACACGCACTAACTTGCCTGACGCCACAGGTCGACATGTTAATCCATTGGTTTTGTATTGGGACAGGCGCTCGGCTAGAGGTAGCACTACTCACCACCTTGGTGACGATTCACCCCACAAAAACTTTGGATCACGCTTCGAATGCGATCTTCCATCCGATAGTTCACGCTGGATTCCCCAGCTTCAATCTGAACATCTCCTCGATTTAACGCAGGTTCGCTCATCAGCGTCCAGTTTCTAAACTCGATTTCGTTTTCGCCATACGAAGAGCGAATGATCTCCACATCGTCTGGGTGCAGTTTAAGCGTGATCGCGTGCCCTGAAATTGGTAACGACTCGACGGATTCTTTAATGGTGTCAAGAATGACCTGAGGATTGGTTTGCACTTCAACATGCACCACCTCTTTGACAAGGGTGAGCACCATATCGACAAGTTGCTTTTCAACCTGAGCATTCATTAGCTCTAAGGGCTGGGCAAATTGGTTGGCTAAAGTGATAAAGGTTTGAACCTGTTGCTGAATAAACTCTTGCCCAGCGGCAACCCCTTCCAGCTTGCCTGATTCGAGTCCTTCTTGATGCCCTTCTTGTAATCCTTGCTCTTTGCCTTTTTCGTAGCCTTGATTAAAGCCCGCTTCTTGACCTTGGTGAAGTCCTTCCTGATACGCCTGCTGCTTAATCAGTTCGATCTCTTCTTCCGTCAGCTGCGCGGGTACGTCTTCAACTTTTTCACTTAATTCAGGCATCCAGCTTGGGTCGTAGTTCATCGCAGTTTGTTTCGCCTTCGAATGAGTATCCGCCGTGTAATCCGGCATACCCCAGCGCTCTGCTTTCTGAACCACTTCATCGTCTTCTAAACGCAAAAAACCGCGTTTTCTTTCCATCGACAACTTTCTTTCGACCGACATAGACACCCTACTTAATGGCTAAAATTACAAGAATTCATCTGCGCCGCCGCTTAGCATAATCTCTCCAGAGTCAGCCATGCGACGAGCAATCGAGAGGATTTCTTTCTGAGCCGCTTCCACATCAGACACTTTGATCGGTGGCATCGCCTCTAGATCGTCACGCATCATTTCAGCCGCACGTTTAGACATGTTCTTGAAGATCTTATCGCGAAGCGCATCATCAGCGCCTTTAAGTGCACGCTGAAGAACATCTTGAGGCACGTCACGCAATAGTTTCTGAATACCCTGATCGTCCAGCTCAACAAGGTTTTCGAACACGAACATAAGGTCTTGAATCTGAGTCGCCATATCTTCATCTTGATCGCGAATCTGATCCATCAAGATACCTTCGACATTGTTGTCCATGTAGTTCATGATTTCAGCAGCGGCTTTCAGACCACCAATCTTGGCGGCTTGCGCACCAGCCTGACCAGCGAACTGTTTCTCCATGATTTCGTTCAGCTCAGCTAATGCCGATGGTTGAACCTCTTCTAAGTTTGCAATTCGCATCATGAGATCCAAGCGATCACGCTCAGCAAATTGAGACAAGATTTCTGCAGACTGATCAGGGTCAAGATACGAGAGTACAATCGTCTGAATCTGAGGGTGCTCGTTAATGATAATGCTGGCCACCTGACGTGGGTCCATCCATTTCAAAGAGTCCAGACCCTTAGAGCCTGTACCAAGCAGGATCTGGTCAACAAGGTTGTTGGCTTTGTCTTCACCTAGTGCGGCAACCAGTGCATTACGCATGAAGTCTTCGCTGCCCATACCAATATTGGTGTATTTCTGAATATCTTCTAAGAAGGCTCTGTGGACTGCGCCCACTTTTTCTTGGCTCAAATCTTTTGCTCGCGCCATAGCACTACCTACGCGCTGAACTTGTTTGGGCTCTAGGTGGCGAATAATTCCTGCCGCATCTTCTTCGTTTAGGCTCAACAGAAGAATGGCCGCACGCTCTGAGCCTTGTATCGTGGATATGTCGACAGTGTTTGTCACCATTTCACCGTTTTGATCTTGAGGGACTATGTCGTTAGGCATCGTCTTGCATCCAATTCTTAACGACTTGCGCTGCAAGCTCTGGTTCATTCGCTACCAGAGCACGAACTGCTTTCAGTACGTCTTCATCTTTATGCAGATTAGGCAAGTCGATGGTTGATCCGATTTCGAATAGCTCGCCGCCATCCAAGTCACTTCCAATTAAGCTGGTCTCACCGTCTGCACCGATAGGCAGTCCGTCTGGACCATATAGCTCTTTCCCATCCTCATCAGAGGCCGGATTAAGCAGTTTCTTCATCGCAGGTCGGACTAATACCAACACGACAACAATAATAACCAGAGCGCTGGCGAACCATCGTATCCAATCGTTGAAATTTGGATGCTCCCAAATTGGCGCGTCTTGTAAGGTTTGCACTTCAGGCTCAGCAAACTGCATGCTAAGCACGTTAAGTAAATCGCCACGAGCTTGGTTGAAACCTACTGCGCCTATCAACACCTGACGAATGGACGCTAAGTCGGCCTCCGCGAGCGGCTGGTACGTGGTTGCACCGGTTTCTGGATTTACAATCGCTCGGTTCTTAATCGCAACCGCAACGGTCTGGCGATTGACCACACCCGTTTGACGGCGTTCATGGCTGATCGTCGTGTCTAATTCGTAATTTCGAGTCGCTTCTTTGTGGACAGAACCTTGGCCCAGTGTTGTGCCATCTTTCATCTGTGCCACATCTTGTGGAATCGATGCGTCGGCAGGTGGCTGATTACTTAATGCGCCTGGCACACCCGCAATCACGCTGCCATTGTTGTAATCTTCGAGCGTGTACTCACTACGGGTCGAGGGGGTGTTAGGATCAAAACGCTTTCGAGTTTGTTCGATAGCACTAAAGTCCAGTTCGATATCCACCTGAGCGGTGTAATTACCAAAACCTAGAATCGGGATAAGTACGGAGTCGATTTTATCGCGTAACGCCTGTTCTTGTTTACGCTCTAATTCGTGCTCTTTTCGGCGAGCCGCAGACGCTGCATCTTGGCTACCTGAACTGAGCAGTCGTCCATGTTGGTCGGTGACCGTTATACGATTTGGCTTCATGCCCGGAACGGCACTCGCCACCATATCAACGATAGAGTCCACTTCTTCCTGTTTTAAATTCGCACCTGTATTCAATGTTAGGAATACCGAAGCAGACGCTTCTTGATTATGGCGAACAAAAACACTCTGCTTAGGCAAAGCCAATAACACGCGAGCTTTCCTCACCTGCTTCATCGCTTCTATCGCTTTAGATAGCTGACGTTCACGGCTGAGCTTTAAACGCTCTTGTTCAAGACGTTGAGAAACACCAAAGCCCATATCCTGAAGAAGAATATCGTCACCCGCTTGTTTCTCTTGATTTAGCCCAGCTCGAACCATATCCAGTTTGAGCGTGTTGTACTCATTGGCAGGTACTAGAATGGTGTTGCCATCGAGTTTGTAGTCGAGCTTTTGTTGATCTAAGTAATCGAGAACAGGGATAAGTTCTTCTGTTTCGTACGCACCTAATGGGCGCATTTCGGGCTCTTTTACCCAGAAAAACAGCATGACAATGAGCGCAACACAAATAGAAATAGACAGCACAAGGACGATCTGACGGACGAGATCCAAGTCTCCTACCGCCATATCCAATTTAGAACTGCTTTTCTCATCCAGATCAGGATTTTGAACACCTGAATTCAGGTCAGATGTTGCCAGCATTGTATCACTGGTTCCGCCTTCAGAAAGGGCTAGATCTGTTGATTGATTTTGCTCTGCCACAGACTCCACCTATCGATTAAACTGGCATATTCATCAGTTCTTTATACGCTTCAACAAGTTTGTTGCGTACTTGTATGGTTGCTTCAAAGGCAACACTGGATTTATTACGAGCAATCATGACATCGGATAACGAAACATCCTGATCGCCACGATCAAATCGCATTTGTAAGTTACTGGATGTTTTAGACAAGCCATTGACGTTATTAATGGCATCGTTCAGTAAGGCGCTAAAATCAGCCCCTACGCTTTGGCCTGTTGCTGTCGGCTTGGTATTCCCAGCCTCAAACATCATTGCTTGCATTTCACTTTGAAAACCATCAATTTTCATCAAGACCTCAGTCGTCAACTCTTTGACTAAAACTTTTGTTGTACTTTTGACGCTGCAAACGGCATGCCACATTATTCCAGCGAGGAAAATAGCACGTTAGTTTGGAATATCAATCCCAGCATCTCGCATTTTTGCTAACTTGTAGCGCAAGGTGCGCGGGCTAATACCTAGCTTCTCGGCCATCTCTTTTCTACGTCCGTGACACTCAGTCAAAGTATCCATAATAATGGCAAACTCTTGATCTCTTAATTCGCCGCCCAGACCTGAACTCGTAGTAACGCTTTTGGCTTGCTCTACTTGCGCTACAGGCTTAATGGTAGGTGCAGTGACATTACCCGTTTCAACCGCTTGCTGAAGTCCACAAGCGTCTTGCCAATCCAAACCTTCAAGCAAGATGTGCTCTGCGCCGATACTGCCGTTTTCTCCAAGAATCAATGCTCGCTGAACCACGTTATCAAGCTCTCGAACATTGCCTGGCCAGTGATAAGCGAGGAGTTTTTGTAATGCACTCTCAGAAAGCGTCAGCACTGGCATCCCCAGTTTTTTGGCATTACGCTCAATTAAATGCTGAGCAAGAGGAGCAATATCACCTTTGCGTTCACACAGCGCTGGCCATGCAATTGGAAATACGTTCAAGCGGTAGTACAAGTCTTCTCGGAAATTACCTTCTTGTACGTACGACTTCAAATCTCGGTTACTGGTTGCTAAAACACGAACATCCAACTTGATGCTCTTGCGGCTACCAAGTCGCTCGACTTCTCGCTCTTGAAGAACGCGAAGTAACTTAGCTTGCAGATTTAGATCCATTTCGCTGATTTCGTCTAGCAAGATGGTGCCACCTTGTGCTTGCTCAAACTTTCCTGGGCATGCTTGCACGGCGCCAGTAAACGCGCCTTTTTCGTAGCCAAACAGCGTAGCTTCAAGCATGTTGTCGGGAATAGCTGCGCAGTTGATCGCGACGAATGGGCCATTTTTTCGGTTGGACGCGTTATGTAGGTAACGAGACATCACCTCTTTACCGGAACCACTTGGCCCCAATACCATCACACTCGCGTCAGTTTTCGCCACTTTATCCGCCAACGCCAACAGCTTGATGCTTTTTTCATCCGCGACGATTGCATCACCGTTATCCTCGGATTTGACGGGGGCGTATCGGCTGACCATATTCAAAAGCACTTCTGGTGCAAAAGGTTTCGCCATATAGTCGATAGCGCCGTCTTTCATTGAGGAAACGGCATCTTCGATATTCGCGTATGCAGTCATTAACAGCACAGGTAAGTTTGGCCAATGCTGTTTGATATTCCGTAGCAGAGCAAGACCACCCATTCCAGCCATTTGAACGTCAGAGACGACAATATCCACACTGTTCGTTTTTAGCTTAATCAAGGCATCTTCTGCGCTGTCAGCTTCAAGCCATTCATACCCGGCTAATGCCAGCGTATCAACCAGTGCTTCACGCAAACCTTCATCGTCTTCAACAATCAGTACTTTGCTTTGAGTCATTATTGCTCTCCAGTCTCTGGTTCTTGTTCTGTGTGTGAGTGTTGTTGGAGTGGAATGCTCATCGTGAAGCAGGCTCCATCCCCAGGTTCCGAGATTAACTCTAAGTGCCCGTCATGCGCTCGGCAGACCATTTGAACCACCGCAAGCCCTAAACCTGTCCCTTGCGAACGGGTCGTAAAAAAAGGCTCCATGATTTTGCTTTGTAGCTCATGAGGTACACCTGGGCCGCTATCTTGCACTGAGATTTTCAATTCACCATTTACAGGTCGGAAAAATACATCCACTTGAGACTCTTTTCCTGCGATCTGTATGGCATTCATGACAAGGTTGCTCAACGCAGAAGCAATAGCGTTTGCGTTCCCCAGCAACATTGTTTGCTCTTCTTCCACCTCAAGAAAGTAATCAATTTGATTGTTCTTGAGGGCCGCTTCCACCATGGGTGAAAACTCTGCAACCAAATCTGCAATAGAAAATGGCTTAACGACTTTATTGTCACCGCCCTTTGCAAATAGGAGCATGTCATTCACTTGCTTCTCTAAATCGTGCAAACGATCCATCAGTTTGGTTTGAAAACGCTCTTTGGTTGCGGGAGGCAAGTTTGGAGCACCCAAATTCGATGCATAAAGCATGGCACTAGAGAGGGGTGTACGAACCTGATGCGCAAGTGAAGCCACCATACGCCCTAAAGACGATAAACGCTGTAAATCACTGACACGCGATTGTAGTAAACGTGTTTCCGTTAAATCGGTAATCAGGATCAATTGCCCTGTCGCTGATGCCGAAATTGCGAGCCTGACTTTGCGCCCATTCTTAAGTGAGATTTCGTGACCATCATCTTCTTGCGGGGCAAACGCTTGTTGAATGACCTCAAACCACTTTTCCCCCACTAGCGGCACAGCGAGTAACTTTTGCGCTTCGGGGTTCGCTTCAAACACAACACCTTGCGTATCTAGCAAGATCACCCCAGCGGGCATTACATCCAATACCTGCTTGTATCGCTCAACTTGCTGCTCTAATGAGCCAAGTGGTATGTGATTGTCAGAAATAGAAGTGGGCTGCATGTCGGAATTCTGCCTTATAAACTACAATAGCCTAGCATACAAGAAATATGCCAGGCTATTTTATATGTTTTTCAAAAGCTTAAATAAAAGTCAGTTTTTTGACAGTGCCGTTACCGCTGCAAATTGTACTTGCGCATCTTCTCTACAAGAGTCGTTCTTCGCATACCCAGCATGTCCGCAGCTCTGGCGACAACGCCACCTTGCGCTTCTAACGCTTGATTGATCATATTGACTTCCAGATCGGCCAACACCTCTTTCAGGTTCATACCTTCAGGCGGTAAATGTTGCGGCGCGATCTCTTCATCAAAGAACGGATCGGCAGACTCCAAACTAAAATCTTCTGAAAAGATATCAAAGAAAGCATCACGCTCTTGCTCTTCGATCGTCTGAGTGTCATTAAAACCAGGTTGGAACTCTGGAATATCGCTATAACGATATTTTGTCGGAAGATGGTTTACATCGACCAAGCTATTTGGATAGAGAATAATCATTCTCTCCACAAGGTTAGCGAGTTCACGAACATTACCCGGCCAATCGTGTTCCATTAATGAATTAATGGCTCTCGGTGTAAAACAGATCGGTTGGGCTCCTTCTGCTTCCATACGAGTCATTAACTCTTTAAGCAAAAGAGGCGTATCTTCTTTACGATCTCGTAGCGCTGGCATTTCGATAGGAAAAACGTTCAATCGGTAATAAAGGTCTTCACGGAACGAATTTTCATTGATCATCGAATCAAGATCGCGATGGGTTGCCGCAATAATACGAACATTTGCTTGAATCGTAGTATTACCGCCCACTCGCTCAAAACAACGTTCTTGAAGTACGCGTAATAACTTAACTTGCATCGGCATCGGCATATCACCGATTTCATCCAAGAAAAGTGTGCCACCTTCTGCTAACTCAAAGCGGCCTTTACGAGCGGTAATTGCACCTGTAAACGCACCCTTTTCATGGCCAAATAGTTCGCTTTCAAGCAAATCTGGAGGAATCGCGCCACAGTTGATCGGTACGAATGGTCCATTACGACGCGACGAATGGTAGTGAATATTACGCGCAACAACCTCTTTACCCGTGCCAGACTCACCCAAAATCAATACGTTCGCTTCTGTACCAGACACCTGTTCGATGAGGTGTCTTACCTCTTTTATACCCGAACTTTGTCCAACTAAGCTGCGAAAAAGCGTATTCTTGCGTTCAGAAAGAACGACATTGCTTCCTTTTCGACCTAGGAAGTCTTTACAATGACGAATGGCTTCACTTAACTGCGGGTAATTAAGAGGGTATTCCAATTCACCCACGTAGTGCGTGAGTTCATCAACTGAATAAGTGCGCTTACCTGCAATGAGCAAGGGAATATGGTTGGCGCTGGATATCTTAGCAGGTAGCTCATTGTCTGCGAGCGAACCTACGATACAACCTGCCCATAGTGCTGACCAGTTAACATCGCCAAACTGATCTGAACTGATGGCTTCACACGGTTCTCCAACAAATTCTAATATATTACTGAGATTGATACGCGCTTGTGCATCATCTTCAATCACAAGTATTTTAGCTAAACCCTGCATAGGTGAGATTATTTGCCTTTTTATATTTAAGTGTGGCTGTTAAATATTTATTTCGAAGTTTTTAATCAAAAGATCAAAAGAAAAATAATGGATAATTTTTCAGCAACAAAAGAAGCCACTAGGCTAGTTAGTGGCGTCTATTCTATTTGATTATAAAAATATGGCAACCAAGCAATCAGCAGGTGTGATATTTACCCAAAACCAGTTGGGGAAAGTTTGACTAATAATGCAATATAACGACTATTTATTGGTGTTAAATACCAACATCCGCTGCCGTCAAACTATGAAATTCAGCAGGTATTTGGTCCCACGCAGACTTGATTTCACGAATGATTTCTATCACGTCATCAAGCGGTTGAGGGTTGTTTTTGTGGTTAGCTTCTGCAATTTGAGTGATCATAAATTCGTATAATTGATCTAAATTTTGAGCAATTTCGCCGCCATCATCCATAGATAAACAACTGCGTAGACTGATAATTATATCTAACGCTTTACCTAAACGTTCACCTTTTACCGGAATATTGCCTTGCGCCATCGCCGCTTTGCCTTGGATCAAGCGTTCAATAGCGCCAGCCATGAGCATCTGAACGACTTTATGCGGGGAGGCCGCACTGAGTTGGCTATCAACTGATACCTTCTTGTAAGCCTGTAATGAACCACGCATAAATAAACCTCTTTTTAAATAAATTTTTTATATTGCTGAACAGAACGCTTACCTTGTTGATACTTTCTAAGCGACAGAGCGATTTCACTGGTCTTATTCTGCATCAGCTCAGTAATCACTTGTGTTTCGTGAATGGCATTTTGCCATCCTTCAGAGTCCACAAGCTGAGCATCTTGTCTAATTAACTGCAGTAGCTTTAGCAATAACTGTTCCCTTGTATCGACCAAGCGTGCAATTTCTTCAGTATTGAGTTCTTCTGAGGCTAAACAGCCCTTCATATTGTGATTTAGATCACCTAGATTAGTCAGATAGCGCTCAAACTCACTATGTAAGTGCATTCATCATCCCTGCGAGTTGAGATTGCATTTTACTTGTTGCGTCCTGCATTGCTGAAAATTTGGCGTGAGTCCGTTTTTCCAAGTTGTCCATGCGGCGATCCAATGCCGTTTGGTCGTCCTGCAATTTATAGTTTTGATCGATCATGCTTCGTTCACGAGTTCGGATTGCACCTGTAACCCCTGTCAGCCCTTGAATGGCATCCTCGACCTTTTTAGCGAAACCATTGTTTCCACCAAAAAAGTCTTCTAGCTTGTTGAAGTTATTATTCAACTGTCGATCAAGCATATTGTAGTTGATCTCTAAATTACCCTGACGTGTCGTGGTAATACCGAATTCAGTGAGCGTTTTGAGATCCTCGGGAGCATCTGCAATCGCGTTTGAAAACACCGCTTTCAAACGAGAGTCGGCATTACGGACGATACTGTCACCTGATAATGGTCCCGCTGCACCTGTACGCGGGTCAACACCACCCAGCTCTTTAGAGAGTTGGTAGAACTGGTTATAGGCGGCAACGAATCGCTCGATATCTTCGCGTACCCCTTCCCTGTCATACTCGATATCAATTTCTGAAACCGCTTTGCCCGGCTCTGTGCGGCCTTTCAAGGTTAAATCGACACCGTCAATCGCATCTTCGATAATGTTATTGTTACTCGATAGCTGGGCAACGCCATCCAACATGACTTTAGAATCCTGAGCCGCTTGTACTTGGATCATTCCGTTGTAAGTATCAAAGGAGGCTTGGGCGGCTTTTAGATCTTGTTGAGCTCGGTCAACTCGCTCTAAATACTCTCTTTCTTCCTTCGGCAGTTTTGCCCTTTCCAATGCTTTGGCTTGCTCGGGGGACAATTCACCAGACGCGACTTTTCTATCAAGTTCCGCTTTATCTTGCGCAAGCTTCTGCTCTATCTTTGCTTGTTCCGCTTCCAGTTTGGCTTGTGCTTCTTTTGGTGTGACATAGGAGTCTGTCAACGTGCCTGACGCGGTATTGTTCCACCCCGGAACGTCGCCTGATTTGTCGAGCGCTTTTGCATCCAGCTCTGGTTCCGGTTCCCAATATGAATCGAGCAAAGTTCCGGACGCAGTTTCTGTCCAGCCGGGAATTCTGTCTTCTGGTTTGATGTATTTATTGGCGTTAATCCCAGCTTGCGCAGCGGCTGTCGCAGCCTGATTGGATAATTCGTTACCAGGTGTTGCTTCTTTAGCGGCATTGGGATCGGCTTGAATAGCAGCTTGCTTAGACGTATCGGCAATTTCCTGATCGACAACTTTTGCCGCTTCAATATTGCGCTGTGCAATCTTATCGGCAATGTCTCTCTCTTGATCGGTCAACGGTGCTAACAGTTCTTGAGCCTCTGCACGCGCTCTTTCGAGATCTTTAACACGCTGCTCCAAGGTTTTATATTCAAGCTGTTTAAGCGCATCACCTGATTTAGCGTCTGTCGTGATCGATACGCTGTTGTCTTCCCCAGATAAATTCGAGGCGACAATAAGACGAGGGCCTGCTGTGTCGTTGATAACCGATGCACGCACTCCGGGATTGGATTTACTGCCATTGATGCCGCGAACAACATCAATCAATTTTGAATTGGATGAAACATCCACTGTGAACTTTTTGCTGCCGAGCGAAATCTGCAGCTTACCCGGACCAAACTTCGCATCTTCTGGTAGGACATCGGATGCAATTTTATGGCTTTGGGCAAGCTGCAACACATCGATAGCATAGCGGCCAGCGATGGCATCAGTGGTTGCGGTCGCAGATACAACGCTGTCGTTAGTTGTGTCAACTTTTCTGGCAGCGAATGCTTTCTCTTGACGAAAATTCGTCATCAAGTTTTTCATTGTATCCAGCGACTCTCTGAGTCGACCATAGGCACTGAAACTAGATTCAATTTTGGCTCGCTCGTTGTCGATACGCTGCTGCTTAGGCACACGCTCCGAATCAACAACTTTGCTCACCATGGAATTGATATCCATGCCAGTATTCATCCCTATCGGGCCAAAACTCATTCAATCACCTCAAAATACGATTACACCGTTTGGT
Organism: Vibrio japonicus; assembly: GCF_024582835.1. Classification (NCBI taxonomy): domain Bacteria; kingdom Pseudomonadati; phylum Pseudomonadota; class Gammaproteobacteria; order Vibrionales; family Vibrionaceae; genus Vibrio; species Vibrio japonicus. The sequence goes on from NZ_CP102096.1 coordinate 1,907,052, forward strand.
TCACCAGCCCCGATGAATACCGGGCTGTTTGTTCCCTCAGGCGGCGCAGAACCTCTAACATTTCCTCATCAGGAATCTGGCGTATGATATCGCCAGTATCCGCTTCATAAATAGTCACGACATCCTTGCCGGACTCTTCATCAATCCGAAATGATAAGCCCTTGTTGATAGAAGAGATAAAATTATTCATCTGTTCCACCAGCCGCTGCCTTTCTTCCTTATTGAGTTCTTCACGCTCTTTCGTCGCTTCGACAACTCTTTCAAAAGACTCGATAGCCTGCTGACTTATCTTTTCGCTTACCTGCGGTTCCTTTGATAAGGAAACGAGCTGCGCTCCATCATTTTTTGAAGCAAATTTAGTGCCACTTTCTGAGCCGTAAGGCTGGATGTTCGATGCGTAGGATGGTATTTCCATAACAATCTCCCCTCCACCTTCAGGTCAACAACACAAAGTTGCTAGCAATAAGATCCTGCTGAGCCTATCGATTAACCCAAGAGGCTAAGTGCTGCCGATGGAGACTGTTTAGCTTGCGCTAGAATCGAAGTACTCGCCTGCTGTAGGATCTGTGACTTAGTCATTGCTGTTGTTTCTTTCGCAAAGTCAGTGTCTAAGATACGGCTGCGTGATGCGTTTACGTTCTCGTTGATGTTATCTAGGTTGTTGATCGCGTGACCAAAACGGTTTTGGAACGCACCTAGCTCTGCACGCTGGCTGTCGACATTCTTTAACGCGCCATCAATAATCGATACCGCCATTTGAGAACCCGCAACAGTTGTTACATCAACGTCCGCAACAGTTTTACTTTCAGGAGCAGCAAAACCAAGGTCAGTACCTAAACCACCGCCGATGGTGACATCTCCAGCCACTTTATTGCTCGCAGCAAACAGTTGCATCTTACCGTCTTCGCTCACAGACGCTTTTACGTCGTCGTTTTGACCGTTGATGTAAGTCGCCAGCTGTTCGATGTCATCACCCGCTTTCGCGTTGATAGTGATGTTCTGAGCGTCGCCGTGAACGTCTGTGTATCCTAGGGTGATATCAGTAGTACCCGCGTCAACTGTCCAGTCAGCCGCTTTACCCGTTGCAGCAACATAAGCTTTACCACCCATGTCTTCGGTATCAGAACGCATGTTGCCCATGCTTAGCTTAACGGCTTCACCCGAACTGGCACCAATTTGGAATGATTGACTTCCAAATTGACCATTAAGTAGTTTGTTACCACCAAACGAGGTCGTTTCTGCGATACGGTTTAACTCGTCGTTTAGTGCAGTCACTTCTTCCTGAATAGCAATACGCTCTGATTTTGAGTTAGAGCCATTCGAAGATTGCAACGCCAAGTCACGCATACGCTGAAGAATGTTGGTACTTTCGTTCATCGCGCCTTCTGCGGTCTGAGCGATAGAGATACCATCGTTTGCATTCTTCACCGCCATATCTAGACCACGGCTTTGCGAAGTTAAGCGATTCGAGATTTGCAGGCCTGCGGCATCATCACGTGCGCTGTTGATTTTGTAACCTGATGACAGGCGCTCCATAGACTTCTGCATATTCTCAGCCGCACCATTTAGGTGGCGCTGAGCAGTCATCGCAGACACATTAGTGTTTACGTTAATTGCCATATTCGATCTCCTTAGGCATTAGGGCGATGTGCCTCAGTGTCTCTCACCTCACTTCAGCACATCTCATTTCTCTCAGTCCTTTAACGGCGAAGTACACTTAAGCTTTAGAAAAAAAATGACTTTATTAGGAAATCGATAATAAAAAGCAAAAAAGTGTGATCCAGATTGGAATCACACTTTAGTTTTAGGCAAAAAAGCAGAAAAGCGGCAATAAAAAATCCAGCCGAAGCTGGATTTTTCAATCGCGTTAATGGGGATTAGCCAAGTAGGCTAAGTGCCGCGTTTGGTGCTTGCTTCGCTTGAGCAAGAATAGAGCTTGAAGCTTGCGATAGAATCTGAGACTTAGTCATCGCTGTTGTTTCTTTCGCGAAGTCTGTATCTTTGATTCGGCTCTTAGATGCATTCACGTTTTCGTTGATGTTATCTAAGTTGTTGATAGCGTGGTTGAATCGGTTTTGGAATGCACCCAGTTCAGCACGGTGACTATCTACATTTTTCAATGCCGCATCAATGATAGCGACTGATTCTTGAGCACCACCAACTGAAGTCACATCAATTGTGTCTACCGTTACAGCCTGAGCCGTTCCCATGGTTAGCTCACCGCCTAGACCACCACCGAATGTTACTGCGCCATCTACTTTGTCATTACCAGCGAATACTTGCAGTTTACCGTCTTCGTCTACAGATGCTTTTACCATATCTGTTTGACCGTTGATGTACGTTGCTAGTTCTTCGATGTCATCGCCAGCTTTAGCCGAGATGTTTACAGTCTGAGCAACACCATCTGTATCAGTAAACGAGATGCTTAGATCTTTCGCAGTGTCAGACACTGTCCAATTTGCATCTTTCGCGTTTGCAGCAACGTAGCTAGAACCACCCATTGCTGCATCATCTGAACGCATGTTTTTCAGCGTAAGCATTACCGCTTCACCGTTGTCCGCACCAATCTGCATTGATTTAGTTTGGAACGTGCCGTTAAGAAGCTTGTTACCACCGAAAGACGTTGTTTCAGCGATACGGTTTAGCTCATCATTAAGAGCCGTCACTTCTTCCTGAATCGCAACGCGTTCTGACTTAGAGTTTGAACCGTTTGCAGATTGTAGCGATAGGTCACGCATACGTTGTAGGATGTTCGTTGTCTCGTTCATCGCCCCTTCAGCGGTTTGCGCGATAGAGATACCGTCGTTTGCGTTACGTACAGCCACATCTAGACCGCGACTTTGTACGTTCAAACGGTTAGAAATTTGTAGACCCGCTGCATCGTCTTTAGCGCTGTTGATTTTAGAACCCGACGATAGACGCTCCATCGAAGTTTGTTGTGCGCTAGTTGCGTTGTTTAGATGACGCTGAGCTGTCATTGCTGATACGTTAGTGTTTACATTTACTGCCATGGTGATCTCTCCAATTGATTTTCCGATGGTTCCGGTTTCCGACGTCTCGGAAAACCAAGTAGTTCTCTCAAAGTTACTTTTATTAACGGCTTAGTTCTGAAAACCTTGAGGATTTTTTTAAGTTTTTTTTGAAAAAAGTCTATTTGGGGAAGAAAGCGTGACGAACTGGAAAAAAGCGATAAAAAAGTAAAAATTTTGCTAAAGCTATAAGAACTCTTGTCGATAACATTCTCTTTTTTGAGAATTATCCCAGCAAGGTTATCGCCAAATTGGGCTGCTGCTTGGCTTGCGCCAGTATCGACGTACTCACTTGCTGAAGGATCTGTTGCTTCACCATTTGCGTGGTTTCCTTAGCGTAGTCAGTATCTTTAATTCGACTGTTTGACGCCGCTAAGTTCTCATGTACGTTTTCAAGATTGTTAATGGCGTGAGTGAAACGGTTTTGCTTAGCTCCAAGCTCAGCGCGGTGGCTATCCACATATTTTAGCGCGGTATCAATCACTGATACGGCTCTTTGCGCACCACCAACGTCACTAATGTCTACATTATCGACGGCTTCGTAACCAGCCAAACTCATTTGAAGCTGATCCGCCAAGCTACCTGAGAAGCTCACCGTCCCAGAGGTTTCATTGCCGGCCATAAAGAGTTGAAGCTGCCCATGCTCATTAACAGAAGCAGAGACTTTGTCTGTCTGTCCATTAATGTAAGTCGCAAGCTCCTCGATATCATCACCCTCTTTAGCTTTGATTTGGATGTTCTCTTGCTGACCTTGCGCGTTGGTGTATTGCATATTGAGGATGTGGTTACCCTGCTCAACCTGCCAGCTGTCGCCCGCTTTTGCTGACGCTATGTAACTGAAACCACCCATTTCTATGCTATCTGAACGCATGTTCTTGAGTGAGACTTGTACCGCTTCACCTGAACCTGCACCAATTTGAAACGAAGAAGAGGCAAACGAACCGTTAAGTAATTTTCGGCCACCAAACGACGTAGTTTCGGCAATTCGATTCAATTCGTCGTTTAACGCCGACATTTCTTCCTGAAGTGCATTGCGCTCTGCTTGGCTGTTTGAACCATTAGAGGACTGCAGCGAAAGATCACGCATCCGCTGAAGAAGGTTGGTGGTTTCTTTCATCGCACCCTCAGCCGTTTGCATAATCGAAATCCCATCATTGGCATTTCTTACCGCCACATCTAGCCCTCGCATTTGCGATTCTAAGCGATTGGAAATTTGTAATCCGGCCGCGTCGTCTTTGGCACTGTTAATACGACTCCCGGAAGCCAAACGCTCCAAAGATTGATTGAGCAAATCGGTCGCACTCGTCAAATGACGTTGCGCTGTCATTGCAGCAACATTGGTATTCACAGTAATAGCCATAACTCAGCGATTTCCTTTTTGTGGGTTAACTTGTGTATCGGCCACCGCTCAATTTCTTTAGTGAAAAATACAAAAAGCCGAGCTCAGTGGCTCGGCTTAAAGCTAAATTTTTTCGATTACTTCAGCTGAAGGCTTTGCAGCATATCGGCTGACGGCGCAAAGAAATACGCCCCCGTTACCGCTTTAGTAAAGCGAAGCAACTGGTCTGTTTTGCCATCCGTAACGCCATACATGCTTTCTAGCATCGCTTTAAAGTTGTGTAACGTGTTGCAGTAAGCAATAAACAGCAAACCATGCTCACCTGAGACGCTACCATACGGCAGGCTATGACGAACAATTTTAAGACCTTTGCCTTCTTCTTTAATATCAACGCGACCAACGTGTGAAGCAGCCGGAACGTCATCTAGCTCGATAGAATCAGGTTTAGTACGGCCAATAACCTTTTCTTGCGCCGCTACACTCAGACGGTTCCAGGCAGGTAAATTATGAATAAAGCGCTGAACCATCACGTAGCTACCACCCGCGAATTCGCCACCAGGAATGATCGCCACTTCTTCTCTCTGAGCGTCCTTAGGATTTTCAGTACCATCAATGAAGTCGGTCATATCACGCGCATCCAAAAAACGATACGAATTGGTTTCATCCACGATTTCCGCATTGTCTACAACAAGCGACATAAACTTGCGCAGCAAGTAAAAATGCAGGTCTTGTCGGTTCGAATGGCAATGAATAAGCACATCAACATCTGTACTTGGCGCAGTAATATCGCCCTCACCTAAAACAGGAAAGTCGATAAGTTCTGCTGGCATGTCAACATTCAACTGACTCCAGAACGATTTGGTGAACGCAACAGAAAGCGTTAACGCCGCACCACTCTGAGTTTGATTGAGCTCCTCGACCAACGTTGGCAACGCTTGTAACTGCTCTAAAACAGCCTGAGGGTTTTGCGTAATTTTTAATAGTGTGTACTGAGCGAATGGACCCGCTTCTGGAAGAATTGCACTTTGAGGGTTAGACATTATTGTTCCTCACATTGTATACCAGTCTATATAAGTGAAGGCTCTTTAACTTATGCAGAGCGTTTACTTATATAGGCTTGAGTGACTTATTGTAACCAGACCGTATTTAAATAGTTTGATGGTCGTCATCAAGCCGGCGTTCAAGTCGAAGCTGGCGTTTTTAAGCTATCGCTAACACTTTTGCTTTGCAGCACATAGATGCCAAACCAAAGCAAAGCGACCATAGTGCTACCATTCGCCCAACTAAATGCACCGTGCTCAAGATACACATGGTACAAGGTTTGGCCAAACTGACTGATAACTGTGAGCAACGTGATCGCCTTACCCCAGCTAACAATCCTGTTTACCCAATGTCTATCTGGGCTGCGTAAACTCACAAGCCACATTAACGCGATACTCGGAATGCCCATAGCCAAACCAAGATAAAGCATAGAGTGATCAGGATAGACGATATTGAGGATCTTGCTGCCACTCTCTCGGCTTGCACCCGCGACAACAAACACGACCCACGCCTTCGCCATAAATAGCCAACCCAGCCATAACCATTTAGGCGATTTTAAAAAGCCATGCTTGTCATATTGTTCGAGAGAATACCGCACTTACTGCCACAACCATCAAATTCAATGTGTTTCAATGTAACTGAATGAACAGAAAATACGAATAGTATTTTATTAGACAAGGACTAATCGATGAAGAAGAGAGCAATATCGCACAGAAAACCTTCTATCGTCCTGTTTTCACAACGGATTTGGATGACGCAAATAAAAACGTCGCAAGCAGAAGGATAGGCAATCCCCACAGTAACGCGTTCTTCCAAGTGAAACTTGGTTTGTACAACACAAATTCACCATATCGTGCAGTCATAAAATCAATCACTTGCTGTTCACTTTCACCGCTATTGATCTTCTGAAACACAATCAAGCGTAAATCCTTTGCCAGCGGCGAATTTGACTCAACCAAATTCTGATTTTGACACTGCGGACAGCGTAAAGACTTGGCGAGTTCAATTGCCGTTTTTTGTCGCTGAGGCGTTTCAAACTCAAACAATTCAACTTGGCGTTCCAATTCGCTATCAGGCGCAATAAACATCTGGTTTTGGCTCGACTGAGCAAAAACCTGTGAACTCAGCAAGGAAAGGATAAGCAAACACATAGCTCGAATCATAGTGTTACATCCTGCTCAAAGTAACGGGCAAAATTCTTGTTCCACGCTTTTTCCGTCAGCCTACCGAAATGCTTGTAAACCACCTCTCCATTGCGGCTGACCAGATAGGTTTCTGGTGTCCCTATTACACCAAGCTCGATACCCAGCTGCCCTTTAGGATCATAGATTACGTTATCGTATGGGTTACCTGAGTTATTTAAATACCCGTTCGCCGCCAACGGCTGGTCACGATAGTTCAGACCGATTACTGGTACACCGCGCTGCGCGAGAGTCATCAAATACGGATGCTCAGATTGACAGATACCACACCATGACGCCCAAACATTCACCAACTGGTAGTCATTGCCCAAGAGTAAGCTTGCGCTCTCTATCGACTGACCATTCAATAGCACCGTTGGAACAGCAGGGAAAGTACGAACTACCGTTTGGCTACGATTGCCGTTTGATTCTGATTGCAGTCCTGCGAGAAGAAAACCGATGAAACCGACAACCAACAAAATGAATATAAATACGTTACGATTCTTGAATAGCGCCATGCGTTGTTCTCGTTGTCAGCAAAGAGGCCTGTTTCAACAGTGGCAATACTGCGCCAAAAATGGTTAACAAAGCACCAAACCAAATCCACAGGATATAAGCTCGGTATTGTATTTTGACCGCGTAGGACTGGCTATCGACCTTTGCGCCAAGTGTGACATAGTAATCACCGTGCCAAGTTGAATAAATCGCAGGCTCGCTCATGTTCATTACCCGAACTTGGTAATGACGGCGCTCTGGTTTGACGACAAACGTCTGGCCATCATCGAAGTGAAAGCGGATACTTGCTTGCTCCGCGGTATAATTTGGCCCGACATACCAGAGTGTCTCTTGGTACTCAGCGCGGAAATTATCGATATTTACGCTCGTCTCTGGTGCCATTTTTCGATTAAGTTCGTAGGAGTGATAACCGTTCATCACCGCGCCAACACATAAAATGGCGATACCAATATGCGCCAACGCCATAAAACTGAAGCGGCGGTAGCGCCACACCAAATGTAAATGAGAGCCCACCACCCAAGCTGCCCCCCCCCAGACCAGCGCCACAACAAGTTGCCAATCTTCGACCTGCCACAGATAACAACCGATACCAGCTGAGAGAAAAACCAACAAAGCGAATAAAAAAACTCGTGGGGATACAACTGAACCTTTACGCCATTTCAAGTACGGCACAGAACCCATAAGTAGCAGTGCGCCAATGGTCAAAGGCAACATCAAGGTATTGAAATACGGTGCGCCAACAGAAATCGCGCCTAAACCGATCAACTCGTAAATCATCGGGTAAAAAGTGCCGAGAAAGACGGTAAACGTCGCCACACCAAACAAACCAGTGGCGAGAAAAATAGCGTAACCACGACTCACAATAGCGGTAAACCGAGCACTTTTAATCCCATCAGCGTGTTTAAACAGCAAAATGAACGAACACAATAGCGTGACGGCCAAGATAGCCAACAACGCAACGCCCTTGGTTGGGTCAACGGCGAATGCATGCACCGACGTCAACACGCCTGAGCGAACGATAAACGTCCCGAGAATGCTTAAACAAAACGTGACTAGGGCTAAGCTCAACGACCAAAGTTTCAGTTGCTGATGACGCGCAGAAGCGACCAGTGAATGCAACAACGCGCTGCCTGTCAGCCAAGGTAGCAGGGACGCATTTTCTACTGGATCCCAGAACCACCAGCCGCCCCAACCTAGCTCGTTATACGCCCACCAAGAGCCTATCAAAATCCCTAGCGTGAGTAGCATCCACGCCGAAATCACCCATGTTCGACAATATTCCACCCATCGATGGTTGTACTCTTTCTCTAACAACGCAGCCAACGCGAACGCCAAAACCGTAGAAAAACCGATATAGCCGAGATAGAGCAAAGGTGGATGAAAGATAAGCCCGATATCTTGCAGCATCGGATTTAGATCTCGCCCTTCCGAAACAAACAATTCGGAATAGGCAAACGGGTTGGAAGCCAAAAGGGTGAACCAAGCAAAAGCGGCAACAAAACCACTCATCACCCACAATACGTTTTGAAAATAACGGGACTGGTGCAAAGAATGAAGCGATATCAACCCAGTCCACAAACATAGGGTAAACACCCAAAACAGCATCGATCCTTCATGCCCACCCCAAACCGCAGCAAATTTAAAAAACGGTGGCAACGCTGAGTTAGAATGCGCGGCAACATAAGCGAACTGGAACTGGTCGCCAAGAAACAAACCAGCTAAGACAGCAAGGCTAAACACCGCCAATGCGGCATTCAGCCTTGAAATGGACGTTAGCGAAAAATCAGAACTCTTGGCTTGGAAATGGCACCAACCATAACGCGCAAAACTCAAACTGCTAAGTAGCGCAATCAATACCAACGCGAAAAGTCCTGACTCCCCTAACATAGCTATACGACCGTCATTTGTCCGGCGTAAAGGATAAAGGTACGCAGCATCAATACGCCAAATAGGCTCAACATGGTCACGACGAAGATATAACCGCCGTTATGACGTACCGCTTTAGGTGAAACCGCATTGAGTGTCAGCGGCAATAGCATCCCCACTAGCACAACGCCAAACCAGAACCAGTTCGACCAGAAACCACCGCCGATGGCGTTCCAAGCCGCTACTTCATTTTGGCCGCCGCTGAAGATAAGTCCGGTGAAAAACGTCACCAACACAAACAGCTCAAACAGCACAACAGGTCGCTCGAATCCGTGTACCCAAGAGACACTCGGACTGGTTACCGACTCTTTGAACACCAAAATACCAAACAACAAACACGCCGCAGCGCCAGACGATAAACTTGAGAACAAGAATAAGATCGGCAGAACTGGGTTGTTGAGCATCGGATAAGTTTTCAACGCGGACAGCAAGAAGCCAGTATACGCGGCAAGCACAATCGCCAAAAAGCCCAAGAACAACTCAAGTGGGTTGTTGATACTCTTTGCTTTGAGCAAAAACGTATCGACAAAGTTGAGCAGCCCACCTGGCAGTTTACCTTCGCAGAAATTGATGATCGGATGACGGAAAATCACGCCAATCCAGACAAACAACACCGCCATATAAACTTGGAACAACACCACACCCATCGACATCACTGACGCCGGATTGTAGTAAATCATGATCTTCCAAAACTCGAGCGGTTTGGTTAAGTGGAACACCAGTATCAACAAGCCAACGATAATACCGAAAGGCGCTAACCAAGCGACCGCTTTTAAAATGCCGTTGTTGGCAGGATCGCCTTCAATCACTTTGCGTTTAAGGTAAATACCGATCATCACCGCGCCAGCAGACATACCGGCTAAAAATAGGTAGATGGCAATGATCCAATCCCAAACCAGAGAGTCAAAGTGGAATGCACTTTCAAATCCGTTCATGATTACACCTCCCCTTTCTGATGAGGAATTTTGTACAACTTAGGCTTGGTGCCTAAGTGTACTTTGTCGCGATACACCACTTCCGTTTTCAACACTCGATTGATTTCGCTCTCTGGATCATTGAGATCGCCAAACGTCAGTGCTTTAGTCGGACAGGATTCGACACAGGCTGGTAATTTACCTTGTGCAAGATTCGTGTCTCGGCAGAAGTTACATTTATCCGCAGATTTGTTTTCAGGGTTAAAGAAACGTATTTGATAAGGACATGCCGCTAAGCAATAACCACAACCCACACATTTCTCTTGATGGACATCGATAATGCCGGTTTCTTCATCTTTGTATGCTGCGCCTGTTGGGCAAACATAAACACAAGGAGCGTTTTCACAATGTTGGCAAGACTTACGAGTAAAACGGTAATCAACATCAGGAAATTCGCCCTGCGGCTCGCTACGGATGATTTCTAAGCGCGATACGCCTTCGGGAACGTTATTGACTTCGCGACAAGCATCGGTACACGCGGTACAGCCAATACACGCGGTCTCGTCGTGAATCATACCGTAACGTTTCTCACCAACTTGCTCGACGTTTGCAAGGGTCTTACGGCTATTCAGCATTGCCGTACCTGCTACACCGGTCGTAAAAATAAGCGCACCAGTACCAGCGATAAAGTTTCGTCTAGAACAACTCATCTCACTCCTCCTTCTTACTTTGATTAAAGTCAGAGTGGCAATCCACACACAGCTTGATCTGAGCTTTACGATCTAAGCTCAGCACTTTGGTTTTGCTGCCGTGAACATCATGACAATTAGAACAGGTCAGATTCTTTGCGTGCACATCGTGCGTCCAGTTGTCATCGCGTAAATATTTCGGCTTATGACAATCGGTACACTGGCTGTTCGCTTTGAGTATTGCTGCTGGATCCAAAAACACCTTGTCCGTGCCCTTTTGCGACTGTGCGCTCGAGTATTTCGTTACCAGAGGCGCACCTTCACGGTGATCCGGACCAATGTTGTTATGGCATTCGGTGCAATTAACTTCGCGACCAAGGATCTTGTGCGCATCTACGCCATGAGAGCCCTGCAATGTTTCTTTGGCATCCTTATGACACTGGACGCATTTATAGTCCTTGTCACGGATAAGAGTGACTTCATGGCGAGCGTTTTGGCCTTCAGATTGCAAGCTTGAAGTGTCGGCAACGGCATGAAGAGAATAACCATAGAGGCAAAATGCAAGAAGTGATTTCAGCATTATGACTATGGCCAACTTTATATTGCCCATATTATCCTTTCCTTATTCCGGATTTATATTTATCGAAAAACGTTATTTATCTCTATAAACATAATATTCCGGTAAAAATTAATACCCTCTGACACCAAATTTAAATAGTGCCAAATGAGATCAATTCTTATTTTGAATAAGCCACAACGCTACAATAAATATATTACTCCTATAGCTCTTAATAGGTATATAAATCTGTCTAAATATCGATCTCTATCACCTTTGTAACAATAGGGTCATTTTCATTAAACAATTGATTATTAATAGGCAAAATCACTTAAACCTTTGGCTTGTCGCATACCTCTTTAGGGGTATACGAGATTAACTTTGGCACATGTCACAGTTCTAACTTGATCTAAAACAATGATTGATTCCTCACCTCTTATTTTGTCCTAATATATTCATTAGAATTTATAACAGTTCTCCAATTCTTTATTTTGATATAGCCAGTTCACAACGCTGTTTATAAAAATCAGAATCATGGAGATAGCACTGTGAAACAATTGCACTGGATACTAAAATCCGCAGCGGCAATACTATTGTTGGCGAGCTCAGTAATGAGCGCCGGCAGTTTAGCTGCGTCAGAAGAAAAAGGCTTAATCGACCCACGTAACCAAGCTTACGAGCAAGACCACCCAGATCAATATCACTCTTGGAAGGCAACCTCAGAAAGCAAACACATTGAAGATGCACTCGCAGAAGACCCAAACATGGTCATTATGTGGGCGGGTTACGGTTTTGCTAAAGACTACAACAAAGCACGTGGCCACTTTTATGCACTTGACGATGTGCGACAAACTTTGCGTACTGGCGGTCCAACCGATGGTAACTCAGGCCCAATGCCAATGGCGTGTTGGAGCTGTAAAAGTCCTGATGTTGGCCGCGTGATTGAAGAGCGCGGTGAAGATGGCTATTTCGAAGGTAAATGGGCACGTTTAGGTGACCAAATTGCCAACCCTATCGGCTGTGCTGACTGTCACGATACTGGCAGTGAAGCATTCAAAAAAGGTGAGCCTGCGCTTGCTCTGGCTAAGCCATACGTCGAACGAGCATTCCAAACGATCAATAAACCTTTTGACAAACAATCACGTTTGGATCAACAAGCGTCTGTGTGTGGCCAATGTCACGTGGAATACTACTTCACTGGCCCAACAAAGGCTGTGAAGTTCCCTTGGGATATGGGTACCAGCGTAAACGATATGGAAAAATACTACGACGCACTCAACTTCAGCGACTGGACACACAAAGTATCGAAAGCGCCAATGCTTAAAGCACAGCACCCTGGCTACGAGACATGGCGAGACGGCATCCACGGTAAAAACAAAGTGGTATGTGTTGATTGCCATATGCCGAAAGTAACCAAAGAAGATGGCACTGTTTATACCGACCATAAAATCGGCAATCCATTTGACCGCTTCGAAGATACGTGTGCCAACTGCCATACCCAGTCGAAAGACCAGCTTCGTGAAGTGGTTTCTTCACGCAAAGCTCAAGTACTCAACATGAAGCTAACGGCGGAAAAACAAATCGTTGCGGCTCACTTTGAGGCTGGCGCGGCTTGGGATGCTGGAGCAACTGAAGCTGAAATGGCTGACATTCTCCAAGACATCCGCCACGCACAATGGCGCTGGGACTACGCGATCGCTTCTCATGGTATCCACATGCATGCACCTGAAGTCGCACTAGAAGTACTTGGTACAGCCGTCGACAGAGCGGCAGATGCGCGAACTAAACTGGTTCGACTATTAGCGACTAAAGGCGTTACGGAAGCAGTAGAATTGCCAGACATCTCGACCAAAGAGAAAGCACAACAAGCGTTGGGTATGGATATGGACAGTATGAATACTGAGAAGAAACACTTCCTTGAAACGGTTGTTCCTGAGTGGGAAAAAGCAGCAAAAATTCGTGAATCAAGCTACTAATTAAACTCACGTAAAAAACCGGCAAATCGCCGGTTTTTTTTGTCTCTGTTGGTTCAGGTTTACGTTCTATTTAACCTCAGCTGTTTCGCTTGGTTCAATGAATGAATAACCGATACTCGGTCTAAATCTTGGTGTTGAGAATCGAGCATCCGCGTCCAAACCTCAATCGCCTGCTGATAACGTGAACTGACAAAATGGTCGCTGGCTATCAAGGACAATGCCGTAAGGTTATTCTCATCCAACGCCAAAGCTTGATCCAGAAGCTCAGTCACGGCTGGGAGCATTTGCTGCTTATTGAGGTAATACAACACCATCGCTTTCGCTGACAATTGGCTGGCTGTTGGCTGTTCACTTAAACGTAGCGCGTAGTCAAAGCAGGTCAACGCGGATGTAAAGTCCTGCTCGTTGATATACCCATGACCTAGCTGGAACCACAAATCCGCTTGATTTGGGTCTTGCTTGAGTTTTCCTTGAATCTCTAACATCTGCTGATCGTGACTCAATACCTGACTTTCTAGCACCAACTCTTCGGGCGGAGAACCGCGCAACCAAAGAAATATCGGCATAGCCAAAACAACGCCAACCATCACCACTTTGTTCATGAAGCGAGCCCCTGAGGTATTTCATCATTAAGGAGGCAGTATAACGTGGTAGGATAACCATATCTTTGATCCAGCAATAGTTATCACATGATGAAGAAAAACGTGGTCCCATCCCAGGAAACTCAGCAAGAAGCGACGAAGATTGCCAACGCGACACAAAGACCAGGCCAAACAAAAGAGCAAACGAGACTGATCGCCCAGGGCATTGAAAAAGGCATTGCTTTGTATAAAAAGCAGCAAAAAGAGAAAGCGCGTCTGGCAGATAAAGCGAAGAAAAAAGCACAAAGAGAAAAGCGTGCCGAACAGCAAAGCATCGAAAGCACGCCGTCTGAACCAGCGGCTTCAAATTCAGAAAGTGTGAAAGCTCCTATCTTGCCTTGGGCACTGTTAGCGCTAAGCTGGGTCGGCTTCATCGTTTATATCATGCAGACTCAATAATCCGCTTATACATCACAGATAAAGTAAGCCATAAAAAATCGCGTCAATATCCTTGCCGCGATTTTATACGTTATGCACTTTAACAATGGTCCCAATCAGCGAAAGCTAAATAACTCGAGCATCAAACCCTAAACTCGCAGCAATATCAGACTCTCTATCAAGAACCCACTGACTATCAAATGGTCCCCAGTCAGAAAGTTGATAATAGCCATCATTATGCCGACGGCCATCTTGAACAAACATCAGCTCAATGCCGATACCTGGTAACGCTTTTATGACGTCTTGAATTGTGCGGCGTGGCCAACCTGTTTTCTCAATCAGTTTGGGTACATTTGGTCTTTCTAAACTCTCTACGAGTAACGCTAGATAAAGTCGCCTTGCAAAAACAGGACTCAATTCCATTGATACCTCCTATAAATTTCTAACGACATTATTTCTGTTTTCTAAGCCAGCGTGTTGCGTTTGATCAATAACTCTACGATCCTCATCGGCCATAGCAGCAATTATTTGTAAATGGAAATATCCTCATCGCACTTTTGTCACTTTTCATAGTTCCTGATAGGATGCAGACATAAATAAAATGTCACTTTCTAAGGTTTATCTATGACAATCACCATGTACGGCATCCCAAACTGCGACACCATCAAAAAAGCAAAGAAATGGCTAGAAGCTGAAGGTGTCGAATACCAGTTTCATGACTACCGTAAACAAGGCGTAGACAAAGCAATGGTGGAAACATTTTGTCAGCAACTGGGGTGGGAAAACGTTCTAAACAAGCGCGGTACGACTTATCGTCAGCTAACACAAGAGCAAAAAGACAACCTGAATGAAGCCAACGCGATTGAGTTACTGGTTGAACAGCCAGCGATGATCAAGCGCCCTATTCTTGTTTCAGGTGGTGATTACCACCTAGGTTTCAAAGCCGACCAATACGCCGCCATTTTTTCATAATTTTTCGTAAGGATTTCAAGGATGACAGATAGCCCAACTCTGGCTCTCGCAAAATATTTAATCAGCCGCCAATCGGTAACACCTGAAGATGCTGGCTGCCAAGATGCAATGATCGAACGCCTAAAAGCGCTTGGTTTTGAAATTGAAGTGATGGTGTTTGAAGACACAACAAACTTCTGGGCACGACGTGGTACCGAAGCGCCACTTTTCGCTTTTGCAGGCCACACCGATGTGGTACCCGTTGGTAAGCTGGAACTGTGGGATACCCATCCTTTTGAACCAACGGTTAAAGATGGATTCTTACACGGCCGTGGCGCAGCAGACATGAAAGGCTCACTCGCGAGTATGATTGTCGCAGTAGAACAATTCATCGCAGAAAACCCAGACCACAAAGGCTCAATTGGCTTTCTTATCACATCCGATGAAGAAGGCCCATTCATCAACGGTACGGTGCGCGTCGTCGAGGCACTGATGGCTCGCGGTGAAAACATCGACATGTGTATTGTTGGCGAGCCTTCAAGCACGGAAGTTGTCGGTGACGTAGTGAAAAACGGCCGCCGTGGTTCGATCACTGGTGATTTAACAGTAAAAGGCGTGCAAGGTCATGTGGCCTACCCTCACTTGGCGAGAAACCCAATTCACCAGTCCTTACTTGCTATCCATGAGTTGGCGACAACGGAGTGGGATCAAGGAAATGATTACTTTCCACCGACCAGTTTCCAAATCCCGAACGTTCATGCAGGCACTGGCGCATCCAACGTCATTCCAGGTGAATTTAACGTCCAGTTCAACCTGCGTTTTAGCACCGAGCTTAACAATGACACGATTGTAAAACGTGTGACTGAAACGCTCGACAAGCATGATTTGGATTACGAACTTAAGTGGACTTTCAATGGTGACCCGTTCTTAACCGATACTGGTGCACTGCTTGATGCGGTGGTAGAAGCCGTTGACTCGGTTAACCAAACTAAACCCGCTCTGCTTACCACAGGTGGCACTTCAGATGGTCGATTTATCGCTCGTATGGGCGGTCAGGTTGTTGAACTTGGCCCAGTAAACGCCACCATTCACAAAGTGAACGAATGTGTGAATATTGATGATCTTGAAAAGCTCACCAAGATGTATCAAAAAACGTTAGAGAACCTACTGGCGTGATCATGACTCCAGAGCAACTTACTGGCAAAGTTTCCACCCATTTGGTGGAAACTTTATTTGGGCAAAAAGCGTTCCTTGTTCATCCAAAAGTCGTGACGGATTTGCTTGCTCTTAAAGAAGCCGCTACCCAAGCGGGTTTTAACTTGAACATCGCGAGTGGTTTTCGTGATTTTGACCGCCAGATGTCTATTTGGAATCGTAAAATGTCTGGCGATGCGCCCGTTCTGGATAAAGAGAGCCAACCGTTGGACATCAGCCTTCTTTCCGATCAGGAAAAAGTGATGGCGATTTTACGTTGGTCAGCACTTCCGGGAGGCAGCCGCCATCATTGGGGCACGGACTTCGACCTGTTTGATCGCAATAGCCTGCCAGAAGGTGTCACTCTGCAACTTGAACCTTGGGAATACTTATCTGGCCACCAGCTCAACTTTTACACATGGTTGAAAGATCACTTGTCGGATTTTGGATTTTTCTTTCCCTATCAAGGAAACAATGACGGTGTCGCGTTTGAACCTTGGCACATTAGCCATAAAAAGGCGGCAGACCATTGCTTGACTGAACTCACGCTCGATAACTTGCGATATGAAATTGAATCCAGCGACTTATTAGGTAAAGAAGTGGTTCTGGCTGAGCTAGAAACGATATACAATCGGTTTATCACCAATATCTCTTGTTAGGAGGAGATGATGGAATGGCTCACTAACCCTTGGGTAATTATTGCGATTGTTCTGAGCGTTATTATCGGCAACATTGCAGCGTTAAAATACACAGCAAAAATGAAATTTGGCTTAAAGAACAAAAAGCCAAATCGGCCAGAAAGCTCTGAGTCTGACGAACAAGAAACCAACGAAAAAGACCCGCGATAAATGCGGGTCTTTTGTCAGCGAGGCCGATTACTTAATATGGTCCCAAGAGATATTTGAGACAATACGGCAGTCATCGCATTTGAAGTGAAAGATGTCGTGCAATGGCTCTTCAAGTAACCACTCTCCACCACATTTTGGACACTTACGCGCTTTCTCGTCAGCCAAACTCTTACCACCAACGCGATATTGATAATAGTAAGTGGGTATTTTCGTCACGTATTCGATGCGTCCTCGCAAATCCCATCCACGGCGAAATAGCACACTGTCCGCATCACAAATCTCGTGAAGCGCCGCATGCTCTGCGCGACAAGCACCCGCCATTTGGATCTCATCACACGCTTGCCATTCTGTTTGCCACTTCACCACAGCTTTATGATCACCATTCAGTGTTGGCCCATTTCGATAAAGTGGGATGGGTAGCAACGACTCACCACTTCGAAGCGGCGAACATGTATGCACATAGGTTGTGTACAAAACTTGCCAGCTCGGCGTATCTTCTTCCGCAGACGCTTCCGAGTTTAAATCGCGACCTAACAAACGTACTTTGGGCGCAAGTAAGCAGGCTTCCGCTAAACGGCCAATACACACATTCACAAAGTCAGAGTGATATTTAGGGTGCAAGCTCTCTTGCTCAGGGCAAACCGCTCGCACAAAGAACTCCCCGTCTCCCATCACGATAGGAAACTCTCTTCCCAGCACTTGACCGTTGTAACGCAGGGCATCCATTAAACCGTTAATCGCCTTATCAACAGCAGAAACGGTGGTGTTATCAAAACATTCAAACTGAAGTTCAACTACGTACATGATTACACCGCTGGGATTAAGTTGGCCAGGAACTCGGCAACATCTTGTGCCAACACATCCCTTTTATCAGTGCCTAGTCGTTCCAGCACTACGTTACCCGTTATGTTACAGATCGAGATCACGTCTAGCTCAGCATCCGTCGCCGCAATAAACACTGTAGGTTTCAGCTTTAAACGACGCTGAGTCACCAAATGCCCCAAGATATTTTCCTGTAAACGAACAAAGTCATCATCACTCCACACTTGCAATAATGTCAGCTCGTTCCCGTTCCATGTCGCGTCCATATCAGCGCTGTACTGTGAGCCATAAAACGTCTTGATATCATCATGCAGGGTCAACTCAATACCATTTTCAACATTGGTAAAATCTGCTGGCGTTTCTCGCGGGTACGCCTTCCATTCCACACAGTCATCGTGCTTGGCTTCTACGCATGGTGATACAAGATCCACCAATTCTTCGCTAGTAGGTAAGCGCCCATGTTTGTCTAGATGGGACTGTCTGTAGTTATCACTGAATGAAAGCAACGCTTGCAAGGCATTATCAGCCATTAGATTCTCCAATTGAGTAGATTCACCAAACTTATGTCAGTGTAAGACAGACTGAGATTGGTATCAGTATTCGCTTTTAGGCGCGGGATTTCGTAAAATTCTCGCCATTCTAATAGAAAATGAACCTAAGTATGAGCAAATATTCTGATGCAAAAGAGTTGGCGGGTCTAACTCTTGGTCAAAAGACCGAGTATGCCAACCAATATGATCCCTCTCTACTGCAGCCAGTACCTCGCAGCCTGAACAGAAATGACCTTGAATTAGGCGACGAGCTGCCGTTTAAAGGCTGCGACATCTGGACGCTGTATGAATTGTCTTGGTTAAACGAAAAAGGTTTGCCTCAAGTCGCCATCGGTGAAGTTTCTATTCCCGCGACCAGTGAGAACTTGATTGAATCGAAATCTTTCAAGCTCTACCTAAACAGCTTTAATCAAACACGTTTTGTCAGCTGGGATGAAGTAGAACAGACTCTTACCAGAGATTTATCTGCCTGCGCAGGTGAAGAAGTGAGCGTAACCGTTCGCTCAGTGGTCGATTATACCGACTCTCTCATTGTTACTATGGATGGAGAGTGTATCGACGAGCAAGACATTGAAATTTCAAGTTATGACTTCGACGACACCCTCATCGAAAACGCGGTCAAAGAGAACGTGGTTGAAGAGAGCCTACACAGCCATCTATTGAAGTCCAACTGTCTGATCACTAACCAACCAGATTGGGGCAGTGTTGAAATTCAATACAAGGGTAAGCAAATCGACCGAGAAGCCCTATTGCGCTACATTGTTTCCTTCCGTGAGCACAACGAGTTTCACGAGCAGTGTGTTGAACGTATCTTCACCGACATCATGAAGTACTGCCAGCCAGAAAAACTGACGGTTTACGCTCGTTACACGCGACGTGGTGGCTTGGATATTAATCCATACCGCTCAACAGAGCAGACTCAGCCGACTCACAACCAACGCATGGCTCGTCAATAAGGAACTCATTCAGGATGGCTAAAATACGCTGGGCGCGCTGGATAAGCGCATGCGCTTTATTTATAACGACACAAGTTGCGGCATCAACACTTTACTCTTCCGCCATGCTCAACGAAGCAAACGGGCTAGTTGATATTGTGCCGAAACAATCAAAGCAGCTTGCCAACCGTTATCTCACCCAGCGTACTTTGTCTGATAAAACAGAGCAGAGTCCATCATCTGTTTCTCGCGACGAAAGTGACAGCCGAACTCGCTCACCGGGCAGCACTATTGATGCGTTGAGAATTCTGGCTCGCGCCGAGTTCAATTTAGGTAATCCACATGCTGCGCTACAACATTTGAACGAGGCTGAGCAACTCGCCAAGAATTACAACCTGCCATACCTATTGCTTGATGTGAACCTTGTTGAAATTCGATTACGTTGGAAGATCTCTGACAATGCATTAGCAGCTAGAAACACGTTAGTTGAATGGGAGGAGTCGTTTAACGCCATTCAAAACTCTCCACAACTCGCGCGTGGTCTTCAATACAAAATGACCATGTTAAAAGCAGACATTGCTTCGTCAAAAGGAGAAAGCGCCCTAGCTGAAACACTATACGCTGAAGCCAAAGCATTTGTTGATGCCTCATCATCCAGCAAAACAGAGATTAGTTACCACACGACAGTAGGTAAGCACTACCTCCACAACAAGCAGTACAATTTAGCACTTTCTGAACTGCTAAAAAGTTATTGGACAGCGATAGAGAGCAATTCCGGCGTCTCTCTTGCGGAAGTCAATCAAACCCTTGGTCAGCTTTTCTACGAGCGTAAGGTTCTGGACAAAGCAAATGAGCACCTTTCTCAGGCGGCTGATTTTTACGACAACTACGAGAATTCACCAGCACTGACACCTATCTTAAAACGCATGGGAGATATCTACTTCACCCAAGGAAAGTACAATCTCGCGCTTGTTCAGTACTTTAATGCCATGGATCATGAACGGCTGCAAAATAATGTAGAAAGTATCATTGATATCCGCCTCTCTCTCGCAGCGACCTACTTAAACTTGGTGAACTTTCCTTTGGCGGAACAGTATCTTGATAGAGCGCTTACGCTGCTAGAGTATGCCGATGTTCCGCAGCTAAAAGCTCGCGCCTTGCTACTGGAGGCCGGTCTTGCAAACAACCAAAATGATGCCCAAACCGTACTATTGAAAGCAAAACAAGCCTTAGGTATTGCGCTCGCGTTACAGGATTTCCCTACGCAAAAAGAGGCTTACCAGCTTATTTATACCGGGTACGAGTTAAGTGGTGATTACCAAAATGCGTTGGAGTACTTAAAGCAGTTTAACTCTTTAACTCACATTGAGCAGCGAGAACTCGACCTGATCAGTGAAGATGCATTTAGGCAACAGAAAGAGTTTGTTGAACAGACGTTGCATCTAACTGGACAGCAAGTCGAGCTTGATCAAACAAAAGAAGATTTCCGCAAGTTCCAAAAGATCTCATTCGCATTGTTTACCGCTTGTTTCCTTTTGCTGCTGTTTGTTTTCCGACGTGGACACATTATCAGCCTACAGCGCGAGGAACTGGATGAGTTAAACGAAAACTTATTCACTCACTCTCGATCTGGTCTTAAGAATTTGCGTATGCTGAATGCAAAACTCCCTGCATCATTAGAAGAGAGTATTAGCAAATTTGAAAAATGGCATGTCGGTGAGCTGATTCATGAGCCATTAAACGATCGCTTGCGTTTTGTGATGATTGACGTGCCCTTTTTACGCAACATGTACTTACAACATGGCTACCAAGAAGGCCTAAAACTCGAACATGAGTTTGGCGAGTATCTCAAAGAGCGTGTACAGCACCCAGCCCGTATCTATCACTTTTCTGATGCGAACCTACTTTATATAGAACGTAACAGCGAAGCAGGCACAGACCCTGAAGACGTGTTTAACAAAGTGCAAAAGTGGATTACAGAGTTTAAACCTGAAAAACACATCAATCGCACCATTCGTATGGGTATGGCAGACTATCCTTTCCTACCTAGGGCGTACACAGCGGTTAATGACAAAGAACTAATCGATGTTTTACTTATGGCCGCCAGCACCGCTCGCACGTTGAGCATGAAAGAACACTCCAGCCAATGGGTGTACCTAAAAGCGATCGAAAATGCCCCTGCGGCAAGTTTAGCGACGGGCAATATTCGTAATGCTTGTAAACATTCCATTAATCAAGGACTGATCAAAGTTCACTCTTCTTATAAGAATGAGGACAGTATCAAAAAACTATTAAAAGATGATGGAAACACCATCAATCAAACGTTGTAAGTCGTGACGGATTCAATTAATTTGTTATTATCAATAAATTAATTAATAAGGGCGAGTTTTCATCGCCCAGTCTGTAAGTTTAGTTTTTATGGGCTCCAAAGAATCCGATCTTCAGTCACAGCTTGAAAAGCTTCAACAACAATTGAACCAAGTTCGATTGACACAGAAAGATACCTCGTTCAAATTTACTAGAGAGCAGAAGGTGCTTAAGCGCATCATTGCTTCTATGACGACGGTGTACAAAAGTGAAGACCCAAGACTAAAAGCTAGTTTAATTGAGCTGAAGCAAGCGGTAGAACAACAACAAGACATCAGCTCGTTGATCCCTAAGCTGGCAATATTAGAACGTTTGCTGAAACAACAAGGCTTGGCTATGGATAAAGAGACAGAACACTTAGATTCGCAGATAAAACACAGCGGAGAAACACTGCTTCGCGTTTCTGGCCTTCCTCTAAAAATTAAACGAGATCTCCGAGAGCTTCTTAGCTACTCAAACGGTCAACAAATGTCGAATATAGAGCAAGCAATTAAACTCATTGCTCTGTACGAACGTTCTGTCAAAATCATTGCAGCCAACCCTTCCACTCCACTCAATGAAATTTCAAAAAACACAGACCGAGAGCTACTTGTTAAACTTTCAGATGAACTACAACACCTCATCACTGAAATTGATTTTGAATGCGAATCGGGTGAGTTGCTGGCAGACATTCGAGCAAAGCTGCTGGTCGGCGTAAATACACACACGCTTTTAGAATTAACGCTTCAAACACTCAAACTGGTTGTTGAAGGGACGCATACCGAGCGCAAGGCGTCAGAGCAATTTTTGAACGAGGTTAACGCATCACTCTCAACGTCAGTAAGCGCTGCCGAGAAAAACACGCAGCAATCTCAAAGTTACCTAGATCAAAGGCATGAGATTAACGAGGAGTTATCTGGGGTCATCGGAAAAGCCGACGCGAAAGTTAAGTCAGCAACACACTTAGACACCCTACGAAATGAGCTCGCGCCCTTACTTGACCAACTGAATTCTCTCTCTGAACGTCTCCACCACGCAGAAAGTAGAGAGCAAGCGCTTTTGGATCGCATGGTGCATGGTAAAAATCAGATTGAAGCACTCTTCACACTGACTCAAGATTATCGCCGCCGCTTGGATGAACAGAAGCAGAGAATACAACTTGATCCACTGACTAAAGTGTATACGCGCACTTCTTTCAACGAGCGTCTAGAAATTGAATATCGTCGTTGGATAAAAAATCAGCATGACCTCCACATCATCCTGTTTGATATCGATGGTTTTGGCACGATTAATGACGGGTTTGGTTACGCGGCAGGCGACAAAGCTCTCAAAATCATCGCACGCACAATAAAAAATGCACTAACAGATGGCGATACTGTTGCTCGCTTTGGGGGCGAAGAGTTTATCCTCATTTTGCCTAAACGCTTAAATAAAGACTGCTATAGCTTGGTGCAGTCCATTCAGCAGCAAGTGTCTAAATTGCCTTTCAAGTTCAAAGAGCAGAACCTGAAGATTACACTTTCTGCTGCAAGTAGCCACTTTAAAGACTCTGATACCCCAGAAGAGGTATTAGACCAACTCAACCTGCGTCTAAGAAAAGCGAAGTCCATTGGCCCTAGCCAGTTCGTTTGGAATTAACGCATCAATGTCATATAAATATCAATAAGTTAACATCTTGTTACTGAAAGCGTGCTAAGCTAAATGTTACCCGTTCGTTATAGTCAAAGTGAATTACGCCTATTTCTCCTCAGGCTCCTATAGCGACACACGGAGAGTATGACCCTAGTCAAGGAGAATATTATGATCACTCATATTAGTCCTGCTGGTAGTATGGATCTTCTCTCTCAACTTGAAGTTGAGCGCCTTAAGAAAACCGCCTCCAGTGATCTTTACCAGCTATATAGAAACTGTACGTTAGCTGTACTGAATTCTGGTAGCCATACTGACAACTCAAAAGAACTGCTCGAAAAATACAAATCCTTCGACGTTAATGTGGTGCGCCGTGAACGCGGTATTAAACTAGAACTGACTAATGCGCCAGAGCACGCCTTTGTTGATGGGCAAATCATTAAAGGGATTCAAGAACATTTGTTCGCGGTACTACGTGACATTGTTTACGTCAACATGCACTTGGCAGACAACCAGCGCCTTAATCTCACCAACGCTAGTCATGTCACCAACTTAGTGTTTGGTATTTTGCGAAATGCTGGGGCACTGACACCGGGAATCGATCCCAACCTTGTCGTCTGCTGGGGCGGTCACTCCATTAATGCCGTTGAATATCAATATACTCGTGAAGTCGGCCATGAGCTTGGTTTGCGAGAAATGAACATCTGTACCGGTTGCGGACCAGGTGCAATGGAAGGGCCAATGAAAGGCGCGGCGATTGGCCATGCTAAACAACGCTACTACGACCAACGTTACCTTGGTCTCACTGAACCGTCGATCATTGCTGCGGAGCCGCCAAACCCGATTGTGAACGAGCTCGTTATCATGCCTGACATTGAAAAACGTCTAGAGGCATTTGTTCGCATGGCTCATGGTATCGTTATTTTCCCCGGCGGTGCGGGCACTGCGGAAGAGTTGCTGTATATTTTGGGTATCATGATGCACCCAGAAAATACCAGTCAACCACTCCCAATCGTTCTTACAGGTCCAAAAGAGAGTGAAGACTACTTCCGATCTATCGATCAATTTATCGGTGACACGTTAGGTAAAACAGCGCAGAAACATTATGAAATAGTCATTGATGATCCTGCGCGAGTAGCGAAGATTATGAAGCAAGGTATGGAAGACGTTCGTCAGCACCGTAAGGCTACAGGCGATGCTTACAGCTTTAACTGGTTGCTTAAAGTCGAGCCGGAGTTCCAATTACCATTTGAACCAACACACGAAAACATGGCGAGTTTGGATCTACACCTGAACCAACGTCCGGAAAATCTTGCAGCCGCACTGCGCCAAGCATTTTCAGGCATTGTCGCTGGTAACGTGAAAGCCGATGGTATCCGTGAGATAGAAAAATACGGCCCATTTGCGCTTGATGGTGACGCGAGTCTAATGAAGAAAATGGACAGGCTGCTACGCGACTTCGTCGAGCAACACCGCATGAAATTACCTGATGGTACGGCTTACGAGCCATGTTACCGAATCAAGACTGGTGACTAGCCGCTGGTAATCTAAACCTCATCCGATACAATAAGGGCTTAATTGCCCTTATATTTTGCTTTTTATGTCTATTCATCTTGTTATTATCGACGCTCTCAATCTCATTCGCCGCGTGCACTCCGTCCAGCCCGATCCTAACGATATAGCAAGAACGATCACCACCACTACTCGGACACTGACTAAAATCATCAACGAGTCTCAGCCAACACACATCATTGCGGTGTTTGACCACCACCTACAAGACCGTGGCTGGCGAGCCGAGGTGCTACCTGAATACAAACAAAACCGAAAACCGATGCCGGAGCCTTTGATGAAAGGACTGGAATCGATTCAGGACGCTTGGTGGAAACTCGGCATCGATTCGCTGCTTTCAGACGGTGACGAAGCGGATGATTTGGTCGCAACTCTCGCGATGAAGGTCGCCAGCCACAACGAAAAAGTGACCATCATCTCTACCGATAAAGGCTACTGTCAGTTGCTCTCACCGACTCTCCAAATTCGAGATTATTTCCAGCACCGCTGGTTAGACGCCCCTTTTATTGAAAAAGAGTTTGGCGTTAAACCGGAACAATTGGCGGATTATTGGGGATTAGCAGGTGTCAGCTCTAGCCAAGTGCCTGGGGTCCCCGGTATTGGCCCAAAGGCAGCGAAAGAAATTCTGAACCAGTTCGACAACATTGAGCAAGCATACGCCAGTGATGATCTGCCTACCAAATATAGGAAGAAGCTGGATGAGCACATTGAATCAGCGCGTAAATGTAAACAAGTCTCCGCACTTAAGACCGATATTGAATTGGGTTTCAACCTGCAAGACTTGCGCTTTAACGGCCCTAACGAAGTCTAAGACAAATTACGGACATTAAAAAAGGCTCTGAAATCAGAGCCTTTTTCGTATCGATAGCGCGATTAATGCGGGGAGATGTTCGACAGACACTGCACGTGTACTGTGATTTCTTCGCGGTCGTGGTATAGGTGCTTCGCTTGAAGTTTGTATTTCACACCGTGTTCTTTAAGGAAGATTTTCAGATTTTCGATATCTTCCAATACTTCGTCATAACGACCTTTCATTGGCAACTTAAGGTTGAAGATGGCCTCTTTCGCCCAACCACTAATGATCCACTCACCCATCAATTGCGCAACTCGGGATGGTTTTTCAATCATGTCACAAATAAGCCAAGTCACGTTTTTACGCGCAGGCTCAAACTTAAAACCATCTTCCTGATGGTGCTTAACCTGCCCGGTTTCCATCAGACTATCGGCCATCATGCCGTTATCGACAGCGTGAACGAACATCGAACGTTTCACAAGCTGATATGTCCAACCACCTGGACATGCGCCCAGGTCAACGCCCCACATGCCTGGCGCTAAACGCTCATCCCACTCTTCGCGTGGAATAAACACGTGGAAAGCTTCTTCCAACTTAAGTGTTGAACGGCTTGGCGCATCGGCTGGAAACTTAAGGCGCGGAATACCCATAAAGAACTGAGAGTTGTTAGACGGCAACGAGTAGCCCACAAAGCAATGACCCGGCGCAACAAAACAGATATGAAGCACAGGTTTCTTAGGACTGTCTTTAGGGAATAGAATCCCCTTGCCACGCATCGCTTGGCGCATAGGTACGGTAAACTTGCGGCAGAATTTCAGCAGTTCTTTCGCTTCGTTGGTGTCTGGCGTTTCAATACGGATATCACCGCAACGAGGCATGCTTTCCACATCACTGAGATCTTCCAGAATCGGAGAGATACGGTCTTCACGCGGCAAGTCTTGAATTTCAGTCGCCACAGCAAACATCTGGCGAGCGAAAATCAGTGATTTGAAATCTAGCCCTTTAACAAGCTTTTCAGCATCGCCGTCTTGGTAACATTCAAACAGTACATAGCCAGTATTGTTCTTTAAACGAGGGAAACCAAAGACTTCCAGTTGTGTCGCGCGATCCTGAATTTCTCCTGCACACTCTTTTTCGAAACCCGAACGGCAGTAGAGCATTAGCTGTTTCACTGATTCACCTCTTTAATCTGTAGTGCTGCGTACACGAACAGTCCCCACCCCAACATAAAGGTGATGCCACCTAACGGTGTAATCGGGCCAAACCATTTAATTCCGGTTATGGCCAGCGCATATAGACTGCCGCTAAAACAAAAGATGCCGATGATAAAGCAAATCGCAGCGAGGGCGAAATATTTTTGTGATTTCTCAGTCAAAGAAGAACGGATCAGGATTCCACAGAGCAAAATAGCCAATGCATGAATAAATTGATACTGAACTCCTGTGTTAAACACCTCTATTAAATAAGGTGGCAACACTTTTTTCAGCCCGTGTGCCGCGAAAGCGCCTAACGCCACACCTACACCCGCAAAAACGCCGCCAAACGCGACAATGTGATTACTTTTCACCGTACACCTCACCATACACATCGAAGACAAACGTCGCTATGCGCTGCACTGTCAGATCGATATTGCCTTGCTCAGTAAAGCCAGACCTTTTACGTGGTTTAAAGCTGTGATCGCCATCTGGCAAAAATTCGACTTGCACGCTCTCTGATAGTGCAAACTCACCGAACTCTTCTTTCTTGCCAAAGGTGTCTCGCTCGCCTTGTAAAATAAGCAGAGGTTTCTTCACCGTTGCCAAGTGCTCGCCTTTATAATTTTCCGGCTTACCTGGCGGGTGAAACGGAAAACCTAAGCAAGCCACCGCCGCAACGCTTTCTTCGTCAGCCAGTAAACTCGCCATCCGACCTCCCATTGATTTACCGCCGATAACAATCGCCTTGTCTTTCGCGTATTCGGAAATAACTTGTTGATAGGCTTCAAGCAGTTTTGGCGCTCTGTCCGGCGGGCGCTTCTTGCCATCTTCAGCGCGCTTAGCCATATAAGGGAAGTTAAAGCGTATAACCTGAATCCCTTTCTTTGCTAATCCCTGAGCCACCGAAGCCATAAATTCATGGTCCATTCCTGCCCCTGCGCCATGAGCAAAAAGAAATATTGGCTGGCCGTTTTCACCATCAATCAGGTAATCACTCATCTAATAATACCTCTTGTTCACTTTGAGCTTTCGCCAACATCCAGTCACGGAATGTTGCGATACGCCCCATGTCAGCTTGTTTCTCGTGGCATACAACGTAGAACGCATTTTTTGTCACCAACACTTCGTCAAACGGGGCAATTAATCGACCCGCTTCCAGTTCAGGCTGCGCGAGTACATTGTTTCCCAACGCGACGCCCTGTCCATGAGCCGCCGCTTGCAACACCATTGTAGAGTGACTGAAGATAGGTCCGTGATTGACATTCACACCTTCTATACCGTTCTGCTTAGCAAATTGTTTCCAATCTTTACGAGACGTATCATGCAGTAACGTATGCTTGGTTAAGTCACTTAGTGATTCTAATGGTTTGCTACCTAAAAGCAGCGAAGGGGAACACAACGGAATTAGGAATTCTTGGTACAACTTGTCAGAGCGAAGACCAGGCCAATTACCACGCCCATAGTAAATGGCCACATCGACGTCATCAGTCAATGATCCTTCATCCATATCCACCGCTTTGATACGAACATCAATATCTGGCTCCTGCTGGTTAAAGTCCGCAAGACGTGGAACGAGCCATTGAATAGCAAAACTGGGTGGCAAACTAATGGTCAAGGCACCTTTTTCACTGCGCTCTAGAACTTTATCAGTAGCTTCTGCTAAGGAGGTGAAGATATCTTTAATGTCTAAAAAGTAACTTTGCCCTTCTTCAGTCAAAAGCAAAGAGCGATTTCTTCTACGAAATAGCTTTAAGCCAAGGAATTCTTCTAACGCTTTAATTTGGTGACTGACCGCCGCTTGGGTAACAAACAGCTCTTCAGCAGCACGAGTAAAACTTAAATGACGTGCAGCAGCCTCAAACACTTTGAGTGAATTTAATGGAGGCAATCGTCTAGACATGGCGCTTTTCCTAACGTTGGATTAGTTTTTTTTATCTGAAACATTATAAAATGTCCATTGCCTGACGACCAGAGAAATTCTATATTCCCTCCCGCAGCAAAAGCCAGAACGGCTTGATTCCTCGTTGAATCAATTGGCCTTTTGTTGCGATGTTGTGTTTGCAAACTCGTATTTCGAGTTAGGTAGGTTTCCTACCATCGTTTCGTTGCATTAGAGTAACGAAACATACTTCCTGTATTTATTTTGACCTGTCTGTCAAATTTTTTAGCACCGCCTATATGGCGGTGTTTTTTTATGCGCCAGAAACAGCAGGAGGGATTTAAGAGAAGCCGTCACTTTTCAGAAGATGGCATTCAATCCAAAAAGCGACGAAAACTGAAGTAAATACGCAGTGATTTAAATGAAAGCGGGAATGAGTTCGAGCCCTAGCACGCCACTGATGCTCATCACCACCAGCAATGACACTTTAAATACCGATTTAGACCAACTCACATAATTATGGTCATCAATCTTACTAAACGTCACTTTTGTCCACATAAAGCAAACAACCGCTGAAACAGCCAAATACTCATACCCTGCTTCACCGAGCAAAAACAGTCCCAATGAAACTGTACCAAAGGCCAACACATATGCCTTCATATGGCGATGTGCTTTCTGAATACCTTCTTTAACTGGCAGTACAGGGATGCCCGCTTCTCGGTAGTCTTGCATGCGGAACATCGCAATGGCATACGAATGCGGCATTTGCCATAAACAGAACATGGTAAACAGCAAAATCGCTTCTAAGCTGATGAAGTTGGTTACCGCAACATAACCCACCAGTGGTGGTACCGCGCCAGAAATACTTCCCACCAAGGTTCCATAGACCGAGTTACGTTTGTACCACATCGTATAAAAGAAGACGTAGTACACATAGCCCAACAGGACAACAACGGTCGCGAGTGGATTTGCCAGTTGATAAAGTAACGCTGTTCCACCCATCAGTAGAGCCAGAGCATACACAAAAGCAATATCAAGATTGATATTCCCTTTCGCCAATTCACGGTTTTGAGTACGCGCCATCTTTTGATCGATATCGCGGTCAAAAATATTGTTCACCACACAACCTGATGCAATCACAAGTCCCACTCCAGCTAACGTTGTAAAAAACAACGTCAGGCTAGCAGGTTCTGATTTAGCGGCGAGGAAGAACCCCGCCGCAACAGAAATCAGGTTGCCGAAAATAATGCCCGGTTTGGTGATAGACAAATAACTTTTCAGCATACCTTGGCCTACAACTTCATGTTGACGCTCATGTTGTAGATAATCCAAACCGAGCCTGCGATCAGGATTAGTACAACAATCGCCGTGAACATTAGCGATACCAAGTTCCAACGGCCTTCAGTGGTTTTCGCTTCCATGTGCAGGAAGTATTTGAAGTGAACGAAAACCTGAACGATGGCACAAGCAAATAGGATCGCGTACGTGCTTGAAGCTGGCAGAGACTGCGCCCAAACAAAGTAGAAAGGAATCACAGTTAAGACTAACGAAGCCAAGAAACCTTTTACGTAATCCGACGAACTTGTTTCTACATGTTGGCCCATTACATCACCCCCATTAAGTAAACGATGGTAAAGACACAAATCCAAACAATGTCTAGGAAGTGCCAGAATAGGCTCAAGCAGTTAAAGCGCATTGCCATGTTGTCGTTCAGTCCTTTGGTTGAAAGCTGGTGATAGGCCACCGCCAACCAAATTAGACCGAATGTCACGTGTAAGCCGTGCGTCCCAACTAGCGTAAAGAACGCCGATAAGAATGCACTCGCTTGAGGGCCGTAACCTTCCGCAATCAGGTGATGGAACTCGTAGATTTCCATGCAGATAAAGCCTAGGCCAAGCGCGAAGGTAACTTGCATCCAACGCTTTAGACCAGCCACATCGTTTCGTTTCATCGCGATCATGCCAAAACCAAAAGTGATACTACTAAATAGCAGCAGCATGGTTTCAACAAACACGAAAGGCAGTTCGAAAATCTCTTTACCCGTTGGACCGGCAATCGAGTTGCTGGACAGCACGGCATAAGTCGCAAACAAAGTCGCGAACAATACACAGTCACTCATCAGGTAAACCCAGAAACCAAACAGCTTGTTGCCATTCGTGTCATGGTGGTGATCGTGGTCATGATGAGCTGCAATATTAGTTTGCATAGGTCACCTCCAGATCATCCTTCTTATCATTTTCAGTTACGGTTGTTGTGTTCTTCGCTTCTTCAAGCTGTGATCTACGTTCTGCTTCAATCGCTTTTATCTCTTCCACTTCTACGTAGTAATCCACATCTTCGTTGTAGCTATGTTGAATACAAGTGACGACGATACCGACAAAGCTTGCAGCCGCCAGCCACCAGATGTACCAGATCATTGCAAAGCCAAAGACCAGCGCCCAAGCCGAGACATAAATACCTGTTGGTGTGTTCTTAGGCATGTGGATACGTTCATACTCCACTTCTTTCATTGGGTCGAATTCGCCACTTTGTTTCTGGTACCAGAACGCATCCAGTACATCGCCTTTTGGCAGGTGAGCGAAGTTGTAGAATGGCGGAGGTGAAGATGTTGCCCATTCCAAAGTACGGCCGCCCCACGGGTCACCCGTTAGGTCACGGTTTTGCTCGCGGTCACGAATACTCACGTAGATTTGAATGAACTGGGACAATACACCCAGAGCAATCACAACCGTACCAGCGGCTGCGATAGCCAATAGTGGGAAGAATTCTGGGTTGATGTCTTGGCTCAGACGACGGGTCATACCCATAAAGCCCAACGCGTAAAGCGGCAGGAACGCCATCAAGAAACCGACAATCCACAGATAAAACGCGCGTTTGCCCCAAGTTTCATTCATGGTGAAACCGGTCGCTTTCGGGAACCAGTAAGTGATCGCCGCGAAACAGCCGAACACCACACCACCAATAATCACGTTATGGAAGTGCGCGATTAGGAATACAGAGTTATGCAGAACGAAATCCGCACCCGGTACCGCCATCAATACGCCCGTCATACCGCCAACGGTAAAGGTGATTAGGAAACCTACTGTCCACATCATCGGAGTCGTAAAACGAATACGACCTTTGTACATGGTGAATAGCCAGTTGAAGATTTTCACCCCGGTTGGGATAGAAATGATCATTGTGGCGATGCCGAAGAAGGCATTCACGTTCGCGCCAGAACCCATGGTAAAGAAGTGGTGCAGCCAAACCACGAACGCCAGAATCGTAATGACGATCGTCGCCCACACAAGTGAGGTGTAACCAAATAGCTTTTTACGCGAGAAGGTTGCGGTCACTTCGGAGAACACACCAAAGATTGGTAGCACCAAAATATACACTTCTGGGTGGCCCCATGCCCAAATCAGGTTGACGTACATCATTACGTTGCCGCCAAGATCATTGGTAAAGAAGTGCATCCCTAGGTAACGATCCAGCGTCAGTAGCGCGATGGTTACCGTCAGAATTGGGAACGAGATGATGATCAGGATGTTGGCACACAGTGACGCCCAAGTGAACACTGGCATCTTCATCATAGGCATTGACGGTGTACGCATACGCAAAATAGTCACGAAGAAGTTCACGCCCGTTAGCGTGGTACCGACACCAGATATCTGCAGCGCCCAAATCCAATAGTCGACTCCGACTCCCGGACTCGCCTCGATACCAGAAAGCGGCGGATACGCCAACCAACCGGTACGACCAAATTCACCTAAGCCCAAAGACATGTTCGTCAGGATGACACCGACAACAAACAGCCAAAAGCTCAAGTTATTCAGATACGGGAAAGCCACGTCACGCGCACCGATTTGTAGCGGCACGATGATGTTCATCAGACCAATCACGAGCGGCATCGCGACGAAGAAGATCATGATCACGCCGTGCGCAGTAAAGATTTGGTCATAGTGATGCGGCGGTAAGTAACCAGCTTCACCCGCAGAAGAAAGTAGCTGCTGGCTACGCATCATCACAGCGTCAGCAAAGCCACGTACAAGCATCAGCATCGCCACAGCGATGTACATGAAGCCAAGTTTTTTGTGGTCTACCGACGTAAACCATTCATTCCATAGGTATTGCCATTTTCCGGCTTTGGTTACCGCAAAAGCCACGGCTAGTCCCACTAGCGCCACAACGGCAAGCGTAATGACGATGATCGGCTCGTGGTATGGAATTGAATCCAGAGTTAATCTTCCAAACATTGTGATTATCCTTGGTTGTCAGGCAAACAGTTCATGGAACCCGGATGTTGGGTCACGACGTTGCTGAACAGAAACGGAGGAACACTTGAGAACAGAGTGACAGGTGCAGCAACGCTCGGCTCAGCCAGTGAGCTGTATTGCTCCCAGTCTTCAATTCGATCAGGGCTCGCTTTCACTTTTTGCACCCAGTTTAGGAATGCAGCACGATCTGGCATTGCCGATGCGGTGAACTTCATCTGCGAGAAACCTTCTCCGCTGTAGTTCGACGCAATGCCCTTATAGTTCCCTTCGTGGTTAGCAATCAGATTCAGTTTGGTTACCATGCCTGGCATCGCATAAATCTGTGTACCTAAACGCGGGATAAAGAACGCGTTCATGATGTTGTCTGAAGTCAGCTTAAAGGTCACAGGCACATCTTTCGGGAACGCAACGTAGTTTACGGTCGCGATGTTTTCTTCCGGATAGATGAACAGCCATTTCCAATCAAGCGAGACCACTTCAATCGTCATCGGTTTTACATCACTCACCAGAGGTTTGGATGGCTCTAGTTCGTGGGTAGAACGCCAGGTGATGGCGGCAAGAATGGCGATAATGATGATTGGAATTGTCCATACCACCACTTCGATTTTGGTCGAGTGCGACCATTCTGGTGCGTACTCTTCGTCGGTGTTACTTGCTCGGTATCGGTAGGCGAAGTAAATCGTCATTAGAATCACTGGGATCACGACGATTAACATCAGCAAAAGAGCCGTGATGATCAGCTCTTTCTCTTGGACACCAATGGCACCTTTCGGGTCAAGCAAAGCAGAATTACATCCTGAGAGCATAAGTATGACGCACGCCAAACTCCCCCTCGACAAGATGCGTTTATATCTTGAGGCTTCCATTAACTTTCTCGATGGTTGTCTGGTTTCAAGGCCAGTGCCAAGAACCAGTTGTTATAGTCATTAGAATGTTTATGTGTTGAGCATGTGTAACGTCGTATCAGAGCGAAACAAACGAAATTGTGTCGATATAAGCTCACACTTATACTTCGAATTCACCGTTACACTTTGAAACATATTGTTACAACCGACGCATTATGAGGAGTTCAAATAAAAAGCTCATCATTCGATCTTGGAAACTAACCTTCCAATAATGAAAACAAACTGTCACATACTCACCGTGATACGTTTGAGCAATAGCCACGTGCTACAAGGAAAACACTTGCGCCACAAGGGCTGGTTATTGATTAAAGAATAAATAGTATGAGGATGCTTAAAACAGGAGATGTCAGATAGCGGGTGGCCATTGATACGCTCTAAACGTGATACAGATCTATAAACTTAATTCACTTAATTTTTGGATGGTGTTTATCGCATCAAGAATGTGCCCATACCAATTTAAGTGGCGTTTGCGTTATCTTTGAGCACAAAAAGTGAGTTATAAGCAGTTATAAAGGAAGAGGAAGAGGATCATCACTTATCAAAGATATGTTGAAATTAAAAAAGGGTTGTAAATACCCCAGCAACAGGCAATAAAAAAGCGCAAACCGAGGCTACGATTTGCGCTTTAGTTTTCAGCTTTAAAGCTTAATTACGGGCGGTACACTTTAACGTTGTTAAAGCCCTGCTCTTGCAGGTAAAGCGCCTGTAGTCGGCTCATTACGCCACGGTCACAGTAAAGCAGGTAAGTTTTGTTTTGGTCCAAATCACCAAACTGAGTACCTAGCTTGTAGAAAGGAATGTGTTTCACATCCACGCCTTCAATTTCTAGCGGGCTGTCGTCTTCCTCTTCTGGGCTACGGATGTCCAACACGATCGCGTGCTCTTCAACCGCTTGAACTTGCTCTACTTCTGGCGCAGCTTGCTCAGTCTCTTTAGCGATATCGCGGATATCCATCTGACGAGCTTCACGCACGACTTGCTCTAAAATGTCGAAGTCAAACTTCTCTTCTTCTGCTTCCAGCTTCGCTTTTACTGCTTTCACTGTCGGCTTCTTAGAGATCACACCACAATACTCTGGCATCGTTTTAGCGAAATCTTCCGTACCAATTTCACGCGCCAAGTTGATGATGTCTTCTTTATCCCAGTTGATCAGAGGACGAAGAATCAATGAATCCGTTACGCCGTCAATATGACGCAGGTTTGTTAACGTCTGGCTCGACACCTGACCTAACGCTTCGCCTGTTACGAGTGCTTGAATACCAAACTTCTCAGCGATCATCCCCGCTGCACGCATGAACATACGCTTAAGAACTACGCCCATTTGACCGTCATCGACTTTCTCTAGGATTTCTGCCACTACGGGTTCGAAGTCCACAGAGATGAAACGTACTTTTGCCGATGAGCCGTACTTGTTCCAAAGATAGTAAGAAACCTGCTTAACACCGATCTCGTGTGCAGGACCACCTAGGTTAAAGAAACAGTAATGAACTTTTGAGCCACGTTTGATGTGCAGGTAGCTTGAAACACCTGAGTCAAAACCGCCAGAAATCAGGCTTAACACATCTTCTTGCGTACCTAGTGGGAAACCACCCAAACCTTTATAACGCGCAATGATTTGATTTAGCTTGTCACCAGACACTTCAACTTTCACCGTCACGTCAGGATTATGCAGTTTCACACTTGCACTTTCTACCGCTTGGTTTAAGCCACCGCCAACATAGCGCTCAAGCTCAATCGAAGTGAAGTCATGCTTACCGCGACGCTTCGCACGTACCACGAAAGTTTTGCCTTCGATGTTTGCGCGGTTTAGCTCTAATACTTGCTCAAAGATGTTGTGCAAGTCAGTAAACTCCGACTGCTGAACTTCAAGCACGTGGTGGATACCCGGCGTATGGGTCAACACTTCAATCACTTCTTTATAATATTGAGACGATTCAGAAGTCACTTCGATGTGGTCACGACGGTTAAACACCGCGACAGATTCAGTACGAGCCTTGATGATGTTGCGAATATTACACTCGAGAATCTTTGTGAAGCGCTTACGTACCGATTCACTTTTTACGAAGATTTCTGGATGGGGCTTAACGATAAATTTCATAATTCACTTCACAAGTTAATAGTTTCGCAAAACAAGTTCGCTTAATCACAACCGACTAATCAACACGAAATACGTTTCGTAGTCGGCAGAATAGCTAAGGGCGCAAGATTATACATGATCGATCGCTCATAAAAAAGACGAGCGTGTTGCTCGTCTTTTTTATTTGGTGGGGTTTTAATTTTGCAGTGCTGGCACTTCGTCGCTGTAAATAGGTTCCCCCTGCAAAATGCTTATCTCTACCCTTCTATTTAGTGCACGTTGAGCTTCCGTATCGTTTGGCCCAAGCGGCGCTGTATCTGCCATACCACGGACCTGTAAGCGCTGATGATCAAAGCCACGCACTTTTTCCATCTCCTGCGCGACAGAAACGGCACGCTGAGCAGAAAGATCCCAATTGGAACGATATAATTCGGAGTCTAAACGCTGGTTATCCGTATGCCCCGAGACACGGATAATACCTGGTATATCTTTTACCAATTCAGCAATTTGTCGCACCAGCGGTCGGAACTTCGGTTGAAGGAAAGCTGAACCTTCAGGGAATGCACCCTTTTCACGAATACGAATATCAATTTGCTGACCCAAGTTTTCCACTTCAATGGCACCTTGATCGATTTCCCGTTCCAGTGCTTTTTTAATGCTTTCCATGAGCGTTTCTAGCTCTTGGGACATTTCAGCCGATTGTTGCTGTTCGTTATCAGATTCCGAGTTTTGGTTATCTTGCGTTGAGGTATCTGATGATTTACCACCTGTCAGCTTGCCTTGATCCCTCTGAGTACCACCAGCCCTATCCGATTCCCCTTCGTGAAATTCCAACGTTTGCTGAGTAATATCAATCGTCTGCTGCATGATCACGTCAATGGGTGTCGGTTCAGGTCTTCCCGGACGAAACTCCTGCGCAATAATGCTTGTTCCTTTCGGGATATCTTTCACTTCAAGACGGTTTTGGACACCAAAGGCGAACTTCATAGAGCCCGCAATCTGCTTGAACTTGAGCACGTCCATTTCTGAGAAAGAAAGCAGAAGTACGAAGAAGCACATTAGCAGAGACATCAAGTCCGCAAATGTCCCCATCCACAGCGGAAGGCCGGGTGGCGGACATTTGCAATCGCTATCGTCATCCATAGAGACTTCCTTACGCGTTGTCTATATCAAGAGAACGCTTACCTTCATTGAGGTAGTTCTTGAGATAGCTGTCAATAACACGAGGGTTTTGACCATCTTGGATAGCAAGTACGCCGTCCATGATTAAGCGTCGGTTGAGTTTTTCTTGCTCTCGGCGTAGCGACAATTTGTCAGCGATTGGAAAAAACACCATGTTTGACAGAATCGCTCCGTAAAGCGTTGTTAAGAGTGCGACCGCCATAGCTGGTCCGATGGCTTTTGGGTCGTCCATGTTAGAAAGCATCGCAACCAAACCAACCAACGTACCAATCATTCCCATCGCTGGTGCGACATCCCCGAAAGCACGAAACACACTCGCACCAAAGTCGTGGCGCTCATCCGTTAATGAAATGTCTTTTTTAAGAGCGGCGCGAACGACATCCGCATCATGGCCGTCCACCAACAGGTCGATGCCCTTTTGCATAAAGTTGTTCGTAATTTCCATCTCTTCCAACGCTAAGAAGCCACCTTTACGCGCAGCGTCAGCCATTTCTACCACTTTAGCGATGAGATCTTGTGGCTCATCAACCTTAAACATGAAGGCCTTGCCCGCAATTTTGGCGGCACCGAAGAACTGTCCTATAGTAAACTTCATCAACACAACGAAGGTTGAACCACCAACTACGATTAGAATAGATGTGACATCGACGAACATCATGATACTTCCGCCAAGTATCATTGCCATGATGACGAAAGCCAAACCGCCAATCAGTCCTATCAGCGTTGCTAAATCCACAAAGCACTCCTCATTCTATCTCTGAGCTTCTACCAGATTATATCGGCAACATTTTCAGATCTTTAGTATTTTCTCGAATCATCATTTAGATTCTTGTCCCAAGTAGAAAATCCGTCATTCATCCCAAAGACCAAACATCTTTGATATCACTGAGCAGGTTCGATTTTTCTGACAAATTTACTCGGTTAAATTTGACCATCCTTGGCCGCTAAGGTAACTTTCGTGCATCTCTATCAACACAGATATATTATGGCGAGCAAAAAACCTGAAAACATGACCTTTGAGGCGACCATTCAAGAGCTCGATACAATCGTAGAAAGCCTTGAAAATGGTGAACTTGCGCTTGATGATGCTTTGAAAAAATTTGAGCGTGGTATTGCATTGGCACGCGCAGGTCAAGGCAAGCTTTATGACGCCGAACAACGCGTCAGCATTTTATTAAGCAATGATGATGAAGCGCCACTCAGTCAGTTTGACGCTCAGCCAGAATAATTGATTTAGAAGATATTCTTATGCAAGAGGCCCTAACCTCACTCCAAAAACGTAACAACGATAAGCTAGAAGAATGGCTCAATCAGTTGCCGCATCAACAGCAACCTCTGATTGATGCCATGCGCTATGGTTTGCTGCTAGGTGGTAAACGCGCTCGTCCTTTCCTTGTGTACATCACAGGCCAAATGCTTGGCTGCGAATTAGAAGATCTTGATACGCCAGCCGCTGCGGTTGAGTGTATCCACGCCTATTCGCTCATCCACGATGATTTGCCAGCAATGGATGATGATAACTTACGCCGTGGTCAACCGACCTGTCACATCAAGTTTGATGAAGCGACCGCTATTCTCACTGGCGATGCATTGCAAACTCTGGCTTTCACTATTTTAGCGGATGGCAAACTGTCACCGGCAGCGGAAAGTAACCGTATAAAAATGGTCAGCGTGCTTGCAACAGCCTCCGGTGCTAGCGGCATGTGCATGGGTCAATCTCTCGACCTTTCTGCTGAAAATCGTTCTATTTCTCTCGAAGAGTTGGAAGAAATCCACCGACACAAAACGGGTGCACTGATGAAAAGTGCGATTCGTTTAGGGGCTCTTGCTGCTGGCGAAAAAGGAATAGCCGTGTTGCCTCAACTAGATCAATTTGCGGATGCGATTGGTTTGGCGTTTCAGGTTCAAGACGACATTCTTGATATCATTAGTGATACCGAAACGTTAGGGAAACCTCAAGGTTCTGACCAAGAATTAAACAAAAGCACCTACCCTTCATTGCTTGGGTTAGACGGTGCCATCAACAAAGCTCACACTCTGTTACATGAAGCACTTCAAGCTTTGGAAGCTATCCCATACAATACAGAGTTACTCGAAGAGTTCGCCCGATATGTCATCGAGCGCAAGAACTAACACAATAAGCGCGCAATTATATGACTCTTGATATTTCAAAGTACCCAACATTGGCTCTAGCGGATACGCCAGATGAACTACGCAGCCTTCCAAATGAAATGCTGCCTAAGCTATGTGGTGAGCTGCGTACTTATTTACTCAACTCAGTTAGCCACTCAAGCGGTCACTTCGCTTCAGGCCTAGGCACAGTGGAACTCACTGTCGCTCTGCACTACGTGTACAACACACCATTTGATCAATTGATCTGGGATGTGGGTCACCAAGCGTACCCGCACAAAATTCTGACTGGTCGCCGAGATCAAATGTCAAGCATCCGCCAAAAAGGTGGATTGCACCCATTCCCATGGCGTGAAGAAAGCGAGTACGACACCTTGTCTGTTGGTCACTCATCGACTTCCATCAGTGCCGCACTGGGTATGGCGATCAGTGCCGAAAAAGAAGGTAAGAACCGTAAAATCGTCAGTGTGATTGGCGATGGTGCGATCACAGCTGGCATGGCCTTCGAGGCGATGAACCACGCTGGTGACGTCCACTCTGATATGCTGGTAATTCTGAACGACAATGAAATGTCGATTTCAGAGAACGTAGGCGCGCTAAATAACCACTTAGCACAAGTGCTTTCTGGTAGCCTTTACACTTCGATTCGTGAAGGCGGTAAGAAGGTACTGTCTGGCGTGCCACCAATCAAAGAATTGGTCCGCCGTACTGAAGAACATTTAAAGGGCATGGTCGTGCCTGGCACATTGTTTGAAGAGTTCGGTTTCAACTACATTGGCCCAGTTGACGGACATGACGTTAACGAGCTAGTCAAAACTCTGAAGAACATGCGCGAACTAAAAGGCCCTCAGTTCCTGCATATTATGACGAAGAAAGGCAAAGGCTACGAACCGGCGGAAAAAGATCCGATCGGTTACCACAGCGTACCTAAGTTTGACCCGTCGAATCACTCTCTACCTAAGAGCAGTGGTGGCAAACCTAGCTTTTCAAAGATCTTTGGTGACTTCCTGTGTGATATGGCAGCGCAAGATCCTAAGTTGATGGCAATTACGCCAGCAATGCGTGAAGGTTCGGGTATGGTTCGTTTCTCAAAAGAGTACCCAGACCAATACTTCGATGTCGCCATTGCTGAGCAGCACGCTGTGACGCTAGCAACAGGGATGGCCATCGCAGGTAATAATCCAATTGTGGCTATCTACTCTACCTTCTTGCAACGTGGCTATGATCAATTGATTCATGATGTCGCCATTATGGATCTTCCAATCATGTTTGCCATCGACCGCGCTGGTCTTGTGGGTGCAGACGGTCAAACTCACCAAGGTGCGTTTGATTTAAGCTTTATGCGTTGCATCCCGAACATGGTGATTATGGCACCAAGTGACGAGAATGAGTGTCGCCAGATGCTTTACACTGGCCACAAACATACTGGTCCTTCTGCGGTTCGTTATCCTCGTGGCACGGGGATGGGCACCGAGATCAAGACCGAGTTTACTGCACTAGAAATCGGTAAAGGTCGACTCGTACGCAAAGGTGAAAACGTCGCTATTCTTAGCTTTGGTACTTTCTTGGAAAATGCGCTAACTGTTGCAGAAAACCTCAACGCAACTGTCGCGGACATGCGCTTTGTGAAACCTCTCGATGAAGAACTGATCAAAGAGCTTGTTGCTACGCACGATGTTATCGTCACAGTTGAAGAAAACGCAATTGCTGGCGGTGCGGGTGCGGGTGTCGTTGAATTCATGATGAAAGAAAAATTGATCAAACCAGTCCTTAACTTAGGATTGCCAGACCAATTTGTTCATCAAGGCACCCAAGAAGAGCTGCATGAAGAACTTGGGCTCGACGCGAAAGGCATTGAAAACGCGATTCGCGAATACATGGAAAAGTAAGCTAATCTAATCATTAAAGCCCTCTGTTGAGGGCTTTTTTGTTACTTTTAACTTGGAATGCTCCAACTAAATTCTGCACACAGCCTCTTCCAAGTGTCGTCAACGCCAGCCTTAATCACGACTTCTTGCTTCGTAAATGGGTGAACAAATTTTAATGACGATGAGTGCAGCAGCAGCCTGTGCGAGTCATACACTTCTCTAAACAGTTTATTGTGTTTACCGTCGCCGTGTGTGGTATCTCCAACAATAGGATGGCGTAGGTGCGCCATATGGCGTCGTAGCTGATGTTTGCGTCCGGTTAAGGGCTTCATCTCCATAAGACAGTATCGCGTGGTTGGGAACTGACCTGTGGAATGCGGGATTTCAGCCTTTGCCAGCGGTTTATAGTCGGTTACTGCTTCTTGCGCTTCCTTATCTTGGCTCGCATGCTTGTCCGCAATTTTGTCCAATTCCACTTTAAGCGCGTAGTCCAATCTGCCTTCTTCTAAAATCCAACCACGAACAATCGCGTGGTACGTTTTTTCCATTTCATGATTGGCGAACATGGGCATCACTTGCGATGCGACCTCACTCGACAGCGCAAAGATCAACACCCCAGACGTAGGTCTGTCTAAGCGATGGAGCGGAAAGACATGTTGACCAATTTGATCCCGCAATGTCTGCATGACAAATTGTGTTTCATGTTTGTCTAACCAGCTACGGTGCACTAGCATTCCTGCTGGCTTATTAACTGCAACGAAATACTCATCCTGATAAATGATTTCCAGCATCAGGCGCACACCTCATCAATCGACTTAAGTAAAATAATCAAAGGCACATATTCGCCCTGCTCTTTCCAGCATTCTTCAAAGTAGGGAGTGATTGAGAACCCCGTTGGAAATGGCATGTCTTGCCCTATCAGTGCTGACATCTTAGGTAAGAAAATCCACTGTAACCACTGTTCTGGCGTTAATGTGTCTAGCGCGAAGGGCTCTGCACTTTGCAGTGCTTTTTCCTCTGGTGGATGCGCTTGCCATAGCTTCAAACGTTGCATCAGAGGCATTAGCTGCTCTAAAAGGAGTAACAATTGCTGTTCTTTTGTCATAAACACATCACATTGACCTTGAAAATAGGCGTAAGAGTACCATTTATAGAGGAAAGAAAGTTAGGACTATTCTCTAATGGAAAACATACATACCCTCACGCAACTACTGACTAGCAGTGATTGCCAATATCAGGTGTACGATCTCGGTCGCCGCATTAAGCATATCGAAAACAAAGTTTTTGCTGATGTAGAAAAAGGTCAACTGCCTTACCCATATCCACTACAGCGAAAAGCCCACCTTGCGATTGCCTACTGGAACGAGCAGAAACAGCCTTGGATCTGGTTTCTAAAGTTTGAGTTAGATGAACGCGGCCTATTTAAGCAATCGGATATCGGTAATTTCCTTAAGTATGTTATCGAAGCGATGGGAACACGTATCAGCCAAGAGATGACCGAAGAGCAACAACAAAAGCTTTCTAATAATCCCTATACGTTCAAACCGTCTGAAGACAAGATGGCGGTATTCCATAGCCAAGTCAGAGCATTACTTGATCTACCGTGTAGCCAATACTACGAACACGCTCAGCACTACTTCTCGGGTGGCTTAGGCTGGGACAATTGGCAGACA
Organism: Vibrio japonicus; assembly: GCF_024582835.1. Classification (NCBI taxonomy): domain Bacteria; kingdom Pseudomonadati; phylum Pseudomonadota; class Gammaproteobacteria; order Vibrionales; family Vibrionaceae; genus Vibrio; species Vibrio japonicus. Next base: position 1,950,042 of record NZ_CP102096.1, read on the forward strand.
GTCGGACTTCAAGGTGTGACTGATATTTGTGCGCGCTTAGGACAGGAACAAAATGGCGTCAATGTTCGTCGCTCGCTTCATCACTTACCAAGCGAACCGCTTTACGCCTTGCTGGGAGCATTAGAGCATACAAGCTTGCAAAAAAAGCTCGCACAACGTCTCGCTGAACTCGCGATGGATCAGATTGAAAGTGCAGACCCAGATATTTTTCTTTTAGGTGCGTTAACACGTGCTCTTTCTGGCGCAGACAACGCCATTTCACTGCCTGTGCTACAACACATTCTTACGTCTCCAAGGCTAAGCCATCAAGAGGTGCTCATTGGGATTGCAGGCCGCTGCTGGCATCTACTGGCAAACCATGACGTTGCAGAACAATATCTACTTCGTTTAGCTCAGACTGGGAATCAAGCGTTGTTCAATCAACTTTTTGCTGACCTGGTTATGCTACCAGAGCTACGTATGGTGCTACTGCCACTGCTTCATTCTAATCCTTCAAAAGAACTGGCTGCAGCCCTTATTTCTTTGCAGCAAGCGACAAAAGGGTAAACGATGATAGGAGACCTACTAGCAATACTTATATTGGCGCTTGTCTGTTTCTTATTTTGGCAACAACGGCGACAAGCTGAATTAGCAAAACTCATCGCATCAAGAAAGTGCGAGCAACTGAACCTTCAGCTCATTAGCGTTGCTTTAAAGGGTCACAAAATGAAAACGCCAGATGGTCTCTGGCGTTGGCATTCAATCTATCAGTTCGAGTTCTCTTCGCTGGGAGATGACTGCTATCAAGGGACCTTGATCATGCAAGGGTTTCATCTTGCGAAGATAAACATTCCGCCTCATCGGATGTAAATCGGTACTCATCGTATGGCCCAAAGGCGTCTCGCTTGTGAGCGATAAGTTGAAAACCCAATTTATTAAGAAGCTTGATTGATGGCTCGTGACCACTGTTCACTGTAGCCATCACTTGCGTCAAACTTAAATCTCGTACCGCACGGTAAAAGAAAGAAGCAAGCACTTCACTGGCTATCCCCTTCCCCCAATACAGTTTATCGAATATAAAACCCAGTTCAGGCAACTCATCTAAAGTAGAAATAAAAACGTGCCCCATGTAGTCACGCGTTTGGCTATCTAAAACCGCTCGGGCATAAATGGTTTCATCATGAAGCATTCGTGAGAAAAGCTGTTTGGCAGATGAAACAGTATGCGGACCGTTCATTTCTGCTCGATTTTTGGCGCAGCAATTTAAAAGTAAGAAGTCTGATTGTAACGACTCGTTATAGGGTACCAATAACGAACGGCGAGTCACTATTGTCATACGACATCCTTGTAAACAGAAAACTGTTTCTTGTTTATAAAAACAAAGCCGAAAAGTTACAGCAACTGAGGGGTAGGGTTATTGATCTAGATTGCGTCTAGTTATTGTTATAAAAATAATTAAGAAAGCCCCGACACTTGCGTATCGGGGCTATAGTCTTACTCGCAGCAGTCCGGCTACAAAAAATGCTCCATGCATCTTCCTTAATAGCGACTGAATCCTTCAGTCCAATCCTAACGTCGCCGTCCTAGCGGTGTCCTTATCATCCTGATCGCCAACATTCCCCGTCAGCACACTTCACTTGTTCCTTGAGCGGTGTCCCTAGTATCATCCTGATACTGTCCTGCCCCTTCCTAGAGGTGTCCGTTCATTCCTTTGTCGCTGAAATCCTATCAACGAGCGTGTCCGTACACTGTCCTTTGCTCCATGCTGGTCAACTCTCCTAGTCAACCAAATCTTCTTCCTGAAGATAACCAATCCTTGGTGAGTTCCTGTTCCGTGTCAGCATCCTTCCGACACCTATTAATCTACGCTTTATGGCGAATTAGACAATACCTCGGAAAAACATCTTTATTGAAACATCTATTAAACAAATCACAAAAATCATTACTTTCATTAAGTTACAAATAAAAATCCACTTTCGCCTAGCTCGTGCAATCGCTTTATCTCACATGACGTGTAAGAGATCTCGCACAACAAATTTCCGAATTCTCTATTCGCTATCGATAGCAAACGTCAGTATTATTGGCAAAGAAAGGAATTTGGAGGTTATATGCTTACCCAAGATGTCAGCCAAGAGCTCAAAGATGTATTGGAACAATTACATCAGGAAGGAAAAGAACCCACTGTCGCGTTGGTCAAAGCGCGCTTGAGCACACCAGTACCGATGCCAGCTTTAATCACAACATTGAAAAGTTGGAAAAGTGCTAATCGAGTGCCAAAAGTAGAAATCGCAGAAAAGCAGCAAAGTGACCAAGACAGAATCAGTGAACTAGAAAAACAGGTTGCAGAGTTACAGCAAAGGCTAGACGCGCTGGAACGTAAGCTCGGTTAAAAATATCTTCTAGATCATATTAAACAAAAAGGCTTGGCACATTACCAAGCCTTTCAATTTATCTCGTAGCGGTTGATTACCAACCTGTTACTTCACGTAGACCTTTACCGATCTCTGCTAGAGATTTAACTGTCTTAACACCAGCCGCTTCTAGCGCAGCGAATTTGTCTTCAGCAGTACCTTTACCACCAGAGATGATCGCACCAGCGTGACCCATACGCTTACCTGGAGGCGCAGTTACACCAGCAATGTAAGAAACAACTGGCTTAGTTACATTCTCTTTGATGAACGCTGCTGCTTCTTCTTCAGCTGTACCACCGATTTCACCGATCATAACGATCGCTTCAGTTTCTGGGTCTTCTTGGAACAGTTTTAGGATATCAATGAAGTTTGAACCTGGGATTGGGTCACCACCGATACCAACACACGTAGACTGACCGAAGCCTTCGTCTGTAGTTTGTTTAACTGCTTCGTAAGTTAGAGTACCGCTGCGAGATACGATACCTACTTTACCTTTCTTGTGGATATGACCAGGCATGATACCGATCTTACACTCATCAGGAGTGATAACACCCGGACAGTTAGGACCGATCATGCGAACGCCAGTTTCTTCTAGCTTCACTTTCACGTCGATCATATCTGTTGTAGGGATACCTTCAGTGATGGTTACGATTAGCTCGATACCCGCATCAATCGCTTCTAGGATTGCATCTTTACAGAAAGGTGCTGGAACGTAGATTACTGTTGCAGTTGCACCAGTCGCTTCTACTGCTTCGCGTACTGTGTTGAATACAGGTAGGCCTAGGTGAGTTTGGCCGCCTTTACCAGGAGACACACCACCAACCATTTGCGTACCGTATGCGATAGCTTGCTCTGAGTGGAAAGTACCTTGACCACCAGTGAAACCCTGACAGATTACTTTAGTGTCTTTGTTAATTAATACAGACATTATTTAGCCTCCGCAGCAGCAACAACTTTCTGAGCAGCGTCAGTTAGCGACTCAGCAGCAATGATATCAACATCAGAATTAGCAAGAACTTCGCGACCTAGGTCTGCGTTAGTACCTTCTAGACGAACAACAACAGGTACGTTTACACCTACCTCTTTAACCGCACCGATAATACCTTCAGCAATCATGTCACAACGTACGATACCACCGAAGATGTTTACGAGTACTGCTTTCACATTGTCATCAGATAGGATGATCTTGAATGCTTCAGCTACGCGTTCTTTCGTTGCGCCGCCACCTACATCTAGGAAGTTAGCTGGTTTGCCGCCGTGTAGGTTTACGATATCCATCGTACCCATTGCTAGGCCTGCACCGTTAACCATACAGCCAACGTTACCGTCTAGTGCTACGTAGTTCAGTTCCCACTGAGCTGCGTGCGCTTCACGCTCGTCTTCTTGAGAAGGATCGTGCATTTCACGAAGCTTAGGCTGACGGTAAAGTGCGTTTGAGTCGATGTTGATCTTACCGTCAAGACATAGCAGGTTGCCTTCAGCAGTAATTACAAGTGGGTTGATCTCTAGTAGAGCGAGGTCGTACTGAGAGAACATAGTGCCAAGACCCATAAAGATCTTAACGAATTGTTTGATTTGGTCGCCTTCAAGACCAAGTTTGAACGCAAGCTCGCGACCTTGGTAAGCTTGTGGGCCTACTAGTGGATCGATGGCTGCTTTGTGGATTAGCTCTGGCGTTTCTTCCGCCACTTTTTCGATTTCCACACCGCCTTCTGTAGAAGCCATGAAAACGATCTTACGGCTAGCACGGTCAACTACCGCACCTAGGTAAAGTTCGTTTGCAATGTTTGAAGCTTCTTCAACAAGGATTTTCGTTACAGGCTGACCATTAGCGTCTGTTTGGTAAGTCACTAGGTTTTTACCTAGCCACTTTTGTGCGAACTCTTTTACGCCATCTTTCGTGTCGTGCAGTTCAACACCGCCCGCTTTACCACGTCCACCAGCGTGAACCTGACATTTTACTACTTTCTTCTCAGTACTGATGCGACCCGCAGCTTCAAAAGCCTCTTGAGGCGTATCACATGCATAGCCTTCTGGCACTGGCAATCCGAATTCTGCAAACAGCTGTTTGGCTTGGTATTCATGCAAATTCATTTTGATATTCCGTTTGTTCTTCCCTTGAGGGATTTATTATTTCCATAACGCGGCAGTCTGGCTACCTATGCGTCTGTAGGGCGTTTACAAATAAGTCGTCATGACTCAAATGAAGGCCAGATGTTGAGCAATCTAGCCTTGCGAACTATGAACGTCTAACCACCCAAGTGAACTAGACGTTCTGGCAATATTAAACTTCTAACAGTAGACGCGCTGGATCTTCTAGTAGCTCTTTAATTGTTACTAGGAAACCAACCGACTCACGGCCATCGATTAGACGGTGGTCGTAAGAAAGTGCTAGGTACATCATCGGCAAAATTTCAACTTTGCCATCCACCGCCATTGGACGCTCTTGGATCTTGTGCATACCAAGAATCGCTGATTGTGGCGGGTTGATGATTGGTGTAGACATTAGCGAACCGAATACACCACCGTTAGTAATAGTGAAGTTACCGCCCATCAACTCATCAACAGTCAATTTGCCGTCACGACCTTTGATCGCTAGCTCTTTGATGCCTTTTTCGATGTCAGCGAAGCCTAGAGTGTCACAGTCTTTAAGTACTGGAGTAACCAGACCACGTGGCGTTGATACCGCCATGCTGATGTCGAAGTAGTTGTGGTAAACGATATCGTCGCCATCAATAGAAGCATTCACTTCTGGGTAGCGTTTTAGCGCTTCTGTTACTGCTTTCACGTAGAAAGACATGAAACCTAGACGGATACCATGACGGTCTTCGAACTGATCTTTGTACTGCTTACGAAGGTCCATGATTGGCTTCATGTTAACTTCATTAAATGTCGTTAACATTGCAGTATTGTTTTTCGCTTCAAGCAGACGGTTCGCAACTGTCTTACGTAGACGAGTCATAGGAACACGTTTCTGGCTACGAGCTGCCGCTGGAGCTTCAACAACTGGCGCTTCTGCTTTAGCTGGTGCTTTCGCGTTTGCTAGGTGAGATTCAATATCTTCACGAGTGATACGACCGCCAACGCCAGTGCCTTTCACTTGGCTAGCTTCAAGGCCATGCTCAGCTAGAAGACGACGAACCGCTGGGCTCAGCGCATCGTTGCTCTCTTCAGTCAGTGCCGCTTTGTGGCGTTTATCTGGAGAAGCTTCTGTCTCTTCTGTCTTATCAGTTGTTGGTTCACCCGCAACTGCACCCGGCTTTAGTCTCGCCAGTAGCTGTTTAGAAAGTACAGTTGCACCTTCTTCTTCAGTGATTGCTTCAAGAACACCTGCTTCTGGTGCTGGTACTTCTAGAACCACTTTATCAGTTTCGATATCAACCAGAACTTCGTCGCGCTCTACAACGTCGCCAGGTTGTTTGTGCCATGTTGCTACCGTTGCATCTGCAACCGATTCAGGTAGATCTGGAACCAGAATTTCAATTGTCATATCTATATCTTCCTTTAACTTCTAGTTCTTAGCCTGAAGTTTTTGTATTCACGGTTAGTGCGTCTTCAACTAACGCTTTCTGTTGTTTCAAGTGTACTGACATGTAGCCTACTGCAGGCGATGCTGATGCTGGTCGGCCAGCGTATTTGAGATCAGCAGTCGCTGGGATTGCAGCACGGAAGTTATGTTGGCTACAGTACCACGCACCTTGGTTTTGAGGCTCTTCCTGACACCAAACAAAATCTTCAACATTAGTGTATTGCTCGATCGCAGCTTTCACTTCTTCCATTGGGAATGGGTAAAGCTGTTCGATACGTACAATCGCCACGTCGTCTTGCTCATTGTTACGGCGCTGTTCCAGCAGATCGTAATAGACCTTACCTGAACAGAACACTACGCGTTTCACTTTTGCTGCGTCTAACTCATCAATTTCTGGGATTGCAGGCAGGAAAGTACCTTCTGCTAGATCTTCGATTGATGACGTACACAGTGGGTGACGCAGTAGCGACTTAGGCGACATAACTATCAGAGGACGGCGCATAGGACGCACAACCTGACGGCGGATCATGTGATAAACCTGCGCTGGTGTTGAAGGAACAACAACTTGCATGTTTTGCTCAGCACACAACTGCAGGTAACGCTCTAGACGCGCAGACGAGTGCTCTGGACCTTGTCCTTCATAGCCGTGTGGCAGAAGCATTGTCAGACCACATAAACGAGCCCACTTCTGTTCACCCGATGAAATGAACTGGTCAATAACAACTTGAGCACCGTTAGCAAAATCACCAAACTGCGCTTCCCAAAGCGTTAAACCACCTGGTTCAGCCGTCGCATAACCATATTCAAACGCCAGTACTGCTTCTTCAGAAAGTACCGAGTCAAATACTTGGAATGGACCTTGTTTGTCGTGAATGTTTGCTAGCGGGATGTAGATGCTCGCATCGTTTTGGTTATGCAAAACAGAGTGACGGTGGAAGAACGTACCACGACCAGAATCCTGACCAGAGATACGGATACGCTTGCCGTCATCGACTATTGTTGCATACGCAAGAGTTTCTGCCATACCCCAGTCGATCGCTTTCTCACCGCTAACCATCGAAATACGGTCGTTGTAAAGCTTGTTTACACGGCTTTGAAGCTTGTGACTTTCAGGGTACTGACAAATACGGTTACCAAGTTCCAGTAAACGCTCTTTATCAAACTGGCTGTTCCATTCTGTATCCCAGTCATGGCCCAAGTAAGGAGACCAGTCTACAGAGTGTAGAGCCATCGGACGCCATTCTTTAACCACGACTTCACCATGGTCAAGGGCATCACGATATTCGTTTACTAGCTGAGTCGCTGTATCGATTCCAAGAACACCACGTTCGATCAACACGTCAGCATATAGCTTACGTGGCGTTGGGTGCTTCTTGATTTTTTGATACATCAGTGGCTGAGTTGCATTTGGCTCATCGGCTTCATTGTGGCCGTGACGACGGTAACATACCAAATCAATCACAACATCGCGTTTGAACTCGTTACGGTAATCCAGCGCGATTCGTGTTACGAAGGCAACCGCTTCTGGATCATCTGCATTAACGTGGAAAATCGGTGCCTGTACCATCTTAGCGATATCAGTACAGTACATTGTAGAGCGTGTATCGCGAGGGTTAGACGTTGTAAAGCCAACTTGGTTGTTGACAACAATTCGAACCGTACCACCAACTTGGAAGCCACGAGCCTGAGACATATTGAATGTTTCAGCGACCACACCCTGACCAGCAATCGCTGAGTCACCATGAATAGTAATAGGGAGTACTGTGCTGCCGTCTTTGTCGCCAAGGCGATCCTGACGTGCACGAACAGAGCCAATAACTACTGGGTTTACGATCTCAAGGTGCGATGGGTTAAATGCTAGCGCTAAGTGGACATCACCACCTGGTGTAGCAAAGTCCGCAGAGAAACCTTGGTGGTACTTAACATCGCCCGTACCCCATGTTTCGTCGTGCTTACCCGCAAATTCGTCAAACAGATCTTGTGGTTTCTTACCTAGAACGTTGACCAGCATATTCAGACGACCACGGTGAGCCATACCGATAACGACTTCACGCATACCACTTGCACCCGCATGACGAATCAATTCTTTTGTCATCGGGATTAGCGCATCACCGCCCTCTAGAGAGAAACGCTTAGCACCAGGGAATTTAGCACCTAGGTAACGCTCTAAGCCTTCAGCGGCTGTTAGCTCGTCTAGGAAAGTGTGCTTTTCTTCTTGAGTGAAGGTAGGTTGACCTACAACTGATTCCAAACGCTGTTGAATCCAACGTTTTTGTTCAGTGTCAGTCATATGCATATATTCTGCACCGATAGAGCCACAGTAGATCTTCTGCAAAGACGAGTAGATGTCTTTTAGTGGCATTGTATCTTGGCCAATGGCAAAAGAACCTACATTGAAAGATTCTTCAAGATCATCTTCGGTAAGACTGTGGAACGCAGGGTCTAGCTCCGCCACAAATGGACGTTGCCATATACCTAGAGGATCAAGCTGTGCCGCTTCGTGTCCACGGAAACGGTAAGCATTGATTAATTGAAGTACTTTGACTTGTTTTGCGTCGACATCTGGATCACTAACTTGGACACTGTAATGCTTTGTTTCTTGAGCGAGTCGTCGGAAGTAGTCGCGGACACGCGAATGTGGTTGTTCTGCCACTTCTTTTGAAGGCTTAGGTAAGTCCTCAAATACGCGTTTCCACTCCTCACTTACCAGATCGGGATCACTTAGATACAGTTCGTAGAGGTCCTCTACATACGTTGCATTGGCGCCAGCCAAGTGTGAAGACTCGAGCCATGCCTTCATCACGCCGTTGTGCATATTTTCCCTTAACCAGTAGTTTTCACGTTTGCTTCGGTCTTTGCCGAGCTAATAAGAGCCGATTACACCATCGCAATCGGCAATGCTTTATTAATTTAAACCGAACGGTTCACAAGCATGGTCTTAATGTGACCAATCGCTTTCGTTGGGTTCAGTCCCTTAGGACAAACACTTACACAATTCATGATGCCGTGGCAACGAAAAACGCTAAATGCATCATCAAGATCTGATAAGCGTTCATCTGTCGCTGTATCGCGGCTATCAATTAACCAACGGTAAGCAGCTAGAAGACCAGCAGGACCAATAAATTTGTCTGGGTTCCACCAGAATGACGGACAAGACGTTGTACAACATGCACACATGATACATTCATACAAACCATCTAGATGCGCGCGTTCTTCAGGCGATTGCAGGTTCTCACGAGAAGGTGGCAGTGCGTCATCGTCAATCAAGAATGGTTTCACTTTCGCGTAATTGTCATAGAACTGTGTCATATCTACGATAAGATCGCGTACTACAGGCAAGCCCGGTAGCGGACGGATAACAATTTTATCACCCTGTAATGCAGATAGCGGAGTGATACAAGCTAGTCCATTTTTGCCGTTCATATTCAGACCGTCTGAACCACACACACCCTCACGGCATGAGCGACGGAAAGAGATGCTTGGATCTTGCTCTTTCAAAAGAATCAGCGCATCCAACACCATCATGTCCGAACCTTCTTCCACGTCTAACGTGTAGTCCTTCATATATGGTTTTGCATCTACATCCGGATTGTAGCGGTACAAAGAGAAGTTTAGTTTCATGATATGGCCTCCCTTAGTATGTACGTACTTTCGGCGGGAACGCTTCACGGTGTACTGGCGTCATGTTGACATCACGCTTAGTCATCGCTTCTGTTTCCGGGTTGTAGATTGAATGGCATAGCCAGTTCTCGTCATCACGCTCTGGGTAGTCAAAGCGAGCATGTGCACCACGGCTTTCTGTACGGTAGTTTGCCGCAACAGCTGTTGAGAACGCAGTTTCCATCAGGTTGTCTAGCTCTAGACACTCAATACGCTGAGTGTTGAACTCAGAAGATTTGTCCGCTAGGTGCGCATCTTTCAAGCGCTCACGGATCACTTTCAACTCTTCTAGACCTGTTGCCATTGCATCGCCTTCACGGAATACCGAGAAGCTGTTTTGCATGCAAGTTTGTAGATCTTTACGGATTTGTACTGGATCTTCACCACCCGTGCTGTTTTCCCAACGCATAGTACGCGCTAGAGACGCTTCGATGTCAGATTCAGTTGCAGGGCGAGCTTCTACTTGAGCTGCTAACGTTTCGCCTAGGTGTAGACCTGTCGCACGACCGAATACAACCAAGTCTAGTAGTGAGTTACCACCTAGACGGTTTGCACCGTGAACAGATACAGACGCGATTTCACCACAAGCGAATAGACCTTGAACTTCCGCTTCGCTGCCATCAGCCAATTGTTTGATTGCTTGACCAGAAACCTGAGTTGGAACACCACCCATCATGTAGTGACAGGTTGGGATTACAGGGATTGGCTCTTTCACTGGGTCAACGTGTGCGAACGTGCGAGATAGTTCACAGATACCCGGTAGACGAGACTCAAGTACGTCTTTACCTAGGTGATCAAGTTTCAGTTTGATGTGTGGACCCCAAGGACCATCACAACCGCGGCCTTCACGGATTTCGATCATCATTGAACGCGCAACCACATCACGACCAGCAAGGTCTTTCGCGTTTGGTGCGTAACGTTCCATGAAGCGCTCGCCGTCTTTGTTTAGTAGGTAACCACCTTCACCACGACAGCCTTCTGTTACCAGAACGCCCGCACCAGCGATACCTGTTGGGTGGAACTGCCACATTTCCATATCTTGCATTGGAACGCCAGCACGCAGTGCCATACCAACACCATCACCTGTGTTGATGTGTGCGTTCGTTGTAGACGCGTAGATACGACCTGCACCACCAGTAGCAAGGATGGTTGCTTTCGATTTGAAGTAACAGATTTCGCCCGTTTCCATACAAATCGCAGTACAACCCATGATTGCGCCGTCTTGGTTTTTCACAAGATCCAAAGCGTACCATTCAGAGAAGATAGTTGTTTTGTGTTTTACGTTTTGTTGGTAAAGCGTGTGCAGTAGTGCGTGACCAGTACGGTCAGCCGCCGCCGCTGTACGAGCCGCCTGCTCACCACCAAACTCCTTCGACTGACCGCCGAATGGACGCTGGTAGATAGAACCGTCTTCAAAACGAGAGAAAGGTAGACCCATTTTCTCTAGCTCGATTACAGACTCTGGACCATTTTTACACATGTACTCGATAGCGTTTTGGTCACCGATGTAGTCCGAACCTTTAACAGTGTCATACATATGCCACTGCCAGTTGTCTTTATGCGAGTTACCTAAAGCTACAGTGATACCGCCCTGAGCAGAAACTGTATGAGAGCGTGTTGGGAAAACTTTTGATAGTAGAGCACAGCTTAAGCCCTGCTCCGAGATTTGTAGCGCAGCACGCATGCCTGCACCACCAGCGCCGATTACTACGGCATCAAATTCACGAACTGGAATAGACACTTACGCACCCCACAGAACAAATAGACCAGAGAAGAAGTAACCGAACAGAATGGCAATAATACCTAGCTGTAGGCCACCACGAAGCATAGCGCACTTGATGTAGTCAGTAAGAACTTGCCACAAACCAATCCACGCATGGATAAGTACTGACACTAGCGCTAGCATTGTGAATACTTTAGTGAAGGTGCCACCAAAGAACTGAGTCCAAGATACGTAAGAAATATCGGTGAAAGCGCAAAAGCTCACCATATAAATAGTGTAAAGCGTCATGATGATCGCCGTCGCACGAATCAGTATGAAATCGTGTACACCGTTACGACCAAATGATGAAATATGTTTTACCACACCAAAACCCCCGCTAGTAGTGACAGAACGGCTGTTGCTGCGAATGCAACCTTAGCGCTCATTGCGCCAGATTCCAGCTCTTCAAAATGACCTAGGTCCATCAGTAGGTGACGAATACCACCTGCAATATGGTAGGCCAAAGCCGTTAGAATGCCCCATAAGATAAATTTCACAAAAAAGCCATCGACGATATCGACTGCTTGTGCGAAACCTACTGGAGAGGATAATGAAATGGATAATAACCAAAGCAGAATTCCGACCGCGACAAACGTAATTACACCAGAGACTCGGTGTAAGATAGATGCGATTGCAGTGATCGGAAAGTGAATGGTCTGTAAATCTAAATTAACAGGTCTTGACTTTCTTTCTTTCACGGGCTTGCTCACTCAGCTCCATTGAGCATTTATAGTTATGAACGAATTTTGGTAGTAAACCCACAAAAGTTAACATTTATTTAACAAGCATCCCCACCTTAACGCCGAGTAGATTGTAAAATATTTGTTAACAACAAGATTTGAAACTTCACCTCACTTTTGTTTCAAGCCTTGAATTTATTAGGGTTCCGCCAAAATTGACTGCGCCACTATACGGCTGGCAACATTCTAATACAATTGATGTAACAATTTTTGCTACACAGGGCAGGTTTTTGGCGTTACGTGTTCAAAAAATCATAACAAGTGCACACATCAGAGGAGATAAATTGACTTTGGTAACGAATGCACGTACAAAAATGTCACACAAACATCCTGGACGGATTAATAATAAACAAAGGAGATTGTTATGGCGGATAAGAAAGCGACCCTTCATGTTGAAGGCAAAGCGCCTATCGAGCTGCCAATTATGGAAGGTGCTTTAGGTACCCCTGTAATTGACGTTCGAACACTGGGAGCAAACGGATACTTTACTTTTGACCCAGGTTTTCTTGCCACTGCATCTTGTGAATCTCAAATCACATATATCGACGGTGATAAAGGCATTCTTTTACACCGTGGTTACCCGATTGATCAACTAGCAAACAACGCTGATTATTTAGAAGTATGTTACATCCTTCTTTATGGCGAAGCCCCAACCCGCGAACAATACGAGCAATTTAAAGTCACCGTAACTCGTCATACAATGGTACACGAGCAAATCGCGAGCTTTTTCCATGGTTTCCGCCGTGACGCTCACCCAATGGCGGTTATGTGTGGTGTGGTTGGTGCGCTTGCAGCGTTCTACCACGATTCTCTTGATATCAACAATGATGAGCACCGTGAAATCGCTGCATACCGACTAATATCTAAGATGCCTACCCTGGCAGCTATGTGTTACAAATATTCTGTTGGTCAGCCGTTCATCTACCCAAGAAACGATTTAAACTACGCAGAAAACTACTTGCACATGATGTTTTCAAACCCATGTGAAGAGTACGAAGTTAATCCTGTTGTCGCTCGTGCAATGGATAAAATCTTTACACTTCATGCGGATCACGAGCAAAACGCATCTACTTCAACTGTGCGTCTTGCTGGTTCATCTGGCGCGAACCCATTCGCATGTATTGCCGCAGGTATCGCGTCCCTTTGGGGCCCTGCTCACGGCGGTGCAAACGAAGCATGTCTGAAAATGCTTGAAGAGATTGGAAGTGTAGACAACATTCCAGAATACGTTGAACGTGCGAAAGACAAAGATGACCCATTCCGCTTGATGGGCTTCGGTCACCGAGTTTACAAAAACTACGATCCACGTGCGACAGTAATGCGCGAAACATGTCACGAAGTACTTAAAGAGCTAAACATCAAAGATCCACTACTTGATGTTGCAATGGAACTTGAGCGTATTGCACTTTCTGATGAATATTTCGTTTCTAAGAAACTTTACCCGAACGTGGATTTCTACTCAGGTATTATTCTAAAAGCGATTGGTATTCCTGTTTCTATGTTTACGGTTATCTTTGCACTTTCACGTACAGTTGGTTGGATTGCTCACTGGAACGAAATGCACACTGATCCGCTAAACCGAATCGGTCGCCCTCGCCAGCTATACACTGGTAAAGAGCAACGTGAATTTCACCCTATGCATGAACGCGAGTAATATCTCCGTTTGATAGAGTAAAAAGGTTGGCCATGTGCCAACCTTTCGTTTTTATAAGCAATTTTAAACTGGATTATCAATATCGATAAACTCGACGTCCAAACCGTGCTCTTTCGCCAGCCACTCACCCAACGCTTTAACACCGTATCTTTCTGTTGCATGGTGCCCGGCTGCGAAGTAATGAATATCCATTTCGCGAGCAGTGTAAGTCGTTCTTTCTGAGATCTCACCCGAAAGAAATGCATCCAAACCGTTTGCCACGGCTAATTCGATAAAATCTTGTCCACCACCTGTACACCATCCAACCGTTTCAATCATCTTGTCATTAGCTTCTGGAGCAATGTGTAGCGGCTCTCGATTCAGCACTTGGTTGATTTTTTTAGCAAACTCTTCACCACTTAGCGGCTCTTTTAAACGACCAAACATCGCGACTGATTGTGGATGACCTTCTAATCCACCCTCTACGTCTATCTCAAGTAAGCGAGCCAATTCTGCGTTATTGCCCAACTCAGGATGAATATCTAACGGCAGGTGATAGCCGAACAAGTTGATATCATTTTTTATTAGCGTGCGAATGCGGTTGCCTTTCATGCCTCGAATCGGCTCTGGCTCTCCTTTCCAGAAGTAACCATGGTGAACAAGCAGTGCGTCTGCATTGAGCTCTACTGCTTTATTAATCAATGCTTGAGAGGCTGTAACACCCGTTACGATGCGCTTAATTTCTGATTTTCCTTCAACTTGCAGACCATTCGGTGCGTAATCTTTAATAAGTTGAGGAGATAAAAGCTCGTTTAATATTTTTTCCAGCTGTAAATTGTTCATTTCGACTTCCGCTTATTTCGCCACTGACAAAGTGTATTCTAACGATGTTAGTGATGCTAGATGCAATCAGAAATGGTTACAATAGAGAGAGATTTACATGGCTTCGTGGTAAGCGTCCGAAAACAGGAATTAAGATGAATCAGCTACAACGCTTTTATGACTGGATTGCGCACTCTCCTTCACTGTTTAAGTTAACACCGCCATTTGTTTCTTTGGAAAATTTGCGCGTCGCCCCTCTGTCAAACAGCGATTACATAGGAAACCCGAGACTGGGTTTTTTGTATCAACACTTATGTACTGAGTTATTAAATCAGAGCGATCGCTACTCCATCGTACTCGACGAAGCGCAAATCAATCACGACAACGGACAAACACTTGGCGCTATCGATCTGATTCTTAACAATAAAGAGTCTGGAAAGTTAGAGCATTGGGAAGTGGCGATTAAGTTTTATCTTCTTCATAAAGGTACGTGGTTTGGCCCAAATGCACATGATCAGCTAGATAAAAAGCTAGCTAGAATGTTAACCCATCAATTGAAAATGAGTTCAACCGAGCCATTTAAAAATCAGTATCCACACTTAGACAACCTGACTGAACATCTATTGCTACAAGGTCGCCTCTATATCAACCCATTTACTGATGAGCCCGTGCCAACAGAGTGTCTTGGATTCGCCCTAAATCAGAGACAACTTTCAGGTTACTGGTGCTATCAAAGCCAGTGGGATCAAATTGGCGAAACATTGTTTGAATTAGCCAAACCCTACTGGGCGACTGGAATCACTGAGTTTGAACACCCTATTGAAAAGCCAAATGGTCGATTTATTCACGCACAAACGAAAGACGGGAAATTTTGGTTTGTTGTACCTAATAGCTGGCCCGGAAAGTAACATGAGCCTTCTCGGCAGATACAATAAAGGTTGGTGATAATCACCAACCTTTATCATTCACGAATGATTTGCAGTATTCGTATTCGATGGCAAGGGCCAAAATTATAAACCTGCGTTAGCAAACACCTGATTTACAATATCTTGCGCTTCTGCTTCTATTTGCTTCAGATGCTCTGCGCCTTTGAAGCTCTCACAGTAAATTTTGTAAATATCTTCTGTGCCCGATGGCCGAGCCGCAAACCAACCGTTCTCGGTCGTCACTTTTAGACCACCAATTGCTGCACCGTTACCCGGAGCGTGAGTCAAACGAGCCGTAATCGCATCACCAGCCAGCGTATCAGCAGTGACCATTTCCGCAGACAGTTTCTTCAACACATCTTTTTGCGGGCCGTTGGCAACAGCTTGAATACGGTTGTACTGAGATTCGCCGTGTTTCGCTGCTAACTCTTCGTAGTACTCCTGAGGGTTCTTGCCTGTCACTGCTGTAATTTCAGCGGCTAGCAAGCAAAGGATGATGCCGTCTTTATCTGTCGACCAAGGCGTACCATCTTTACGTAGGAAAGATGCACCTGCACTTTCTTCACCACCAAATCCGAATTTACCTTCGTACAAACCATCAACGAACCATTTAAAGCCCACCGGAACTTCACATAATTCGCGCCCAAGGTCAGCAACCACGCGGTCAATCAGTGCACTTGATACCAGAGTCTTACCAACTGCTACGTCTTTACCCCACCCTTCGCGATGACGGTATAGGTAATCGATACATACAGCCAAATAGTGGTTAGGGTTCATCAAGCCTTTTGGTGTCACAATACCGTGACGGTCATAGTCAGGATCATTACCAAATGCCAAATCGTATTCGTCTTTAAGCGCCAATAGACCTGCCATCGCATAAGGTGAAGAGCAGTCCATACGTACTACCCCATCCTTATCTAAGGACATAAACTGGAACGACGGATCAATCGCCTCACTCACTAGAGTAAGATCTAAGTTGTACGTCTTTGCAATTTGACGCCAGTAATCAATGCCGCTACCACCGAGTGGGTCCACACCGATTTTTAAGTTTGCTTTTTGAATCGCGTCCATATCGATAACGTTAACCAGATCATCGATGTATGGCTTCACTAAATCCTTCTCTACAAACAACGCTGACGATTTAGCTTCAAAAAGAGGCATACGTTTTACGCTCTTAAGCCCTTCTGAAATCAGCTCGTTTGCACGATTTTGGATTGCTTCTGTCAACTCACCTTCCGCTGGGCCACCATGTGGTGGGTTGTATTTGATGCCACCGTCTTGAGGCGGGTTATGAGAAGGGGTAATAACAATACCATCCGCTTTATCTTCATGCTTCAGGTTGTAAGTTAAGATTGCGTGGGAAATACCTGGCGTTGGCGTGTAACCGTTATCTTCCTGCGTAATCACTTCCACGCCATTTGCAATGAGCACTTCTACTACGCTTGAGAATGCAGGTTCCGATAACGCGTGAGTATCTTTACCTACGAATAACGGCCCTGTCGTTCCCTTTTGCGCTCGGACTTCTGCAATAGCTTGTGCGATTGCCAGAATATGATTCTCATTGAACGTTGATTTATCTGCCGTGCCGCGATGGCCAGAAGTCCCGAATTCCACTTTATGTGCCGGGTTAGCAGGGTCTGGTTGAAGTAGAAAATAATTTGAAACAAGAGCAGGGATATTATGAAGATCCTGCTGCTGAGCTTTTTGCCCTGCTCGTAGGTGCATAGCCATTTTGACATCCTTTCTTTAAATAATGGAACTAAAAAACCTCATAATACTGGAGTCTTACAGAGCATTATGAGGTTTAAATCAGACTTCTTTAAATCGAGTTAGCAACCTTTTCGGTCAGGTCGGCTGGGAAGCTCATTCGAATCATTAGCTGATCCACCATCTGTCGTTTCCGGCTAGTATTATTGTTGGTGATCACCCAGAAAGGTGAGCCCGGAATCGCTTTTGGTTTCGTGGTGTTACCGTGTTCGAGTAATGTTTGTTCATTATCTGCGAAGTATACTCGCTTGCGACCTTTAACTTGAGTCGCTTCAGAAAAACCTGTTGGGTCGATGCGATGAAGTGTAGATAGCACTAACATAAATCGATCAATCGCTTTCTTAAGCCCTGCAAACTCATCCGAGATAAGCAGCGAGCGCATCTCTTTTACGCTGTCTACTTTTTCTTCTTTAGCTGCATCACGGCTAACGACAATACCTTGTGGCTGTACCGGAATGACTGGCGCTGGCGATTGATTCTTTCCGTCCACATTCAGTAGTCGACGTAAAATATCAGATGCACTTTCACCAATATGCTGGGTTTGACTTGCGATGTAACGGTATAGATCCTCATCAACCTCAATTGTTTTCATTCGCTTTTCACAATCTCTATGTTTAAACTCTGGGGGATTATATACCCAAGTAACCTCAAGATGCGAGTTTCAGATCCTGTATCTGAAGCAGAATGAAGGCTTAAACTAGTCTCAACGTTAAACTGCCACGAATAAAGTAAAATGTCACAACTGCTCAACTACAAAGTCGAAGGTGAAGGTCACACCATCATTTTGATCCACGGATTGTTTGGAAATCTAGATAACCTAGGTCTACTAGCACGAGATTTACGCACTGATCATCAGGTTCTCAGTGTGGATCTACGTAACCACGGTCAATCTTTCCAAAGCGATGAACACAACTATGCCCTCATGGCTCAAGACGTATTCCATTTGATTCAGAGCTTGGATCTTAAAAAATACACAGTTATCGGTCATTCCATGGGTGGAAAGGTCGCTATGAAGTTGGCAGAGCTGGCACAAGACCAGATGACTCAGCTCGTGGTCTTAGATATGGCCCCAGTGGAATATACGCAAAGTCGTCACGATAATGTCTTCAGTGGCTTAAAAACAGTACTAGCGCAAAAACCAACCTCGCGAAAGCAAGCTTTAGATATCTTATCCCAGCATATTGAGCTAGAAGGTGTAAGACAATTTTTGGGCAAGTCATTATACAACAGCGGCGATCATCTAGAGTGGCGCTTTAACGTTGAAAGCCTTTGGAACAACTATTGGGAAATCCTTGGCTGGGCACCTATCGAACGAATCTCTACGCCTACCCTATTTATCAAGGGGGGCGACTCAGACTATTTAACCAATGATCACCAGCCAGACGTTCAAAAGCAATTTTCTGCGGCTAAAGCTCATGTCATCGCAAATACTGGCCACTGGTTGCATGCAGAAAAGCCAGCCGAAGTTTTAAGAGCAATACGCAAATTTATTGCATAAAACATAATGAGAGGTCAGTTGCAACCTACCCGTTAACTTTATCTATTAACGATGGTATAGTGCAGCGCAAGTATTTTGGTATATAGGGATTCCATGCTCTACGACTACATGAACATGCTCGAGTCTATCGGTCTCGATTTACTTTTTGCGTCTATCTTTTTCTTAATTGGTATGGCGATTAAAGATGTCCTTAAAGCAGGCAATGTTCCTCCTTTTGGTCGTCGCATAGTATGGCTAGTCCTATTCTTGGGCTGTGCTGGTTTTATTGCAAAAGGCATTATTCAGTTCAGCTGGGAAGGCACGGGGCTAGGTTGATCTCCTGTATAGCCACAACAAGAAAATAGTAAGGGTAACGAATCTATGGCAAGTGTAGGTATCTTCTTCGGTAGCGACACAGGTAACACTGAAGCTGTTGCAAAGATGATTCAAAAACAACTAGGTAAACAGCTTGTTCACGTACAAGATATTGCTAAAAGTAGTAAAGAAGACATCGATAACTTCGATCTGCTACTACTTGGTATCCCAACTTGGTACTACGGTGAAGCTCAATGTGACTGGGATGATTTCTTCCCAGAACTAGAACAAATTGATTTCTCAACTAAGCTAGTTGCTATCTTTGGATGTGGTGATCAAGAAGATTACGCGGAATACTTCTGTGATGCGATGGGCACTGTTCGTGACATCGTTGAAGCAAAAGGCGGTACGATCCTAGGCTACACCTCAACAGAAGGCTACGAATTCGAAGCATCTAAAGGGCTTGTTGAAGGCGACGATAGCCAATTCGTTGGTTTATGTATTGATGAAGACCGTCAACCAGAACTTACTGAAGAACGCGTAAACAACTGGTGTAAGCAGATTCATGAAGAAATGTGCTTAGCAGAGCTTGAAGGCTAACCAAAGCGTTGATTAAAAACCTCCAAATCGGAGGTTTTTTTGTATCTTCGGTTTACGCTGCCTGCTCTTGTACACTCTCTCGATATTGAGGTTTCTTGCGTACGTAGAGTGTTCTTTGTACTTCTGAGACTATAATCCCATCTTTGTCCTTAATATGGATAATAAACTCAGGAAAACACTTATCACCGTTTGCGGTCTGACAAAGAACGTCCTCTAGCAAATCTTGAGGAACAATAAAGTCGGCATATAAATCACTTTGCCCAGGCTTGATAAAGTTGATACTCGCCTCTTTGTCCCAGACATAATATTCTTTACCCAAAATACCCATCAACATCAGCGAGTAGACAGGATCAGTTAAAGAAAATATGCTGCCGCCATACTGAGTACGATTGGCGTTTTTGTTCCACCAACGTAACTTTAGCTTCACTTGAACTTGGCGAAAATCCTCACTGATCGACAAAATCTTAATCCCTGAGCCCCAAAAAGGCGGCCATAAGTTGAGAGCAAATTTAACGACTTTTGGTTTATCAGCGATATTCATCCACAATTTCATTTTCATTCCCTGAATTTTCCATCACAATGTTAATGAATTGTAACTGGTCAGAGTTGTTTAATCAGTGACATAGAACGAGTTTACGTCAATACAAAGTAACCCTTTGAAGTTCGTGGTTTATTGTTATTGCCGACTACCCTATAATATTAGGAATATTGAATTCTGTTTATTACTGCAGATCATCAACAGGAAAGTATATGTCAGACAACAACCAAGCGCTAAAGGATGCTGGTCTTAAGGTTACCCTTCCAAGACTGAAGATTTTAGAAGTACTACAGCAGCCAGAATGCCAACATATTAGTGCTGAAGAGCTATATAAAAAGCTGATTGATCTAGGAGAAGAGATCGGTCTAGCTACCGTATACCGAGTATTAAACCAATTTGATGATGCAGGTATTGTGACTCGTCACCATTTTGAAGGTGGCAAATCAGTATTTGAGCTCTCGACACAACACCATCACGATCACCTAGTCTGCCTAGACTGCGGTGAAGTTATTGAGTTCTCAGATGACCTTATCGAAGAACGTCAAAAAGAGATTGCGGCTAGATACAACGTTATCCTGACCAACCACAGCCTATACCTGTATGGTAAATGTAGTGATGGTAGCTGCAAAGATAATCCAGACGCACACAAACCAAAAAAATAACGACTATTTAAAAGCGCTTCTACAGCGCTTTTATTTTGTCCCCCTTTTATGTACAGATACAAAAATGCCAGTCCGAAGACTGGCATTTTATTTCTATTTTAAACGGTCATTACTGAGCGTCGATTTTAGCCCAAGTATCACGTAAACCTACTGTGCGGTTAAATACTAAAGCGTCTGCTTTTGAATCTTTCGCATCCGCGCAGAAGTAGCCCATACGTTCGAACTGGAAGCCTTTTTCAGCTTCAGCGTTCGCCAAGCTAGGCTCAACGAAACCTTGCTTAACTTGCAGCGAATCAGGGTTGATCGTTTCTGCAAAGTTATCAGCCGCCGCTGGGTTAGGCACAGTAAACAAGCGATCGTATAGGCGGATTTCCGCTGGTAGACCTTTATCTGCCGATACCCAATGAATAACACCTTTAACCTTACGACCGTCTGCTGGGTTTTGACCTAGCGTTTCATCGTCATAAGTACAGAAGATAGTCGTGATGTTACCTTCGGCGTCTTTTTCGATACGCTCAGCTTTAATTACGTAAGCGCCACGTAGACGAACTTCTTTACCTAGAACCAGACGCTTGTACTTCTTGTTCGCTTCTTCGCGGAAGTCTTCACGTTCGATCCAAACTTCACGAGTGAACGGTACTTCACGCTCGCCCATCTCAGGTTTGTTCGGATGGTTCGCTACCGTAAGTGTTTCTACTTTATCTGCGTCGTAGTTTTCAATCACTACTTTCACAGGATCCAGAACTGCCATCGCACGCGGCGCGTTTTCGTTCAGATCATCACGAATACAAGACTCTAGTGAGCTCATCTCGATCATGTTGTCTTGCTTAGTCACACCGATACGTTTACAAAACTCACGGATAGAAGCTGATGTAAAGCCACGACGACGTAGACCTGAGATCGTTGGCATACGTGGGTCATCCCAGCCGTTCACAAGCTTTTCGCTAACCAACTGGTTTAGCTTACGCTTAGACATCACTGTGTACTCAAGGTTTAGGCGGCTAAACTCATACTGATGTGGCTGACAATCTATTGTAATGTTTTCCAATACCCAATCGTAAAGACGACGGTTGTCTTGGAATTCAAGTGTACATAGCGAGTGAGTAATGCCTTCCAACGCATCTGAGATACAATGCGTAAAATCGTACATTGGGTAGATGCACCACTTATCACCCGTTTGGTGATGGTGAGCAAAACGAACACGGTAAAGAACCGGATCACGCATAACCATAAAAGAAGAAGCCATATCGATCTTCGCACGAAGACATGCTTTACCTTCTTCAAAGCCGCCATCACGCATTTTCTCAAATAACGCTAAGTTTTCCTCAACGCTACGATCACGGTATGGGCTTGGTTTACCAGGCGCAGTTAGTGTGCCACGGTATTCGCGGATCTGCTCAGGACTTAGCTCTTCAATGTACGCTAAGCCTTTGTTAATTAATTCCACTGCAAACTCGTAAAGCTTGTCGAAGTAGTTTGATGAATAGCAAATCTCACCATCCCATTCGAAGCCTAACCAGCTCACATCATTCTTAATTGACTCAACGTACTCTACGTCTTCTTTCTCTGGGTTTGTGTCATCAAAACGCAGATTACACTTACCCTGATAGTCCTGAGCAATACCAAAGTTCAAGCAAATTGACTTAGCGTGACCGATGTGCAGATAACCGTTTGGTTCTGGCGGGAAACGAGTATGCACGCTTGTGTGTTTACCATCCGCTAAATCTTTATCGATGATTTGGCGAATGAAATTCGATGGACGAGCTTCAGCTTCACTCATCTAGAGCACCTCAATTGTTGTAGTATTGTTCAGATAAATTGTATTTGAGGAGTCTCTTTCCCCTCAAAGTATATAGCGTCCAATGATCCACAATTATTGGCATTTACACAACTAGAACTCAGCTTTTATTCGCAAATATTATGGCATTAGATTGAAATGAGCTCTGATGTGCGCAGCTTTTCGGCACTCAATAAGCAGAAAGCGGGTAAAGAAAAACCTCCCGAAGGAGGCTTTCATTAACATTGAACTGCTATGTAGTTAGTGTGGCAGTTTTACATTTGTTAGGTCTTCATTCGCACCGACAGCTTTCATTTCGCCGGCAACGATTTCAGCAAGTGGGCCTAAGATAACTTGGAGGTTATTTTCACCCAACTTCACAACGCCTTTTGCACCAAGTTTCTTAAGTACAATCTCATCGGCAACAGAGCGATCTTTCAGAGTTAAACGTAAACGCGTGATACAAGCATCAATGGAAGTCAGGTTCTCATGACCACCTAACGCTTTAAGATATTGGCGCGCTAGCTCACCTTTATCTGATTTAGCTGCAGGAGCGGCACTTACTTCTGAATCATCATCTTCACGACCTGGCGATTTTAGGTTAAATACGCGGATTGCGAAGCTGAATGTAAAGAAGTACAGAGCACCAAAACCAAGACCTACCGCACCTAGTAGTAATGGGTGAGTTGCTAAGCCAAAGTTCAATGCGTAATCAATCAGACCTGCTGAGAAAGTAAACCCATGTAGTGTACCAAGCATATTCGCAACCACTAGCGATAGACCTGTAAACACTGCGTGAATGGCATACAGTGCAGGCGCTAGGAAGACAAACATGAACTCTAGAGGTTCAGTGATACCTGTTAGGAATGAACAGAATGCTACTGAGAATAGTGCACCACCAACTTGATGACGTTTTTCAGCTGGAGCAGCAAAGTACATTGCTAGCGCCGCACCTGGCAGACCGAACATCATCACAGGGAAGAAACCGTTCATGAATACGCCAGCAGATTTGTCGCCACCGAAGAAGCGGTGTAGGTCACCAGATTTAACCACATCTGTGACTTCTTTCACTGTAGCAGTAATTTCTGGAGTGACAGTGTTAGTAAATTCAAATGTATGAGTTTGACCAGCAACAAGTGTCTTCGCTAGTGCAGGATCTACACACAGCTGCTGTAGCGCAGGTAGAGCTTGACCAGCTGCAGATGCACCCGTTACGAGTACTTCTTGACAGCTACCCATACCAAACCAGAAGAAAGAGTTAAGTACGTGGTGAAGACCAACAGGAATAAGTGCACGGTTAAGCGTACCGTAAAGGAACTGACCAATAGCACCAGACGTTGAAATACCGTGTGCTAACGCGTCCAGACCACTTTGAATAGTTGGCCATACGAAACCGCCAATGGCACCCGCTACAAGAGCAAACAGGCCCGCCATAATAGGTACTAAACGTTTACCAGAGAAAAAGGCCAACCACTCTGGAAGACGTGTAGCATGAAAAGCGTTGTAAGAGTGACCAGCGATAATACCCGCGATGATACCACCGAAGAATGACATGTTAATCGAAGCATCAATTGTAGTCGCTGTTGCAGTCAGCACAAAGTATGCAACTGCACCCGCTAGACCTGCCGCACCTTGACCGTCTTTAGACAAGCCAATCGCAATGCCGAGGCCAAACAACAATGGAAGATTAGAGAAAATAGAGTTACCAGCTTGTGCCATAAATGCGATATCAAACACATCTGGTTGGCCCAAACGCAATAACAAGCCTGCGATTGGCAAGGTCGCGATAGGAAGCATAAGAGCTTTACCTAACTTCTGCGCATATCCAAGAATATTCACCTTTAGTTCCCCCTATAGGATTTCATATTTTGTCTGAGCAACTTTTTTTAGTGGCTCAATTTAGTCCCGTTCAGTTTATGAGATTAATTTTGCCCCGCAAATTAAAAGGTCATCATTTGTGATCATAGTCACCTGAAATGATCAGGCGAGAGGGTTTTTGCTAGCGAGATCATAAAACTTATTTTACAATACAAAAAAATGAAGAATACACGAACAAACTTGCAGTATCCTCTAAGTACTGAGAGTGGCATGATACCTTATCTATCGTTGTGTTAATTACGGGGCAGCACATCGATAGTTCAATAGAAAAGTAAGAATCACCTCGTCGGTTCATACCACTTTTTCGAGAAAAAATTTCCCGCTTGCTAAAGATATTTTTCGATCTAATTGAAGTCTGCAAATAAAGTTCTGTTTCACTTAAATTGCTCCTATTAGATCACTGACAACTTTTAGAATTTAGACATAAGGATTAGCCCACCATGTACGCGCTAACAAATTGTACAATTTATACCGGCAGCGATGTTCTGGTTGACCACGCTGTAATTATTAACAACGGCATAATTGAATCTGTATGCTTGGTTTCTGAACTTCCGACAGGCATAGAAACCCGTGACCTTAGCGGCGCTAAATTAAGCCCTGGGTTTATTGATTTACAGCTCAATGGCTGTGGCGGTGTGATGTTGAATGATGAAATTACCGCGGACACGATGCAAATCATGCATCAAGCTAATCTGAAATCAGGTTGTACTAGCTTTCTTCCAACACTGATTACTTCCTCTGACGAAGATATGCGTCAAGCGATTGCAGCCGCTCGCGAGTACCATGATAAGTATCAGAACCAATCTTTAGGTTTACACCTCGAGGGTCCTTACCTAAATGTTGAGAAAAAAGGTATCCACAGCGTCGATTATATACGCCCTTCCGATGAAAGCATGATTGACTTTATCTGCGACAATGCAGACGTCATCGCTAAAGTCACATTAGCTCCGGAACACAACGACCTAACGCACATCGAACGTCTCAAAAACGCTGGGATTATTGTGTCGATTGGCCATACTAACGCGACTTACTCTGAAGCTCGCCAAGGATTTGATGCAGGCATTACCTTTGCCACTCACCTATTCAATGCGATGACACCAATGACGGGCCGTGAGCCTGGTGTTGTCGGAGCCATTTACGATACACCGGATGTGTACGCAGGTATCATTGCAGACGGGTTCCATGTCGATTATGCAAACATTCGTATCGCTCACAAAATTAAGGGCGAAAAATTAGTATTAGTGACCGATGCCACAGCTCCTGCAGGCGCTGACATGGATTACTTTATTTTTGTTGGTAAGAAAGTATATTACCGAAATGGTAAGTGTGTTGATGAAAACGGCACACTCGGCGGCTCGGCACTCACAATGATTGAAGCAGTTCAAAATACTGTTGAGCACGTCGGTATCGCTTTGGACGAAGCACTTCGAATGGCAACGCTATACCCTGCTAAAGCCATCGGGTTGGATCACAAACTAGGCCGTATAAGAAAAGGCATGGTGGCAAACCTAACCGTATTCGATCGTGACTTTAAAGTTCAAGCGACAATTGTAAACGGACAATACGAGCAAAATTGAGAATGAATGGCGGACAAATAGGTAACGTAGATTTAGTAAAACAGCTAAACAGTGCAGCAGTGTATCGGTTGATTGACCAGCAAGGTCCTATTTCAAGGATTCAAGTAGCTGACGTCAGCCAACTGGCTCCTGCCAGTGTTACAAAAATAACCCGCCAACTTTTAGAGCGTGGCCTAATCAAAGAGGTCGCGCAGCAAGCTTCTACTGGTGGACGAAGAGCGATCTCTCTAACGACAGAAGTCGAACCTTTTCACTCGATTGCAGTGCGAATTGGTCGAGATTACATCCAGTTTAGCCTCTACAACCTAGGTGCCAAAGAGCTGGCTTCTGATTACACTGAGTTTTTCTACACGACTCAAGAAGAGCTAGTGGAAGGGCTACTTAGCCAACTTAAACAGTTCATCAGTACTAACCACAACTTAATTAATCAACTGATTGCGATTGGTATTTCCTTGCCAGGACTCGTTAATCCGGAAACTGGTGTTGTTGAGTACATGCCAAATATTTCTATTGATAAATTAAGCCTGGCTGAACTGATCAAAAATACGTTCCATGTCGAGTGTTTTGTTGGAAATGACGTTAGAGGCATGGCATTAGCCGAACATTACTTTGGCGCAAGTCGCGATTGCCAAGACTCTATCTTAGTCAGCGTACATAGAGGTACCGGTGCAGGTATCATTGTTAATGGGCAAGTGTTTTTAGGCTACAACCGCAACGTGGGCGAAATCGGCCATATTCAGATCGATCCTCTTGGCGAACAGTGTCAGTGTGGCAATTTTGGTTGTTTAGAAACAGTCGCCGCCAACCCAGCCATCATTGAGCGCGTAAATAAGCTACTTGCACAGGGTTATGAGTCGAGTTTGTCTACCCTAGAAACGATCACCATTGCCGACGTATGCGAACACGCAAACCTAGGTGATGAGCTAGCAAAACAAAGCTTAGTCCGGGTCGGGAACCAACTTGGTAAAGCCATTGCCATTACCATTAACCTATTTAACCCTCAAAAAATTGTCATCGCCGGTAAGATCACTCAATGTGAAGAGATTGTTTTTCCTGCTATTCGTCGAAATGTCGAAAATCAATCACTACCAACGTTCCATCATGACTTACCTATTGTTGCGTCTGAAATTGATAAACAGCCGACACTAGGTGCGTTTGCCATGATCAAGCGCGCTATGCTGAACGGCGTTTTGTTACAAAAATTGCTTGAAGATTGATCGCTTAAGCAATTAGTTGAGTTAGAATAGAAGGCTGTGTCGAAAGATGCAGCCTTTTTCTTTGGAATCAAAATATAAGAACAACTATGGAACTCATTCTCATATCAGCCGCATTTCTCGCTGGCTTTATTGTATTAAAGTTAAACCTTCCTCCTCTCGTTGGCTTTTTGCTGGCTGGCTTTGGGCTTTATGCTTTCGGTTTTGAAAGTAACGAAACGATTGTTACTTTGGCTGATTTAGGCGTTACGCTGCTATTGTTTACCATTGGTCTTAAGCTTGATATTAAGACGTTACTTTCTAAAGAAATTTGGGCTGGCTCAACCGTTCATAATATTGCTTCTACGGCCCTGTTCAGTATTGCATTAATCTGCTTTAAGTATCTTGGTATCAGCGCATTAGCCGACATGTCCATGGATCAAATCTTATTGCTTGGCTTTGCCCTGTCTTTCTCAAGTACCGTATTCGCCGTTAAATCGTTGCAAGAAAAAGGGGAAATGAACGCGACCTATGGCACGCTCGCCATCGGTATTCTGGTCATGCAGGATATTTTTGCTGTTATTTTCTTAACCGCATCGACAGGAAAGCTACCTGAGTGGTATGCGATTGCTTTGTTTGCCCTTCCTTTACTCAGACCCGTGTTCTACAAAATCTTAGATTTGGTTGGCCACGGCGAAATGCTGGTACTGTTTGGTATATTTTTCGCGCTAGTTGTTGGTGCTGGTTTATTCGAACTGGTTGGCATGAAACCAGATCTCGGGGCTCTGATTCTCGGAATGCTTCTGGCTGGTCACAGCAAAGCATCGGAGTTATCTAAGTCACTGTTCAATTTAAAAGAGCTATTCCTTGTCTGTTTCTTCCTCAATATTGGTTTATCAGAGCAACCTACTTGGTCGGGCTTCGCGCTTGCCGTACTGTTCATGCTACTGCTTCCAATCAAAGGGATTCTCTACTTTATCGTCATCAACGCCTTTAAGTTCCGTGTACGCACTTCGCTTTTAGCCTCTCTAAGCCTATTTAACTACAGTGAATTTGGCCTCATCGTCGGTGGCTTGGCCTTTAAGATGGGTTGGATGAGTGGCGATATCTTGGTAGCCATTGCGATTGCTGTGTCCATGTCTTTTATCCTTGCAGCACCTATCAACCGCTACGGTCATAGACTCTATCAACACTCTAGCCACTGGTTACGAGAGCATGCCGCTGAAAAGCTCAACACCAGAGATAAGTTAATTAACCCTGGGCATGCACAGATCCTAATCTTAGGCATGGGCCGCATTGGTACGGGTGCATACGACGAGCTAAAAGCACGATACGGCAATATAAGCTTAGGTATAGAGGTTCGTGAAGATGCAGCAATCAAACATCAAAGCGAAGGTCGTAACGTCATCGCTGGTGATGCTACCGACTCAGATTTTTGGGAACGTATCTTAGACACAACCAATGTGAAATTGGTGCTCCTATCCATGCCGCACCACCAAGGGAACCAAATTGCGCTGGAGCAGTTACAGCGCAGAAACTTCGAAGGCCAGATTGCCGCTATCGCAGAGTATCCGGATCAATTAGATAGCTTGGTAGAAAAAGGGGTCGACGCTGCGTTCAATATCTATAATGAAGCGGGGAGCGGTTTTGCAAGGCATGTATGTAAACAGCTTCAACCTTCATTTACCCCATCTGAATAAGTTTTAAAATTGGCTGCCAAGTGGCAGCCTTTTTTAATTTTTTGCTCGATCGACAAGCAAGACATGGAAAAAATCCACTAAATCACCGTTTATTTTAAATAATATTTACCACAATGGGCTTTTTATTATTTTTTTAATCAGTGATAGTTGCTTTTTTTAATCAGGATGGCAAATTGATGTCAACGAGTTAAATAAATTTTAAAGGGAAGTTGTATGTGTTCAATCTTCGGCATTTTAGATATCAAAAGTGATGCTCAAGCTCTTCGCCCAGTAGCATTGGAAATGTCTAAAAAACTGCGCCACCGTGGCCCAGACTGGTCTGGTATCTATGCATCTGACAAAGCTATTCTTGCTCACGAGCGTTTGGCAATTGTTGGTCTAAATAGTGGTGCTCAGCCGCTAATTAGCCCAGATAAGAAACACATCCTTGCGGTCAATGGTGAGATCTACAACCACAAAGAGATCCGCGCACGCTACGAAGGTAAATACGACTTTCAAACAGATTCAGACTGCGAAGTTATTCTAGCGCTTTACCAAGATAAAGGTGTCGACCTACTAGAAGACTTAAACGGTATCTTTGCCTTTATCCTATACGATGAAGAAAAAGACACGTACCTAATCGGTCGCGATCACATCGGTATCATCCCGTTGTACCAAGGTTACGATGAACATGGTAACTACTATGTTGCTTCAGAAATGAAAGCGCTAACGCCAGTTTGTAAAACAATCAGTGAATTCCCTCCAGGTTGTTACTACTCGTCTGCAGATTCTGAACCACAGCGTTACTACACTCGCGATTGGAACGAATACGACGCAGTAAAAGACAACACATCAAGTAAAGAAGAGCTAACTGAAGCGCTTGAAGCCGCAGTAAAACGCCAGCTAATGACTGATGTTCCTTACGGTGTACTTCTTTCTGGTGGTTTGGACTCTTCAATCACTTCAGCAGTTGCAAAACGCTTTGCTGCAATGCGTATCGAAGATGACGAGAAATCAGAAGCTTGGTGGCCTCAGCTACACTCATTCGCAGTGGGCCTAGAAGGTGCTCCAGATCTAAAAGCGGCTCGTGAAGTAGCAGATAAAATTGGTACAGTACACCACGAAATGACGTACACCATTCAAGAAGGTTTGGATGCGATTCGTGACGTGATTTACCATATCGAAACTTACGACGTAACAACCATCCGCGCTTCAACGCCTATGTACCTAATGGGCCGTAAGATTAAAGCGATGGGTATTAAGATGGTGCTTTCTGGAGAAGGTGCAGACGAGATCTTCGGTGGATACCTCTACTTCCACAAAGCGCCGAACGCGAAAGAGTTCCACGAAGAAACAGTACGTAAGTTGCTTGCTCTAAACATGTTTGACTGCGCGCGTGCAAACAAATCACTTGCAGCTTGGGGCGTTGAAGGTCGTGTACCTTTCCTAGATAAAGAGTTTATCGATGTGGCAATGCGCCTAAACCCAGCCGATAAGATGTGTGGTAACGGTAAGATGGAGAAACACATTCTACGCGAATGTTTTGAGCACTACCTACCAGATTCAATTGCTTGGCGTCAGAAAGAACAGTTCTCTGATGGTGTAGGCTACAGCTGGATTGACACTCTGAAAGAAGTGGCGGAAGCCAAAATTACTGATCAACAAATGGAAACAGCTCAGTACCGCTTCCCTTACAACACACCAACAACAAAAGAAGGTTACGTTTACCGCGAAATTTTTGAAGAGTTGTTCCCTCTACCTTCGGC
The DNA here is from genome assembly GCF_024582835.1 of Vibrio japonicus. NCBI lineage: Bacteria > Pseudomonadati > Pseudomonadota > Gammaproteobacteria > Vibrionales > Vibrionaceae > Vibrio > Vibrio japonicus. Next base: position 1,980,733 of record NZ_CP102096.1, read on the forward strand.
TGCAGAGTGTGTTCCTGGTGGACCTTCAGTGGCATGTTCGTCAGCAAAAGCGATTGAATGGGATGAATCATTCAAAAACTGTGTTGACCCTTCTGGTCGTGCGGTGCAAACGGTACACAACGACGCGTACTAACAGATAATTCTCCCTGACCAACAGTAATGAAAGAGGCCCACAAGGTGCCTCTTTCACGTTTTAACGTTGTTTCTGTCGTTATATATCTAAGTGTTTGTTATCGACACTCACCTCTACAGGCTTGCTTAGCATCTTCACCAATAAAATTGAGCGTGTTTCCCCGTCCGGCTCTTTATAAATCGCTTCCATCCCTGAAAATTGACCGCTAGCAACTCGAATCACATCGCCTTCGCTTGGGAGGTCACTCTGCATCTGTTGCTGAAGCTGCTCAATTTCTTTTAACGTTTCAATCAAACTATCCTGAAGAATCTGAGGATGCGGCCCCATCCTCACAAAATCAACCACACCGCGAGTCGATCGAATTGTTGTAAATGTAGGACCAAGTTCCGCGTCAAACCTAGCAAAAACATAGGAAGGAAAAAGGGGTTCAGGCTTAATTTGTCTTTTACCGCGAGTAATTTTTTCAACCTGCGTTTCTGGGTAGTAGCACTCTACACCCTGATTCTCCAAGTGCATTTTTGCTCGCTGCTGTTCGCTTCGTTTACAGTAAAGTAAATACCATTGTTTCATTGTGCTAGCCAACTGTTCTGTTTTTCACATCGTAGCATTTTGAGGAAGGTATAAGTAAGGGGTAATTTGTTAATCGATTGATGAATTCCCTACTGCATTTTACTGACAAATTTCACTATACATTTTTGCAACTTAAGTTTGCCACTTCTAGCCCATAAAAGTTCACCAGAATTATTGCCAATATTTTCAATCACTTAAATGTGAATTTTATTTATTTTTTATTTTTATTTATTTGCAGTTTTTTTCACCATTATGTATACGTAACAAACTATAAACATCTACCCCTAATTAAAACAGAAGAATATATGACGAGCCCTAAACAGATTCTTGGCCACCCTCGAGGCCTATTCCTATTGTTCGGTACTGAACTTTGGGAGCGATTTTCATACTATGCCATGCGTGCAATCTTGGTTCTGTACCTCACGGATACAACGATCAATGGCGGTATGGGTTGGTCTACTAAAGACGCATTAGATCTCTATGGTATATATACAGGTCTTGTATACATCACACCTCTCATTGGCGGATGGTTAGCTGATAATTATCTGGGCCAGCGCCGATCTATTTTAATTGGCGGTGCGTTAATGGCTATTGGTCAGTTCACCTTAGCGATGCCAGCTGACGCTCTCGGTCTAAGTGCAGTGCAGACCTTTTACTTAGGTCTAGCACTTCTCGTTGCAGGTAATGGCCTGTTTAAACCAAACATTTCAACTATGGTGGGCGACCTTTATCAAGAAGGCGATAACCGCCGCGATGGCGCGTTTACCATTTTCTACATGGGTATCAACATCGGTGCTCTCTTAGCAGGTGTCGTATCAGGTTCTGTAACAAATGAGTTCGGCTGGAAAGCAGGGTTTATCGTCGCAGGTGCCGGTATGATCATCAGCTTAATCATGCAATTAAGCCTAGCGCATTCTTGGTTGGGAGACATTGGGATAGCGCCAGCGGCTGTGCGTGATCTTGAGAACAATAAGTCTCAAAAGAAACAAGCTCTTACCAAAGAAGAAGTGAATCGCCTGAAAGTGATCATGGTTATGGGATTATTTGTCATCGTGTTTTGGGCAGGCTTTGAACAAGCTGGCGGTCTGATGAACATTTATACTCAGCAATACACAGACCGAATGATTGGAACGTTTGAAGTTCCAGCCGCTTGGTTCCAATCTCTTAACCCATTCTTTATCATTACCCTTGCACCGGTTCTAGCAGCTCTTTGGGTTAAATTAGGCAAGAAAGAACCAAGTTCACCAGTGAAATTTGCCTTGGCACTCTTCTTTTTAGCTTTAGGTTTCCTATGTATGGTTGGCGCGGTGATGGAGCAAGGTGGTGACACTACCGTAAAAACATCCATGCTTTGGTTGGTTGGTGCCTTCTTCTTCCATACCTTAGGTGAGTTGTGCTTATCTCCTATTGGGTTATCTATGGTCACCAAATTGGCACCTCTACGCTTAGCTTCGCTTATGATGGGGGCTTGGTTTGGTTTCAACGCAATCGCAAACTATGTAGCAGGTGTTATTGGGTCACATGTGGGTGAGCTTGGTGCTTTGTCAATATTTGGTGGTATCGCTGTTACAGCAACGCTTTCAGGCATTCTGTTGTTGTTCTTCTCTGGTATCTTAGTTCGCTGGATGCATGGTGCAGTATCAGCCCACGTGACGGATGAAGAAGCAAGTGCTAAGCATACTCAGCTAGCTTAGCGTCAGAAAACAGTTCAAAAACGGCTGCCCTAATCACTAGAGCAGCCGTTTTTATTTGTCAAAAGCCGCTATGTCATTGTTTGAAAGATGAAAGTCGCATACTGCTTTAGCTCTCAATCCTTACATTTCACATGTATCTGGTTGCACACTGCCTATATACTTCAAGAACCAAATGACAACGATGGTAAAAATAGGGATTGAATATGTATAAGGGTTTGTGGGCTACGCTGCTTCTCCTCTCTTCATCACTTTGCGCTGAGCCGTTATTCTGGAGCGCAGAAAAAGGCGATTTGAAGTACCTCATTTTAGGCTCTGTACACGTTGGAGATGAATCCATGTTCCCTTTGCCTCAAGCCATTGTCGATACACTACAAGCGAGTGATGGTTTAATTCTGGAAGCCGACATAAGAAAGAACCAAAACGTCGCTTATCCCGAGCAGACCCTGTCGAGCAAAGATGTGCTCTCTGATACTCAAATTGCGACGTTAAAAAACATCGCGAGCCAACTCCAGATAAACGCCAATGAGTTGCTCTCTTCCCCTCCTTGGGCTGCTGCATTGCTCATTCAAATGAAACAAATTGAATCTTTTGGTTATAGCTCTGATACAGGTGTCGATTTAATGCTCATGTACAAAGCAACAACCAGAAACATCCCAGTATTGAGCTTGGAAACTGTACAGTTCCAAATTGACCTACTCACGGGTCAACAAGAAAGTGGAAAAGAACTATTGATCAGTGCTCTTGATGATTTCAACGATGCCGAGAAGGCGACGCACTGTTTGATTGATAGCTGGAAAGCAGGTGACCTTGAGAAGCTCAACGAGTTTTCGGGATTAACCGAACTATCTCCGGAATTTGAACAGGCTTTTATCCATCAGCGTAATACAGACTGGGTCAACAAGCTTTCTAAGCCGAGTTGGTTACCCAACCCAGAAGGGTCATATGTCTTGGTTGTAGGCACGCTGCATTTAGTTGGTGATCGCAATGTCTTGGTTCAGCTTCGAAAGCAAGGATTTAAGGTGACTCAACAGTCCAATAGTAAGAAGGCCAATTGCCAATTTAAAAGCTAACTGACATATACGAAAAAGCCCCAGCATTTCTGCTAGGGCTTAGAATATGGTCGGTGAAGAGGGATTCGATCGGACTGGCGTTCCAGCCCCCGACCCTATGCTCACAAATTTCCTATGAGCAGAAACGAAAAAGCCCCAGCATTTCTGCTAGGGCTTAGAATGTGGTCGGTGAAGAGGGATTCGATCGGACTGGCGTTCCAGCCCCCGACCCTATGCTCACAAATTTCCTATGATCAGAAACGAAAAAGCCCCAGCATTTCTGCTAGGGCTTAGAATATGGTCGGTGAAGAGGGATTCGATCGGACTGGCGTTCCAGCCCCCCGACCCTATGCTCACAAATTTCTTATGAGCAGAAACGAAAAAGCCCCAGCATTTCTGCTAGGGCTTAGAATGTGGTCGGTGAAGAGGGATTCGAACCCCCGACCCTCTGGTCCCAAACCAGATGCGCTACCAAGCTGCGCTATTCACCGAGCTGTTTCTTCAGGCATATTGCCCGTCAACGGAGTCGTATATTACGGATTCTGTATTTTAACGCAAGCCATTTCCTCGCTTTTTTCAAAAAACCGTACCGTTTGATTAAAACGCAATCACCAAGCAGCAAATTGTGAGCAAATACACATCAGCACAAACAAATAAACAACTAAAAGACAACAATTGATCCAGATCAGTGTTGCATATCCTAGCTCAGTTTATTTTTACTCCTGTCAACACACTTTGATTTAGATGGAGAAGACTATGGACTTTTGGCTTGAACTCCTATTTGGTAATGCAGTAGGTTTATCCTCAATGCTCGTGATTTTCGGCGCTTTAAGTCTAATGCTATTTTACGGTGGCTATTTCATCTACAAAGTGATGAACGACAAATCTCCTCACTAGAAATCGCTTAGCGCTATTCTCGCAATAGACGTTCGCTTTGCACCGAAGTAGGTACTCTGTCTACTTCGGTTTTTTTATTTTTTTAAACAACTCATCCTAACGTTGGTATACTGACAGCACTGATTCCTTACTCTGAGATGCCGTTATGTCTCACGATGATGACTTAGCCCTCTTTCAAGCGATGATGGGCGATGTAAAACCTATCACACAAGACACCGCCGAACATAAAACACAACACTCCGTCTCACAAGCGCAACTAGCAAAACGTGAGGCAGCAATCTGGTTAACTGAAGATGACCCTGAGTATCTCTCGGTCGATCACGCCCCAATGCTTAAACCAGAAGACATGATCGAATTTAAGCGAGATGGCGTTCAGGATGGTGTTTACCGCAAATTACGCTTAGGAAAATATCCGATTCAAGCACGTTTAGATTTGCACAGAAAAACACTTAAACAAGGTCGAGATGAAGTCGTGCACTTTCTTAAACAGTGCATGAGCATGGATATCCGTACCGTTGTGATCGTTCATGGACGAGGTGAAAAATCAAACCCACCAGCGCTAATGAAAAGCTTCGTTGCCCATTGGCTGTCACAAATCAACGAAGTTCAATGTGCACACAGCGCACAGCGTTTTCACGGCGGGACAGGCGCTGTCTATGTACTTCTTAAGAAAAGCGCCGACAAAAAAACAGAAACCCGAGAACGTCACCAAAAGCGTTTGGGTTAAGCAAAGCCAAAGTGTTAGAATCTCAAAGCAGCCGAGGTGGCTGCTTTTTCATTTCCACTAACACGCCGTTGTGAAACGTTAGAGAGAAACCAACATGTCCCTAGAATCCGCAAAAAGATTAAACAAATTCATCAGTGAAACTGGCTTTTGCTCACGTAGAGAAGCAGACAAACTTATTGAACAAGGTCGCGTGACTATTAATGGTCAGATCCCAGAAATGGGAACGAAGGTCGTACCTGGCGATGACGTTTGTGTCGATGGTAAGCCAGTCAGTGCTAAAGAAAAGCCAATCTACATTGCGCTTAACAAACCAACCGGCATTACCTGTACCACCGAACGAGATATTCCAGGTAACATCGTTGACTTTATTGGCCATAAAAAACGTATCTTTCCTATCGGACGTTTGGATAAACCATCAGATGGCTTGATCTTTTTGACCAATGACGGTGACATCGTCAATAAAATCCTTCGTGCGGGTAACAATCACGAAAAAGAATACGTAGTGCGTGTGGATAAACCCATTACAGACCAATTTATTCAGAAAATGAGCTCTGGCGTTGAAATTCTCGACACGGTGACATTGCCATGCAAAGTGACTAAAGAGACCAAGTTCTCTTTCCGCATTGTTCTGACACAGGGTCTTAACCGCCAAATTCGACGCATGTGCGAAGCTATAGGCTACGAAGTATTTAAACTGCGTCGAGTTCGTATTATGAACATTACGCTCGATGGCATCCCAAATGGTCAGTGGCGATACCTAAGTGATGATGAAGTTTCTGAAATCTTAGCGATGTGTGAAGGCTCAGTGAGTACCGAAGAGGCATCAAAGCTCGATAATCGCGGGAAAAAAATACGCCAAGCAACCGATGCAAAACTCTATGACAGCCGAGAAGAGAATCAAGGCTCAATAGCACGTCGCAATCAAAAGCAGCGCACATTTAAAGGTCGCAATGCCGATGAACTTCGCCACGCACCAAACTCAAAAAAAGGCCGTCACGGTACGTCTAACTCGAAAAGTCACACTGGCAGTGAAAAAACGAAACAAGCGTATCAACCAAATACAAGCAAGCCTGCATCGCGTCCAGCAAGCAAGCCCCGTACAGGTGGCACATTGAGCTTGAAAAAGTAATCAATGGTTCAAAAACAACAAAGGGGAGCAAATGCTCCCCTTCTCGTATTCAATTTCGATTACATCAATTTCAATTACTTAGTACCGAAAATTTTATCACCTGCATCGCCCAGACCAGGTACGATGTAGCCTTTATCATTTAGCTTTTCATCGATAGAAGCTGTGTATAGTTCTACGTCAGGGTGTGCTTTTTCTAATGCTTCAATACCTTCTGGCGCTGCCACAAGTACCAACACCTTTATTTGGCTACAGCCTTTTTCTTTAAGAAGATCAATCGTCGCGATCATCGAGCCGCCCGTTGCTAGCATAGGGTCAACAACAATCGCAATACGCTCGTCAATATTCGAGGCCAGTTTGTTGAAATAAGGTACTGGTTCCAATGTCTCTTCATCACGATAAATACCAACAACGCTGATACGAGCACTTGGCATATGTTCTAGTACACCATCCATCATACCCAGACCTGCACGCAGGATTGGCACTACAGTAACTTTCTTACCCTTGATTTGGTCAACTTCCACTGGACCATTCCAACCATCAATGGTTACTTTTTCCATTTCAAAGTCTGCAGTCGCTTCATAAGTAAGCAGGCTACCAACCTCAGTAGCTAACTCGCGAAAGCGCTTAGTGCTGATGTCACCTTCTCTCATTAGACCAATTTTGTGTTTAACAAGAGGGTGTTTTACTTCAACAACTTTCATTTCCATCTCCGGATATATGATGATTTTTAAACAAACCTTCAGATTATAAACGATTTCATTAACAATTTCTTGCGATAGGACAAAAGAAAAAACTCACGCAAACGTTTGCTATATGGGTTTATCCGCTGTTAGAATAGCGCCGTTTTCATACCCACTTTCAAAACCGAGGACTTCACTGTGAGTGCTAATAACACTTCTCTAAGCTACAAAGATGCTGGCGTTGATATTGATGCAGGCAACGCACTTGTTGACCGTATTAAAGGTGCTGTAAAACGCACGCGTCGCCCTGAAGTAATGGGTGGCATTGGTGGCTTTGGCGCACTTTGTGAACTGCCAACGAAATACAAGCACCCAGTTCTAGTTTCGGGCACTGACGGTGTTGGAACAAAGCTGCGTCTTGCTTTGGATATGAACAAACATGACACTATCGGTATCGACCTAGTGGCTATGTGCGTGAATGACCTTATCGTACAAGGTGCTGAGCCTCTATTCTTCCTTGATTACTATGCGACAGGCAAGCTAGATGTTGATACTGCAGCAGAAGTCGTATCCGGAATCGCTGATGGCTGTCTACAAGCAGGCTGTGCACTAATCGGTGGTGAAACCGCTGAAATGCCAGGCATGTACGAAGGCGAAGATTACGACGTAGCTGGCTTCTGTGTTGGTGTCGTAGAAAAAGAAGACGTTATCGACGGAACGAAAGTTGCCGCGGGTGACGCGCTTATCGCTGTAGGTTCAAGTGGCCCTCACTCAAATGGCTATTCTCTTATCCGCAAAATTTTAGAAGTTTCAGGTGCCGATAAGAATGAAAACCTAGAAGGAAAAACCATCGGTGAGCACCTTCTAGAGCCAACAAAAATCTACATCAAGTCTGCGCTTAAAATGATTGAGCAGCATGACATCCACGCCATTTCTCATATTACAGGTGGCGGCTTCTGGGAGAATATTCCTCGCGTACTGCCTCAAGGTACAAAAGCCGTGGTTGATGGCAATAGCTGGGAATGGCCTGTGATCTTCAAATGGCTACAAGAGAAAGGCAACGTAGACACTCACGAAATGTACCGCACATTTAACTGTGGTGTTGGTTTGATTGTTGCTCTGCCTCAGGATCAAGCTGAAGCGGCAGTGAAGCTACTGAACGCAGAAGGTGAAAATGCCTGGGTTATTGGCGAGATTGCACAAGCTGAAGCTGGCGAAGAACAAGTAGGGATCAAATAATAATGAAGAGTATTGTTGTTTTAGTTTCAGGGAATGGTTCAAACTTGCAAGCGATTATTGATGCTTGTGAAACCAGCATTGATAACGGACGAGTGACGGCTGTTTTTTCGAACAAAGCAACGGCTTATGCGTTAGAGAGAGCAAAGAAGGCTGGCGCTGCTGGCCACTTTCTTGACCCCAAAGCGTTCGATACACGAGACGCATTTGATCATGAATTGATGAAGCAAATTGATGAATACAAACCAGACGTTATTGTTCTGGCTGGTTACATGCGTATTTTGAGTGGCGAGTTCGTTCGCCATTACATGGGACGTATGATCAATATCCACCCTTCTCTGCTGCCTAAATATCCGGGACTCAATACTTACCAACGCGCTATTCATGCCGGAGACGAAGAGCACGGTACCAGTGTACATTTCGTTACTGAGCAACTCGATGGTGGTCCTGTTATTCTTCAGGCGAAAGTTCCGATTTTCGACGAAGATAATGTCGAAAATCTAACGGCTCGTGTACAAACTCAAGAGCATAAAATTTATCCTCTGGTCGTCAAGTGGATGGTTGAAGATCGTTTGGAAATGAAAAACGGAAAAGCATTTCTAGATGGTGAACAGCTAGGCATTCACGGTTACGCACAAGAGTAAAAAGCGATTTCAATCCTTTGGCGAGCACTAGCTCGCCTTTTTTATCCCTGTTAATTCTCTATTCATCCTCCTTTCGCTAAGCTAATGAAAATTAGGAGGTGTTATATGGATCTTAAAAGTTTACTTAACCAAGCATTAAACTCTGATCTGCTCAAACAAGGCCAACAGCAAATCAAACAACAATCTAGTTCTGGCACATTCAAATCGTTGGGCGCAGGTGCCGTTGGCGGAGGCTTGGTAAACTTGCTTATGGGCTCAAAAAAGAGCAAAAAACTAGGTAAGAAAGTCGGCAAGAATGCATTGAAAATTGGTGGTGTCGCAGCGTTGGCGGCCCTCGCTTACAAGGTCTACAACGATTCTCAGCAAACACAAGGCACGTCAACAGTCAAAGAGAGCTTCAATCCTGAAGACAATCTACACAGCGAACTGATCCTCAAAGCGATGGTTGCAGCGGCCAAAGCTGATGGTCATGTCGACCAGCAAGAAATGCAACGTATCGAGGCTGCAGTAAAAGACGCAGGAGCGGACACTCAATTGCAAACATTGCTGCACTCAGAGCTGAATAAACCTCTCGATCCTGCAGAAGTGGCTCGCTTAGCGCAGACACCGCAACAGGCTTCAGAAATTTATCTTGCGTCATTAATTGTCGTCGATGAGCAAAACTTTATGGAGAAAGCTTATCTTCAAGAGTTAGCAAAGCAACTCCAGCTATCTCCCGATGTCACCTATCAGCTTGAGCAACAACTGACAAACTAATACCTGTGTACAAAGAAAAAGCAATTGCTACATCCCCTTGAGCTAGCTCAATCTCTCGCTTTGAGTTTCCGCTTTTGGGTGTGTATATTTGAGAGCAGTTATCATTTATTAAGGATTTAGCCATGCAAGTATATGGATGCTGTGAATTAGTTCGCGCGCTTTACGCACAGATAGGAAGTGGTGATCAGGCGTATGTGCCTAACGCGATTTCATGTGCAGTTAAAGCGTTGAATGAAATTGCCGCCGATGAATCTTTACCAATGGAAGCGCGAGAAAAAGCAGCGTTTGCCGCGGCAAATCTACTAATTTCAGATTTTGAGGATTAACTAAAGATGAATCTAGCTAACTTTGAAAGCATGGATCCCGTGATGCTAATGAGTATTGTCAACATGAAGCTACGTGATGACTTTGGCGGTGACCTCGATAAACTGGTAAATTTCTTCGATATCGATAGAGCAGCCTTAGAAGCTAAATTAGCAAGTGCTGGATTTGATTTTTTGCCTGACGCAGGACAGTTTCGTTAAGCCACATACAAAAAAGGTTGACGATGTCGTCAACCTTTTCAAATCAAGCGTATTATTCAGCGTTTCGTGCTTTTCTTTGTGCTGATTTACGTGAGTTACGCTCAGTTTGATTCTTAATAAATGCAGCTAACTCCTGCTCACCCCAAGCTTTTGCAAGCTCTTCCGATTCAAAACCGCTTTCTCTTTTCGATACTACTGTTTTTCTCGATGTCACTTGGCGTGTAATCTCCGCGCACCAACCATTACGTTTTTCTGATACGCGTACTGCAAACTTAGACATATTATTACCCTCAAGGAAGTTGTGTGTATTGCTTTGAGTTGTCCATCGGTATGAAGCTCATGTCGCCCCTTCCCTTGGCAAGGGCGGTATTAGAGCATAAATGTCAGATCTAAGCTGTAAAAATTTAGCGTACTCAGCGGATTTTTTATCTAACACGAACGAATCATTTACTCTGCCGAAAACCTTTACACAAAAACCAAAAAGCGCAAGCATAGGGCTTGCGCTTTCAGCTTTAAGTTATCGAAATTCGATTAACCAAGGTTCTTACGTGCGTTTTGGAACATACGCATCCAAGCGCCATTTTCACCCCATCCCTCTGGAGACCAAGAGTTTGCAACCGTACGGAATACACGCTCTGGGTGAGGCATCATAATGGTTACACGACCGTCAGCAGTTGTTAAGCCAGTAATCGCATTTGGCGAACCATTCGGGTTGTTCGGGTATTGTTGCGTTGGGTTACCGTTATTATCAACGTAACGTAGTGCCACAGTACCTGACGCTTCAATTGCGTTTAGGTGCTCACCGTCACGTACTTCTACACGACCTTCACCGTGAGAAACTGCGATAGGCATACGTGAGCCTGCCATGCCATCGAAGAACACAGAATCGGACTTCTGTACTTCAACTAGGCTAAAGCGCGCTTCAAAACGCTCAGATTCGTTGCGAACAAAACGTGGCCACAAGTCTGCACCTGGGATAAGTTCTTTCAGGTTAGAAAGCATCTGACAACCGTTACACACACCTAGAGAGAATGTCTCTTCACGGTTGAAGAACGCTTGGAACTGCTCACGAGCTTGTGCGTTAAACAGGATAGACTTCGCCCAACCTTCACCCGCGCCTAGTACGTCACCATAAGAGAAGCCACCACAAGCCACCAGACCTTGGTACTCTTCCAACACTGCTTGACCTGTTAGAATATCGCTCATGTGGATATCAGTCGCTTCAAAACCAGCACGGTCAAACGCCGCCGCCATTTCAACGTGAGAGTTAACACCTTGCTCACGCAGAATCGCCATCTTAGGTTTCGCGCCTTTCGCAATGTAAGGTGCTGCGATATCTTCGTTGACATCAAAACTTAGAGATACATTCAGACCTGGGTCAGTGTTGTCTTTCTTCGCTTCAAATTCTTGGTCTGCACATGCTGGGTTATCACGTAGCGCCTGCATCTTATGCGTTGTTTCTGCCCAGATAACACGTAACTCTGTACGTGAACGCTCAAGTACAACCGAATCACCAGACGTGATAACAAAGTCGTCTGACGCATCAACTGAACCAATCACATGCGAACACGCTTCTAAACCGTTAGATGCTAGCGTTGATAGTACCGAATCCAGATCTTCATTCTTAACTTGAACAACCGCGCCTAACTCTTCGTTAAATAGGACAGCCAAAGCATCGTCACCATTCTCTGCAGAAGAAAGACCAGCGATGTTCGCTTTTACGCCACAATGACCAGCGAATGCCATCTCAGCAAGAGTAACAAACAAACCGCCGTCACCTTTATCGTGGTACGCCAGTAGCTTGTCTTGACGAACAAGCGTCTGCATTGCATCGAAGAAGCCTTTAAGCTGCTCTGCGTTATCTACGTCTGCTGGCTTGTCACCAAGTTGTTTGTAAACCTGTGCCAATGCCGTCGCACCTAAACGGTTCTTACCGTTACCTAAGTCAACAAGAACCAGTGAAGTGTCGCCTAGTCCTTCCAAGGTAGCAGGGGTACGAAGCTGCGGTGTCACTGTTTTACGGACGTCTTCTACACGACCAAAGGCTGTGATAACAAGAGACAGTGGAGAAGTGACTTCTTTGCTTTCGCCATTCTCTTCCCACTTGGTCTTCATTGACATTGAGTCTTTACCAACCGGGATAGTCAAACCTAGCGCCGGACATAGCTCTTCACCGACAGCTTTCACTGCTTCGTAAAGACCTGCATCTTCACCAGGGTGACCCGCTGGAGACATCCAGTTCGCAGACAGTTTAATGCGCTTGATATCACCAATGTCAGTCGCAGCGATGTTAGTTAGTGACTCACCAACAGCCAGACGAGCAGACGCGCCGAAGTCTAGTAGAGCAACCGGAGTACGCTCACCCATCGACATCGCTTCACCGTGGTATGTGTCGTAACTTGCCGCCGTAACTGCACAGTTCGCTACAGGAACCTGCCAAGGACCAACCATCTGATCACGAGCAACCAAACCTGTTACTGAGCGGTCACCGATAGTAATCAGGAACGTTTTCTCTGCAACCGTTGGCAGACGAAGTACGCGATCTGCCGCTTCATTGATTTCGATACCGTCGCGAGTAATCGCCGGGCTATCTACTTTCAATGTCGTTGCTTCACGGTGCATCTTCGGTGTTTTACCAAGCAAGATATCCATTGGCATATCAATTGGTGTGTTATCGAAGTGAGAGTCTTCTAGCGTCAGATGACGCTCTTCTGTTGCCACACCAACCACTGCGTAAGGTGCGCGCTCACGCTTACAGATTGCATCGAACGCTTCCATGTTTTCTGGTGCTACTGCAAGTACATAACGCTCCTGAGATTCGTTACACCAGATTTCCAGAGGGCTCATGCTCAATTCATCATTTGGTACATCACGTAGCTGGAACTTACCACCGCGCTCGCCGTCGTCACAAAGCTCAGGAAGTGCGTTAGAGATACCGCCCGCACCCACATCGTGGATAAATGCGATTGGGTTCTCTTCACCTAGCTGCCAACAACGGTCGATCACTTCCTGACAACGACGCTCCATCTCTGGGTTTTCACGTTGTACTGAAGCGAAGTCCAGATCTTCTGCAGATTGACCAGACGCCATTGAAGAAGCCGCACCGCCACCAAGACCGATGTTCATTGCAGGACCACCAAGTACGATTAGGCTCGCACCTACTGGGATCTCTTTCTTCTGAACGTGCTCGTCACGGATGTTACCCATACCACCAGCAATCATGATTGGCTTGTGGTAACCACGCACTTCTTCACCCGCGTGAGACGTCACTTTTTCTTCGTAGGTACGGAAGTAGCCTAGCAGGTTTGGACGACCAAATTCGTTGTTGAATGCCGCGCCGCCTAGAGGACCTTCAAGCATGATGTCTAGTGCGTTTACGATACGACCCGGCTTACCGAAGTCTGTTTCCCACGGCTGTTCAAAACCAGGAATACGCAAGTTAGAAGTTGTGAAGCCAACCAGACCCGCTTTTGGCTTACCACCGATACCGGTCGCGCCTTCATCACGGATTTCACCGCCTGAGCCGGTTGATGCACCTGGCCATGGAGAGATAGCAGTTGGGTGGTTGTGCGTCTCTACCTTCATTAAGATGTGTGCATCTTCATGGTGGTATGTGTATTGACGAGATTTAGGATCTGGGAAGAAACGACCCACTTTCGACCCCGTCATTACCGCTGCGTTATCTTTGTAAGCAGACAGAACGTGGTCTGGTGTCGTTTCGAATGTGTTTTTGATCATCTTAAACAGAGACTTCTCTTGGTCTACGCCATCGATAGTCCAATCTGCATTAAAGATCTTGTGACGACAGTGCTCTGAGTTCGCCTGTGCAAACATCATCAGTTCAATGTCGTTCGGGTTACGACCAAGCTTAGTAAAGTTCTCTACCAAGTAATCAATTTCATCTTCTGCGAGTGCTAAGCCTAGGGAAACGTTTGCTTCTTCAAGCGCAAGACGACCACCAGCCAAGATATCAACGTGTGCCACTGGTGCAGGTTCTGCAATGGTAAATAGTGCTGAAGCCGCTTCAAGTTCGGTGAATACCGTTTCCATCATACGGTCATGGATTAGTGACTTAATCACATCAACTTGCGCTTGAGACAGTTCAGATGTCGTCTCAACGTAGTAGGCTGTACCGCGCTCAAGACGCTTAACTTTGCCTAAACCACAGTTTTTAGCAATGTCGGTAGATTTTGAAGACCAAGGTGAGATAGTACCCGGACGAGGGGTAACCAAAAGCAAAAGACCTTGAGGCTCGTGCTCTTCGATCGTAGGACCGTACGTTAGAAGTTTTTCTAACTTTTCTAACTCTGGCACGTCTAAATCAGCGGTAAGATCAGCAAAGTGCATAAACTCTGCGTAAATACCTGTTACAGGTAAGTCTTGTTCACGACAAAGTTCCAGTAGTTTATTAACACGAAACTCAGATAGAGCTGGGGAGCCACGCAAAATTCTCATGTGCTTAGGTCTCTTATGCAATTAATTAAGGTAGTATTGGAATAAATTCAGTCACTTATACTAAATCAAGTCGAACTTATACCGATTCCACCTCTCCTTTGCGAGCGCATTATATAGCAATTGTTTTTGTGATGTAACATCAAACGCAACCGTTTGCGTCATTTTTTTTGTCAATTTTGAATTACACCAAAATCCGGACATAGGTTCGATTGCTTTCTCATTGTCTTGCCTTGTTATGACACTTTGATATAAATGCCTTACTGGATGTATGAGATCGTTATTTAATGAAAAAGTATTACCTTTCCCATCTACGCGCGTTTGCTTTAATAATAGTTAGCGCTTTGACACTGGCAGGCTGCCAAATCGAGTCTGAACCTAAAAGTGATCTGGAGCAGATAAGAGAACGAGGCGTGCTGCGTGTTGGTACACTTAATAATCAGCTATCCTACTATATTGGCCCTGATGGCCCTGCGGGTCTGGATTATGAGTTAGCACGAGAGTTTGCTAACCAACTCGGCGTGAAGCTAGAAATGAAACCGGCTTATCGCGCATCGAGTCTTTATCCAGCACTTCTCAATGGCGAAATAGATATCATTGCCGCCGGATTGACACAATCTCCAGAGAGAATGAAGAGTTTCCGCCCTGGCCCTGCTTATTACTATGTCAGTCAGCAAGTCGTGTATAAGCAGGGCAAGTGGCGACCTAGAAACCTGGATCAGCTGCTAAACAAGCAAGCTGAACTGATAGAAAAAAATGAAGGGGACTCTGTTCTTCAGATTGTTGGCGATTCACATTTTAACCAAACGCTGAGTAATATCCATGCACAGCATCCAGAGTTTAGCTATGAAATAGATCAAGATGCCGATGTTAATGACCTTCTTAAAAAAGTATCGGATGGAGACTTATCGTTTACTGTCGCAGACTCAGTAGAGGTTTCCCTTTCTCAACGCATCTACCCTGATATTGCTGTTGCCTTTGAGCTAACCGAAGACCAGCCAATTTCGTGGTTTTTAAAGCCCTCTCAAGATGAAAGCTTATATGCCCTCGTTATTGAGTTCTTTGGGAACATCAAACAGTCTGGCGAGCTTGGCGCGCTTGAAGAGAAATACATAGGCCACATCGACTCTTTTGATTATGTTGATACACGTGCATTTATTCGCGCACTCGATTCTAAACTACCTAAATGGTCATCGCTTTTCCAAAAATACTCTGAAGAGTTTGACTGGCGCTTAATTGCAGCGCTTGCTTATCAAGAATCTCATTGGAACCCTACCGCTAAATCACCGACTGGTGTGCGTGGTATGATGATGCTAACTCTACCGACTGCTAAAATTGTAGGGGTAACCAATCGCTTAGATCCTGAACAATCTGTTAAAGGCGGTGTCAAATACTTGCGCCGTATGGTTGATCGAATCCCCGACTCAATTGATGAACATGAGAAAATATGGTTTGCTCTTGCTTCATATAATGTTGGCTATGGTCATGTAATGGACGCGAGACGCTTGACGCGTAAGCAAGGCGCAAACCAGGATGCATGGTCCGATGTAAAAGACAGACTTCCTTTATTGCGTCAACATGCCTATTACAGCCAGACCCGATACGGATACGCTCGTGGAGATGAGGCGAAGAATTACGTAGAAAATATTCGCAGGTACTATCAAAGCATTATCGGTCATGTTGAGCAGCAGTCGGCTGAAGTTGACGCGGAGAATATGGACGACTTTACCGTCATTCAAATCCCAGAATCTGCTTTGTCGGGTGCGAACAATGTTTCTGCGGCTGATTCAAGCGATGAAACGCCCCCTAGCGAAGCCGTACCTAGTGAAGATATGTCTAGTGAAAATGGGCCAAACGAAACAATGTCGGATGAATCTACGACTATCGAGAAGTAAACCCTCTGATGAGCACTCAAAGATATTAATTTTGTAATAAAAGACTGGTATAACCCAGAATAACGAACGGCCAATAGCGAGATTGAACACAAACTATTGGCTGAGTTGTGTCCCAATAGGAGATAACTTTATGCGTGGACGTAAACTGAAATCAAAACGAATCAACAAAACCGTTGCGTCAAATCGCCGCAAACGAATGTTAAGTAACAATAAGAAAAAAGTAATTGCACGCCATCGCGCGTTTATGAAATTAATCAGCGATTAAATCATCGATTGAGCAAACACTTTCAACAAGGTGTTTGCTTAACTCTCGCTATCACCTTCCCCTAATCGCTTAGCTTGCCTCTCCGCCTTTTTCTCTTTACGACGGCGCTTAAAAAAGCTCTGCAGTTGAGAGCGGCATTCCTCTTCTAACAAACCTTGCTCTACATCGGCATAGTGATAGGCAGCTTGATGTTCAAACAAGTTAAGCACCGTTCCCGCTGCACCAGCTTTGAGATCTGGAGCGCCAAACACAATTCTTTTGACTCGACTGTGCAACAATGCGCCCGCGCACATGGGACAAGGTTCTAACGTCACATACAGAGTCGTATCCAGCAATCGATAATTTTCTAGCACCTGACCGGCTTGTCGCAATGTCTGCATCTCAGCGTGCGCTGTGGCATCATGTTGACCAATAGACTGGTTCCAGCCCTCGGCGATCACCTTTCCATTTTTGACCAGCACGGCTCCAACGGGTACTTCTCCCTCCAATTCAGCTTGCTCTGCTAACTCAATGGCGCGGCGCATAAACTGTTCATCTTCAGGCGTAAAAAGTGACTCTGACACAGTGGAATCCTAATTCATTTTTTATAAAGGCTAGATGCGGCTAAGGATAACGGAAATCAAATATAAGAAAAACAAAAAGGCCCGTCTTGGTAGACGAGCCTTTCATCAATACTGTTTCAGCCTAGCTTACATTGAGTAGGTATACGGCGCTTGAATACCCAGTGGAATACCAATTGCCCAGTAACCTAGCAGGAAGATTGACCACCCAATCAGCATCGCGATTGAAAATGGCATCATCAGTGATGCAAGTGTGCCGATACCCGTCGATTTCACATAACGCTGGCAGTAAACCACAACCAGTGGGAAGAACACCATCAGAGGAGAAATGATATTTGAGACCGAGTCACCCACACGATAAGCCGCCTGAGAAAGCTCTGGAGAAATCCCCACTGCCATCAACATTGGAACTAGGATAGGACCAATCAGCGCCCACTTTGCAGAAGCAGAACCAATCAATAAGTTTACAGCGGCAGTCAGCAGAATCATGCCCACAATCGTTGCTTCACCCGGAAGGTTCATCGCTTTAAGGCCTTGCGCGCCGTAAAGTGCCAACATAGTACCGATGTTAGATTGAGCAAACGCTGAAAGGAATTGGGCACAAAAGAACGCCATTACGATGTAAGCGCCCATGGTCGACATGGTGTCTGCCATCGCCTTTACGATGTCGTTACTGGTTTTAAATGTGCCGGATACCTTACCGTAAACGTAGCCAGGAATAATGAACAAGATAAAGATCAGCGGCACAATCGACTTCATGATAGGAGCAGAAAACGCCGTGATTTCACCTTCAGGTGAACGCAGTGCTGAGTTTTCAGGGATCAAAGCAAAAATCAGCAGAGCGATCCCCGCAAGCATCGCCCAACCAGCATAACGGAATGCTTTAGATTCCAGCTCAGTAAAAGACCCTAGATCTGGCGCTTGCTCCGCATCTTTATCAATCGGTGTGTTTGCCAAACGAGGCTCAATGATTTTCTCAGTCACATACCAGCCGATACCAACAATGAGAATTGAAGATAGGCCCGTAAAGAAGATGTTCGCCAAAGGGTTAACGATATATTCAGGATCCAAAACCTGCGCGGCTGTTTGTGTAAAGCCAGCCAATAGAGGGTCAATACCTGAAGGAATGAAGTTTGCTGAGAAACCGCCTGATACACCCGCGAATGCAGCAGCAATCCCGGCTAGTGGGTGGCGACCCGCAGCATGGAATATAATACCGCCCAGAGGAATAACAAGAACATAGCCTGCATCTGCTGCTGTGTGCGACACAATCGCAACTAAAATCAGCATCGGCGTTAACAGTTTTGCCGGGGTAAAGTTCAGCATTTTCTTAAGGCCTGTAGTAATAAAGCCTGAAGAATCTGCGACACCGACACCCAGCATTGCAACAAGAACGATACCCAAAGGCGCAAAACCTGTGAAGGTTTTAACCATGTTGGCCAAGAAGCTTGCTAAAGAGTCGCCAGTAAGAAGGTTGTTGATCGCAAGCACATCGCCAGTTCGAGGGTTAATCAGATCAAACGAAATGTTAGACAGTAACGCTGATGCGACCCAAGTAATAATTAATGCCCAAAAGAACAAAATAGCAGGATCTGGGATCTTGTTACCCGCACGTTCGATAAAATTCAAAAATCGGTCCATACCACTCGGCTTTGTAGCAGGACCTCTATTTACAGCTTGGTTACTCATCGTAACTCCATAATGTGATGTTGTTGACTTAGACGTTTACGAATTATTATTTCAGCCGTCTTTCAGCCAAACATTCTATTCAAATCACATTATGAAAGCACAGTATTCCAGTGGTTTTTCTATGTTTAGAGATATATTTTGCAAAAATACAGTTTAAGATAAACAGCATCAAAACATCTTATTATCTTTACCGACAACAACCCATAACCTCGTATTAACCTACTAGCGTTCATGAAGGCTTAGACTCTAACGCTTAAATTCACTATGACTTGAAATCATGGATTCTAGCTGTACTGACTGAGAGACTCCTACTCGGTCTACCCAGCTAGTCGTTACGATAATGCTTTTCAACGACCCAGATATTGTTGGTGGCTCCACATCCCACTCCACGGTGTAAGCACCAGAAGTCTTAGTGCCAGATGTTATAGAATCAAAGTCAGTAATCGCGGTCAAAGAAATAGCAGAAGATGCACCTCGAGTCCGAAACTCCTCCAGTTTTAATTCTGCTAAACGTAAAGCACTTACACTTTCAATTGCGTAATCAGACTGCCGCTCGATATGTACCTGTAATTTAGTCAGACCAAGTACTCCAATACCAACGAGTAAGAATGCGATAACGACTTCAAGTAAACTAAAGCCTTTCTGTTTACAGATCATTCCAAGACCCTCTAACCCATGAGACTTTTTTAATATCATTTGGGATAGATGCAGCATCAAACTCCAAGTCTACTGCACTCCCGAACACACTTAACCCGTTTTCTGTATCAAACACATAACCACCTTTAGGCCTGAATGAGCCATGGCTGTAAAAGGTAAGTTTGGATTTTTCAGTAGCAGAGAGTCCCGTAAGAAACGCACTTGTTGATAAGTTCGACCACCTTGATGTCATATCAATACTTTTTATATCGGAGGTGAAAAGGTGGTATATCATGCCAGGAAACACATTCGTACCATTAGCAGTTAATAAACCGTTTTCTATAACTAGTACTTTTGGGCTTGAACCTATTACTGACGCAGATAATTTTTGCCCATCTTTTAAATCACAGTCACCTGTAACCCAAACCTGATTTTTTGATGCAAAAGCATTTTTAATTAACTCTTGGCAATTGCTAGTACTCCCACTTATTACTTCAAAATCACTCTTGACTGTGGCTATTTGACTGCGTGGATATCCAAAAAAAGATTCAAAAGGGTCCAGAAATTCATCATAGACAAAATCATCCTCAAACATTTTCTCATCGCCGATGTAATGTGACTCATGCTCAGGATCCATAGTGAGTCTATAATCGTTTACGCCTCTCGAATCATCACACTGTGCCTGCCCATCAACACACAAATCCGGACGCTGTGTATCAGTCAATTGGCTTGATTTACAAATTTTCCCACTTGGATTTTTTGTCACAAATCCCCCCGCTAAAGAGAGCTTATGTTGGAAGCGTACGGAAATGCATGTGTCCGGTTCAACAAATTCAGGGGTAAATGTGTAAGACCCCATTAGCTTTAGATCTGAGCGAGCTTGAATAGCACCAGTAGTGCGGCCTGACACCTTGATCTGCTTTTTTAACGTAACTGTATCTGCAGTTGAAGAAACCAAAAAATGTTCTGGGTTTGTGATAGATTGAGTCACCGTCAAAGTACTCAAATCACAGGATGAATAATCTTGATCTGTAGGTAAGGTCGTTTTATAAAGTTTGTTTATGGAATATGCGCATTCTAGACCTGCCTCCGCTTTCCAGTGCGATTTCCGCATTTTTACTTCATTCTGCGCTACTTTAATCTGATAAAAGACACTTTTAGACAACGCCAAAGAAATGATCAGCGCCAATAACAGAATCACTGATGTGACCAACAAAGCGACATAGCCCCGTTGCCTAGCCTTCAATATCATTGCCAATTCCTTTGCTTAAATGAAGTTTCACCTGTCTCACTATAAGCTCCATCAGCAGTCTGTAGACTCACTTTAATGCTCGTAACAGCACTTTCTATTGCCCCATCGGTTATCTTTGCAGAACTCATGCTAAAGTGACTCACTTCAATCAGATCTTCATCAAACAAGGAAGCACATGGGCTAATATCAGAAAGAGCCACAACTTGAGCTTTCGATACGACTCCTTTTTCACAAGCGAGTAACTTCTTACCACTCAGCATATATTTAATGCTTCTGAAATCTTTGTTTTCTCTGGATCCTTCTCTGAAGTAGGCTAGGCCAATAGAAGTCCCACCACTAACTTGTATAGTTTCATCTGCTCCTGAAAGCTTTAATGAAAATCCTTTCCCGCCGTCATAGCCCGCTCTCTGGATGTCCTCTTTTAGGGTAACAAGCGCTATACTAAGCTGTTGTTGTAAATGCAGTTCCAGACTTTTTTCTTTTGCAGCTCGTTGAAAACTCAAAAAGACGGAACTGATCACACCCAATATCACTATCCCCAGTAGGGAACCAACCATCATCTCAACGAGGGAACTACCAAGTTGAGAACACCTCCTAGCACTTAGGGTAGCCATATAACTTCGCTCCAGACAGACTACAGACTTTTATTCGCCCCGGCGGGTTAGATAAATTAAATTTCAGCTTCAAGCTAGGGTTCGATGTTGGATAAATTTCAACCCCCCCGCTCTTAGGTCTTCCCCTCACCCCATCAAAACTAATATTGTCACCGGCATAACCATGAGTTATTGACAATTTAGAATATGCCTCACCAGACATGTATAGAATTGTATTACCTGTACCGCTAGCAGAGTCAGTCAGACTTAACGACCAAGCTCCCTTTTCAGCTGGAACGTTCTTAGCCATAGACAAATGTACATATAACTTCTTATTTCTCATGACTGCCTCAGATTTACTTTGGCTCAAAAACCCAAAGAGTTCTGTTGCTAGGCTCTGCATTTGTACAGATTGAGAAGTACTACTAAAACTCGGCGCAGCCGTAGCCAATAAAATACTTAGCACCGAAATTGTTATAAGAAGCTCTAACAACGTAAACCCGCGAGGCATTTCCCAAATTCCTATGCAAACGTCAAAGTGACCATAAATCAACTTGCATGGATGCTATCACCTGACAAAAATAGGCTGTTAAATCAAAAGGAACTACTCGTGACGATTCGAATTTCTCGCTGTAATTACTACAAAAAAATGAACAAAGGTATGACATTGATCGAATTAATGATCGCTGTTGTGGTCATTGGGATTATTTCCTCGATCGCCTACCCGGCCTACACACAACATGTCATCACATCGCACCGCACGGTGGCGCTGAGTGATATCAGCCGTATCCAGTTAGAATTAGAGACGTCTTATGATGGTGGATATGATTGGAGCCACATCATTTCAGGAGGGAACTGCACCTTGTGTGATTCGAATTCTGAGCGATTCTCTTTCTCGATAACAAGCTCAGCAACCGCTGCTTATACCATTACTGCGACAGCAAAAACACAGCGTGGACAAAATAGCGATAGCTGCTTCCCATCCGGTGTAAACGCAATCAGCCTTACCTCTGCAAATGTAGAATATCCAAGTACGTGCTGGAATTGATTGGGTATGAACGAAAAAAACCGGAGCAAGTTGCTCCGGCTTTGGTGAAAGAAAGTGAGGTCTAAAAATTAAGGTGTGTAGTAGGTTGCCGCACCAGGACCAACAGGTAGGCCAAATACGAATACCCATAGGTAGAACAGAATACTCCAACCTACAATAAAGCAGATTGAGTAAGGCAACATAGTCGCGATCAGCGTACCGATACCTAGGTTCTTCATATAGCGTGTCGCTACAGCCAAGATCAGACCAAAGTAACTCATCATTGGAGTGATGATGTTGGTTGTCGAGTCACCAATACGGTAAGCAGCCTGAATAGTTTCAGGAGCGTAGCCTACAAGCATCAGCATAGGAACGAAGATTGGTGCTGTTACCGCCCACTGAGCAGACGCCGAACCGATCATCAGGTTGATGAAGCCACACATCAAGATAAACGCGAAGAACAACATTGGGCCCGTTAGACCAATGTTTTGTAGGAAATCTGCGCCCGCAACAGCGAATACCTGACCGAAGTTAGTCCACTTAAAGAAAGCAACAAACTGAGCCGCGAAGAACACCAATACAATGTACATACCCATAGATGACATTGATTTCGCCATCGCATCGATCACATCGCGGTCTGTGTTCATTGTGCCTACCACTTTACCGTACACAAAACCCGGAATTGCGAAGAACACAAAAATGAACGCTACAATACTTTTCAGGAATGGAGATCCTGCGATTGTACCTGCGTCAGAACGTAGAATGCCGTCTGCTGGAACAACTGTCCAAGCAAGGAGTGCTGATACGACTAGGATCGCAACACCTGCTAGTTTTAGACCTTTCTTCTCGATGGCAGTGAGGCTACCCATTTTGTCGTTTGAAAGATCTTCAGCCGCTTCTTCGTCGTTGTATTTACCTAGTTTTGGCTCAACGATTTTTTCGGTTACGAATGCACCCATACCCGCAATGAAGAAGGTAGAAACAAACATGAAGTACCAGTTTACTTCTGGACCAACAGTGTAAGTCGGATCAATCATTTGTGCCGCTGTTTCTGTGATACCAGAAAGCAGTGGGTCAACGGTACCGATAAGTAGGTTTGCTGAGTAGCCACCTGATACACCAGCGAATGCCGCAGCAAGACCAGCTAGAGGGTGACGACCTAAAGAGTGGAACAACATCGCCGCTAGTGGAATAAGTACCACATAACCAAGCTCAGATGCTGTATTAGAAATGATACCAGCAAATACTACTGTTACAGTCACCATGCGCTTAGATGCGCCCATTACCAAGCCACGCATTGCAGCAGACAGAAGTCCTGAATATTCTGCAATCGCTACACCCAACATTGCGACAAGCACTGTCCCTAGTGGAGCGAAACCAACAAAGTTTTTAACTAGGCTAGTTACGATTAGCTCAAGGCCATCGGCGTTAAGTAAGCTTACAACGTGGATCATGCCATCCGCGGCACGGCCATTCGCGCCCTCAGGACGAGGATCGACAACTGAAACTTCAAAGTAACCTGCAATTCCAGAAGCAACCAGAATAGCTAAGCAGAACAGCGCGAAAAGCGTAATTGGGTGGGGTAATAGGTTCCCCAAATATTCAACCGTATCTAGAAACCTTGTAAATAA
The DNA here is from genome assembly GCF_024582835.1 of Vibrio japonicus. NCBI lineage: Bacteria > Pseudomonadati > Pseudomonadota > Gammaproteobacteria > Vibrionales > Vibrionaceae > Vibrio > Vibrio japonicus. Next base: position 2,004,772 of record NZ_CP102096.1, read on the forward strand.
CGGCTTCTTTGGTGAATTTTGTTTAATCGAAGCAGATGAACTCATCTGGTTCCTCCTTGTAGTGATTCCTGTGCATTTATGACAAAAATGTCAAAAAGCGGGCGAAGGTTACTCGACAAGGAGGTCAAATAGAAATCCAAAATGTTACAAACTGTGTACTAGATCGGATTATTTAACGCCTTTTGAACAGATTAATAGCAAATATCACCACTCAGTAAACAAATAATAGAACTATAATTCACATATATGCAACCAAACTAGCCCCATTACTTCTGAACCGCTTTAAAACGCGGATTGGTCTTACAAATCACATACATACGCCCTCTTCTCTTAACAATCTGGCAGTCAGGGTGGCGATTTTTGGCACTTTTTAATGATTTTACGACTTTCACTTCTTATTCCTTCTCTTGACTAAACTGACCAAATTTACGATTGAAATTAGCGACACGCCCTTCCTTATGGATTACCCGCTGCTTACCGGTATAAAACGGATGCGATTCAGAAGAGACTTCAATCGTAAAATAGGGATACGTCTTACCGTCTTTCCATTCAATGGTTCGATCAGTCTGTAGGGTAGATCCAACGACAAAATATTTGTCGACGCTTGTATCGTGAAACACCACTTCACGGTATTCCGGATGAATATTAGGTTGCATAGTTCTCTCCAAGATAATCAATAAATGTTATGTTATAACATATTAATTAGTAATCATTCTCAAAAAGAATTGCAAGACATTTCTGTGATATTTTTAACGCCATGTATTTCTACAGAAATCAAAAAGCATGTATTCCATTGAACCGATTGGTTACATTGAAAGCCCATATAAAGAGAAATTTGCTGTACCAAGACAACCACGCTTGGTTCCAGCCGCAAACTCTAGAGTACGTTTGAGTGGTGCTGCGAACTCTCCTGAAGCACTACGCGGAATAGAGCAGTTTAGCCATGTTTGGCTATTGTTCTTGTTCGATCAAAATCTTGAAGCTGGCTGGAAACCGACCGTACGACCACCAAGGCTTGGTGGCAACGAGCGGATTGGGGTTTTTGCATCACGCTCAACGTTCCGCCCAAACGGAATAGGCATGTCGGCAGTAGAAGTGAAAGGTGTGAGTAAAAAAGGCGATCAGTTGTATCTAGAATTAGGCAGTGTCGACTTAGTCGATGGCACACCGATTGTGGATATCAAACCTTACATCCCCTACTCTGACGCCATTAACAACGCTGCTGGCGGCTACGCAGAAGCTGAGCCAGAAACATTGCTCGTCGAATTTTCCCCGGACGCGTTAGCCGTATTGCAATCCAGCAAAGACAAAGACATGAAACAAAAAGTGATAGAACAAGTTCTCGCTCAAGACCCTCGTCCAGCCTATAAAAAAAACAAACCTGACACTAAAGAATATGCGGTAAATTTGTTCAATTTGAACGTAAAGTTCGTAGCGAATACCAACTTAATAACAGTTACTGCTATAGAGAGCTTTTGACAAAGCCAATTGGCTGATATTATAAGCGGCTAACAATTTTCCCATTATGGGACCTCCGTACTTCTGCCAGATCTGGCATGAGTATCTAACTTAAATAAACGGATAAATTTAATGCGTACCAGTAAATATCTTCTTTCTACTCTGAAGGAGACTCCAAACGACGCAGAAGTAGTGAGCCACCAGCTCATGCTACGTGCAGGTATGATCCGTAAGCTGGCTTCAGGTCTTTACACCTGGCTACCTACTGGTCTACGTGTGCTGCGTAAAGTCGAAAACATCGTTCGTCAAGAGATCGACAATGCAGGTGCAATCGAAACTTTGATGCCCGTTGTTCAGCCGTTTGAACTATGGGAAGAGACAGGCCGCAGCGAAAAAATGGGACCTGAGCTACTTCGCTTTACTGACCGTCATGTTCGTCCGTTTGTTCTTAGCCCGACAGCTGAAGAAGTGATCACCAGCTTGGTACGTAACGAAGTCAGCTCTTATAAGCAACTTCCACTCAACCTGTACCAAATCCAGACTAAATTCCGTGACGAACGCCGTCCACGCTTTGGCGTAATGCGTTCTCGCGAATTCTCGATGATGGATGCATACAGCTTTGACATCGATAAAGACGGTCTACAGAAGTCTTACGACGCAATGCACGATGCTTACTGTAAAGCCTTCGACCGCATGGGTCTGGATTACCGCCCTGTACTTGCAGATAGCGGTGCTATCGGTGGTAGCGGCTCTCAAGAGTTCCACGTGCTAGCAGAGAGCGGTGAAGACCTGATTGCGTTCTCCACTGAGTCTGACTACGCAGCGAACATCGAAAAAGCAGAAGCTTTGGCTCTTGCTGATGCAGCTCCAGCGCCAACTCAAGAAATGACGCTAGTGGATACGCCAAACGCGAAAACGATCGCAGAATTGGTTGAGCAACACGGTCTGGCAATCGAGAAAACAGTTAAGACATTGTTTGTCAAAGCGTCTGACGAAGTTGATGCAGACATCATTGCTCTGATCATCCGTGGTGACCACGAGCTAAACGAAGTGAAAGCAGAAAACTTGAAAGAAGTTGCTGCTCCACTTGAAATGGCAACGGAAGAAGAGATTCGTGCACTTATCGGTGCAGGCCCAGGTTCTCTAGGCCCTGTTGGTCTTAAACTGCCATTCATCGTTGATCGTAGCGTAGCAGTCATGAGCGACTTCGGCGCGGGTGCGAACATCGATGACAAACATTACTTCGGAATTAACTGGGGTCGTGACGTTGAGTTGGGTCAAGTAGAAGACCTACGTAACGTGGTTGAAGGCGATCCTAGCCCATGTGGTAAAGGTACTATTCAGCTTAAACGCGGTATCGAAGTCGGCCATATCTTCCAACTAGGTAAAAACTACTCTGAGAAGATGAACTGTGGCGTGCTTGGCCCTGACGGTAAGAATGTCATTCTTGAGATGGGTTGTTACGGTATCGGTGTCACGCGTGTTGTTGCGGCAGCTATCGAACAAAACCACGACAAGTACGGTATCATCTGGCCTGATGCACTTGCTCCATTCCAGGTTGCGATTGTACCGATGAACATGCACAAGTCTGAAGAAGTGAAAGAAGCAGCTGAGAAGCTGTACGCTGAACTGACCGCTATGGGTATCGAAGTTCTGTTTGACGATCGTAAAGAGCGTCCAGGCGTGATGTTCTCTGATATGGAACTGCTTGGTGTACCACACACCATCATCATCGGTGACCGTTCAATGAAAGAAGGCAACTTCGAGTACAAGAACCGCCGTACTGGTGAGAAAGCTGCTGTTGCGATGGCGGACATCGTCGAGCACGTAAAAGCTCAGATAGCATAATTTCCATTTAGTAAATAAAGAAAAAGGTTGATGCCAATGCATCAACCTTTTTTATTTCTATTTAATTTTCAAACCGTCAAAAACCACCCTAACAGAGAGTTACTCCAAAGGTTCAGTCGGCGCTTGGCTTTCCACTTTCTTTGGCGCGAAAGCAACATCTGCTAGCTCTGATGCATTGCCATCAATCAACTCACCAAAATGAAAAATACCAAACTCACCTGGCTTCATTCGATGCCATTTTTCGTTATCGGTGAGTGGCTGAGTCGCAACCACTGAGACAATATCGTTGGGCGTGGTTTCTTCTTGGAAGTTAATCGTCACATCTTCATCAATCAACGTCGCTTTTCCAAATGGTGCTCGGCGGGTGATCCAGTAAAGATGGTTGGTACAGAAGGTCATGACGTACTCACCGTCTGAAAGCAACATGTTAAATACGCCTTTCGCTTTAAGTATTTCGCAGCACTGTGCGACAAAACGAAACACACCGATCATGTCTTGCGGGGGCTCTGGATACCGATCTTCCATCTGCTTGAGTAACCAGCAAAATGACAACTCGCTATCCGTTTGCCCGACCGGACGATGTCGCCCTGTCTCTAAACTCTGGTAGTCAGTGAGTTGACCATTGTGGGCAAACGTCCAGTAACGTCCCCATAACTCACGGGTAAATGGGTGCGTATTTTCTAGGTTTACACCACCACGGTTCGCCTGACGAATATGGCTCACCACCGCACGACTTTTTATCGGGTAGTTCTGCACCAGTTCAGCAATTTTCGACTGGCAACTCGGGTTAGGATCTTTAAAAGTACGGAAGCCTTTTCCTTCGTAAAACGTAATCCCCCAACCGTCTCGGTGAGGTCCAGTTTTACCACCACGTTGCATCAGACCTGTAAAACTAAAACAGATATCTGTCGGCACATTCGCGCTCATTCCGAGCAATTCACACATGGTTTAAGCAACTCCCTTACTACGACCATCGCTGTTGAAAGCACCCGATGCTCGAGTGCTTCACCGCGATAAAATGAAGAAGATTTACTTCTCCATCTCCTTTTCAATTAACTGAATAATAATATGGATGATTTTGATGTGGATCTCTTGGATACGGTCCGCGTAACCAAAGTGAGGAACACGAATTTCGATATCCGCCAGACCCGCCATTTTTCCGCCATCTTTACCCGTCAAAGCGATGGTTTTCATGCCTTTTTCTTTTGCGGCATCAATCGCCTTTAAAATATTGCCCGAGTTACCAGACGTCGATAGGCCAAACAGAACATCACCTTTAGAACCAACGGCTTCAACATAACGAGAGAATACGTAATCGTAACCAAAATCGTTACTTACACAAGAAAGGTGGCTTGGGTCAGAGATGGCAATACCCGGAAGACCCGGACGGTTTTCACGGTAGCGACCTGTTAATTCTTCAGCAAAGTGCATGGAGTCACAATGTGAGCCGCCATTACCACAAGACAGTACTTTACCGCCTTGTTTAAATGAGTCTGCAAGCATTTTTGCTGCCGCTTCAATTTGAGCAATGTTGTTGTCATCGCTTAAAAACTTGTTCAGAACGTCTGCAGCTTCAAGTAGCTCGTTTTTAATCAGATCCTGGTACATAGGCTATCTCTAATTAATATGAAATATACGGCACGCCGATGGCGTTACCTCCTTTATTGGTTGAGTTTACTCAAACAATCCTAACTGTCGATAGATCACCCCTAACATTTCCCCCTTTCTTGACCTTCAACGCTCAGAAAATCAGCACCATCAGCCATTTTTAGAATTTTCACTCTACTTAGATCACTTTTTGAACAAGAACATGTTTTACATTTTGTTAATACTTTGATTACACTTAACTGGTAAGACCTCTTACCAAAACACGACGTGCTCAAACTAAAAACGTCGAACAAGGAAAATAAATATGGATATCTTGCTCTCTATACTCGGGTTTACTGCGGTACTGGCCATATGCATGTACCACAGAGCCTCACTACTCATCTCAATAGCAGCGTTAACGGCAACGATGGTGATACTTTCTTTTGCTGGAACAGCGGGCTCTGTCGGTTGGCTGCTTTATGTCGCGGCAGTCATCGTATTCGCCGTACCAGCGATTCGCCAATCATTAATCAGTAAAAAAGCGCTGAGCCTGTTTAAAAAAGTCCTGCCTGCCATGTCTCAAACAGAGAAAGAAGCACTCGATGCGGGTACTGTCTGGTGGGAAGCAGAGCTGTTTAAAGGCAAACCTGACTGGAACAAGTTACACGGCATTAAAGCACCAAGTCTGAGCGCCGAAGAACAAGCCTTTCTTGACGGCCCAGTGAATGAAGTCTGCGCAATGGTCAATGATTACCAAGTCACTCATGAATTGGCAGACCTTCCGCCAGAGGTATGGCAATACCTAAAAGACCACAAGTTCTTCGCCATGATCATCAAGAAAAAATACGGTGGTCTAGAGTTTTCTGCGTACGCCCAATCGTTAGTGCTACAAAAACTGACAGGTGTGTCTGGTGTACTTTCTTCAACGGTTGGGGTGCCTAACTCTCTTGGCCCTGGTGAGCTTCTTCAGCACTATGGCACACGTGAGCAACAGGACCATTACCTACCTCGCCTAGCAGAAGGTAAAGAGATCCCTTGTTTCGCGTTAACCAGCCCTGAAGCGGGTTCAGATGCAGGATCGATCCCTGATTTCGGTGTGGTATGTAAAGGTGAGTGGCAAGGAAAAGAGGTGCTGGGTATGCGCCTAACCTGGAACAAACGCTATATCACTTTAGCACCTGTTGCGACAGTCCTTGGTCTTGCATTCAAGCTGCGCGACCCTGACGGTCTGTTAGGCGATAAAGAAGACATCGGCATTACTTGTGCGCTAATCCCGACTGATCTAAAAGGCGTTGAGATCGGTAACCGTCACTTCCCATTGAATGTACCGTTCCAAAATGGTCCAACACGTGCCAATGACTTATTTGTGCCTTTGGACTTCATCATCGGTGGACCTAAGATGGCGGGTCAAGGCTGGCGTATGCTAGTGGAATGTCTTTCAGTAGGTCGAGGAATCACACTACCGTCTAACTCTACTGGTGGCATCAAGAGTGCAGCTTTGGCTACCGGTGCGTATTCACGTATTCGCCGTCAATTCAAGCAGCCTATTGGCCATATGGAAGGTGTGGAAGAGCCATTGGCGCGATTGGGCGGTAACGCGTATGTGATGGATGCGGCAAGCAATCTAACCGTTGCTGGTATCGACCTAGGTGAAAAGCCATCTGTTATCTCCGCAATTGTGAAGTACCACTGTACTCATCGTGGTCAGCAAAGCATCATCGACGCGATGGATATTGTTGGGGGTAAAGGGATCTGTCTTGGTCCATCAAACTTCTTAGCTCGCGGTTACCAAGGTGCGCCAATTGCCGTGACTGTAGAAGGAGCAAACATTCTAACTCGCTCCATGATCATCTTTGGTCAAGGTGCCATCCGCTGCCATCCATATGTGTTGGAAGAAATGAACGCCGCGTACTCGGACTCATCAGATGCCCTAAACAAATTTGATAGTGCATTGGCAGGTCACGTAAGTTTTACGATGAGCAATTTAGTAAGAAGCTTTTGGCTTGGTTTGACGGATGGGCGTTTTTCAAGTGCGCCAGTCAAAGACGCCACCACGCGCTACTACCAACAGCTTAACCGTTACAGCGCTAATATCGCGTTCTTGTCAGATATCTCGATGGCGGTACTAGGCGGCTCTTTAAAACGCAAAGAACGTTTATCTGCTCGACTTGGCGATATCTTAAGTCAACTGTATCTAAGCTCTGCGGCTCTAAAACGCTTTGAAAGTGATGGTCGAATTGCAGACGATCTGCCTTTGGTTCACTGGGGACTTCAAGATAGCTTAAAACAAACAGAAGTAGCCATTGATGAGTTTTTGGCTAACTTCCCGAACAAATGGTTAGGTAAAGCACTGCGTGTTCTCATTATGCCATTTGGCCGTGTAAGAAAAGCGCCAAGTGATACACTCGATAGCCAAGTTGCACGCATTCTGCAAACGCCATCTGCGACACGATCACGTATCGGCCGCAACCAATACACCGCTGCAACGCCATTCAACCCGGCAGGTCGATTGGAACAAGCACTAGAAATTATTCTGGAAGCAGAACCTGTTTTCGACAAAGTGTGTAAAGCCATTGGAGAACGACGTCCATTCCTTCGCTTAGATGCGATTGCGGATATCGGTTTAGAGAAAGGAATTATCAATAACAGCGAAGCGAAACTTCTGAAAGAAGCGGAAGAACATCGCTTGTATGCCATCAATGTCGATGATTTTTCTCCAGAAGAGTTAGCCGCTAAACCACTTCCAACTCAAATAACACCAATGGAAGAAGTGGCTTAACCGTCACCTCCCCCGCTCTCCTAAAACAAAGGGCTGCGTTTGCAGCCCTTTTCATGTTTTGAGAGTTAAATGTGTTTATTTCTTAGGTACATTTAACTGCAATTCTGGCAATGCTTGTTTGCGCGCCCTCAGTTTACCCATAACAAACCAAGCCACTAATGCAAGAATAATCACGACCACATTACCCACCGCGATCATAATCATCGCCTTCGTTTTCTCTGCTTCGCGCATTTCTATCAGGCGTTGCTCTTCAAGCAGTTGCTGTTGCTTTAGCCGCTCTATTTCCTGAAGACGTCGAGTTTCAGCAATATCGACTTCCTCAACAACGCTATAAGTGCGCTCGTCCATCGTGAATGTTAAAGGACGTCCTGAACCTAGTTCAGTGGCGAAGATTCCCCCTGTCCATGCGTAGTTCCCTAGCAATTGAGTATAAGGGATGGTCAGTTCAAGTTTATTGCTCTCTTGTCCAGCTGAACCTTGAACGTTCACTACATTCCCTTTAGGATCTTTGTGTTCGACAAAAGCTGCAATTGAACCTGGCGCAATCATCCCCTGCTCACCAGACACAACAACGCGATGTGGTTCAGTATCCGCTCGCGATTGAATGAACGTGATTTCCATCGGCGTTGGATATACAAGCACTTCTTGCTCTTGCGCGCGTAGGAAGATGCCGTTTCCTGAAGTAATACGCACTCGATATTTCCCTGGCGCACTGCTAATGGGTAGAGAAACCGTAAACACGCCATCACCAGCCACTTCGTCTAGCTCTAACCCGTCATCAGCAAACTCACCAATGGTCATCGGCAGTGGTTTTGCCTCTTTATTAAGAGTCTCTTCATTTTCTACGTACTTAGTAAAAGTGACGTTTAATTTCACTCTATCTATAAAATCTCGTAGAACCAGAGGCTTGTCGTCCGACGTCAACCGAGCTGTAAATTTCAGTGACTCTCCTTGAAACAAACGTGTTGGTAATACATCAGAAGAGAGCTTTAAGTGGGAAATCAATTTGATGTTGTTCTTTGGTGTCACTTTACCAACAGCTTGCCAAGGCCCCGGCATCGGGTTATCAATCGAGATGATGTCCATTGATGGCTCTTGATACCAACGTACGTTGTCTGGGCTACGCCATGCGTAATATTTCTTACCGTCTGGGCGGACTAACACTGTTGGCTGAGAGTTTTCTTCTCGATAAATGACAAACGTAATTTGCTGAATCGAAGGATCGACGCGGAAACGGTTATCAATCAAGCTCATCGAAGATTCTTGCGCAGCGAAGCTGGCACTGCTTAGTAATAAACCGAAAACAACAAACCAAATCCTTAACATTCTCTCTCCTACTGACGCCAAAGGCAGCTTCCGCTTTTCTCGACGATATCTAATCTACTCTGATGTGCATCTAGCTCATCGGCAGTCGCACGAATTACCTTTAGCGCTTTTCGTCCAGCAACTGCTCGTTTTATTGACTCGCCTCCCATATCGCCTTCAGAGCTTCCCGCATTAAACTGCAATGAGGTCTGCCCACCGGTCATTAATAGATAGACGTCAGCCAGTATCTCCGCATCGAGAAGTGCCCCGTGGAGCGTACGGTGTGAGTTATCAATACCATAGCGATCACACAACACATCAAGGTTATTTCGCTTGCCCGGGAAGATTTTCTTCGCCATGGCAAGGGTATCCGTCACCTTACAGTAATCGTCCGTCTTTCCGATGCTTGAATCGAGCATAGAAAACTCATGGTCCATAAAGCCGGTATCGAAGGGCGCGTTGTGGGCAACTAGCTCTGCGCCTTTAATAAACTCTAAGAACTCGGCATGGACGTCTTGATACTCTGGCTTATCAACCAGAAACTCATCGGTAATACCGTGAACTTCAACAGCCTCGGATTGAATCTCTCGATCAGGCTTGATGTAAACGTGAAAGTGACGCCCGGTTAATTTACGGTTGATGATCTCTACCGCACCGATTTCAATGATCCGGTGTCCTTGGTAGTGAGGACCACCTTCTCGGTTCATACCCGTGGTTTCGGTATCAAGTACTACGATACGATTGTATTTCGAATTGTCGCTGGTATTCATAACAATATGTGTGTCAGACTATGCCAATTAAATGCTTTAACCAATAGTATCAAATCATGACGAAACAGGTGGAAATTTTCACAGATGGTTCTTGCTTGGGTAATCCGGGGCCAGGTGGATATGGCATCGTACTTCGCTATAAACAAGTCGAAAAAACTCTTTCTAAGGGTTATACCCTAACCACCAACAATCGCATGGAGATGCTGGCTAGCATTGTTGCGCTGCAAACACTTAAAGAGCCATGCAAGGTTATCCTTACCACCGACAGTCAATATGTTCGCCAAGGTATTACTCAGTGGATCCATAACTGGAAAAAACGTGGCTGGAAAACCGCCGACAAAAAGCCGGTTAAAAACGCCGATTTATGGAAAGCACTTGATACAGAAACTCAACGTCATCAAGTGGAGTGGCATTGGGTGAAAGGTCATGCTGGTCACAGAGAAAACGAAATGTGTGACGAGCTCGCACGCGCGGCGGCGGAAAACCCAACGGACGAAGATACGGGTTATATTCCGAGCTAAATCTATCGGTTTGAAATTTTGTAATTGACGCCCAGTGGCGTCAATTTTCGTTTCAGTGACCGATACGACTTTATAGGTTTAAGTGGGTAGGTTCGTTTTCTGGCAACAATGAAATACAGGCTGCCAAATGGGGATGCGCAATCACCAAGACCATTCTCTAACCACGTCCACATAGGGCGATACTTTTGCATTGGAAAGAGTGCGTAGCAATCTCGCTCTATTACCTGATAGTTAAGGACACCTAGCCAATCGGCGATGCGATTTGGCGTAAACATCCGTCCACTCCACGGTAGGCAGCGCCTTCTCCAAGGCATCAGACTTCCAAGACCAATAAAGCTAATGGGATTAAATCCGGTCACTATTAGGTAACCATCGTCGATCATCACTCTATCCACTTCGCGAAGTAATCGATGCGGGTCATTGCTATAGTCGAGTTGATGAGCCATTACCACTGCATCAAAACTTTTTTCCAAAAAAGGTAGGTCGTGCGCATCTGCAATAACATTATGTAGTGGATTCTGGCAATCAAGGTGGACTTGATGTTGAATATTACAGGCAAAACTGGTTAACTCGCAACTAAGCCCACCAAGCTTAAGCATATGATAGCCAAAAAGCTTCGTGCACCATTCGTCGATGCGAGTTTGAATTGATTCATGCACCCATTGGCCATTTTTAAGCTGAGACCATGAATGAGGCTGTTCAAGCTTCTTATTGCTGCGTGCTGGTTTCATACATAACCTGCTTCACTCTGGTAACGGGAGAGACGACCATGTTAGATATCAAAAGCATACCTGCGTTTCATGATAATTACATCTGGCTGATTCAAAATAGCGATCAGCGTTGCGCTGTTGTTGACCCAGGAGACGCCAAACCCGTATTAGAATACCTTAAACAGCACGACCTAAGCTTAGAAGCGATCCTGATCACTCACCACCATAACGATCATATCGGTGGCGTGTCTGAGCTTGTACGACAGTACCCGGGAATCAGTGTCGTTGGTCCGGCGAATGAACCAGTACCGACTTTGACACACGCGGTTGAAGCAGGTGACCAAATTGAGTTATTTGATGAGATATTTCTTGTATTAGGTCTTGAAGGCCATACAAGTGGACACATTGGATACATTGGCGATGGCAAACTGTTTTGCGGCGATGTGCTATTTTCAGCAGGATGTGGTCGCGTCTTCGAAGGCACAATGGAGCAGATGTATAGCTCTCTGACTAAACTCTCCTCTCTTCCAGAAGAAACCGAAGTGTACTGCGCCCATGAATACACCGCGAGTAACGTCGCATTTGCATTAGCCGTTGAACCGGACAATACGCAACTGCAACAATACAGAGATGACGTAAATCGTCTTCGCGCACAAAATAGACCGACATTACCAACCACTATCCGCCGCGAAAAATGGATCAACCCATTTTTGAGAACAGACCAAACCAGTGTCATGCGTTCAGTGGCAAACCGGACTCAAAAAACCGATCCACTTTCAATTTTTACCGCTTTGCGTGAGTGGAAAAACGAATTTTAACGATTTGTTACTTGTCACTCTTACTCAGTGGCAAGTATTATCTCCAGCCAAAATAAAAAAGGGCTGTGTAATGCGAGTAACGTACAGCTGGGTATTAGCACTTTTATTAGCCGGATGTCAGCTAACCCAGCCAACTGATTCTGGAGAGAATGCCTCTTCAGCCACCAACAATACCCCTGCGGTCGATCAGACTGAATCTTCTCAACATAACGCGAATCCGCAACCTGTTGAGACCCCCCAATCTCAAGAAGACGTATGGCAACGTATCGCTATGCAGCTAGAGATGCCTATCCCAGATCATAAAGCGGTCAACTACTATCGATCGTGGTATCTAAAGCACCCAAATCATTTAAAAACGGTTTCTAAGCGTGCTGAACCCTTCCTCTATCTCATTACAGAAGAGATAGAAGAGCGTGGCCTACCACTGGAATTGGCGTTGCTTCCCGTCGTAGAGAGTTCGTTTGATGCGTTTGCCTACTCTCACGGAAGTGCTGCGGGTTTATGGCAGTTTATCCCTTCAACTGGCAAAATGTTTGGCCTTGAACAAAACTTTTGGTACGACGGTCGTCGTGATGTATCCAAATCTACCGATGCAGCACTTACCTACCTCACCAACCTCAATAAACGATTCGACGGCGAATGGACGCATGCAATTGCCGCTTACAACAGTGGCGGTGGTCGTGTATCTCGGGCAATACGAAAGAATAACGGACTAGGGAAACCTATCGACTTCTTCTCTCTTGATCTGCCTAAAGAGACAAGTGGTTACGTACCAAAACTTCTGGCGCTCGCAGATGTTATTGCGAATCAGGAGAAATATGGCATCAAAATACCGCCAATTGCGAACAAGCCAGTTGTGACTTTGGTCGACCCGAAAGAACAGTTGGATCTCGCTATCGCAGCGCAATACGCAGGTATTTCTGTTAAACAACTTCAAAGTTTAAACCCTGCTTATAACCAATGGTCAACCGCGCCAAGCGGACCACATCAACTACTTATTCCTAACCACTCCGTTGATAAATTCAAAGTCGAAGTAGAGAAAAATCGCGGTAAAGGGTTAAAGCTAGTGCGGTACAAAGTGAAGTCTGGCGACTCTCTGAGTGTCTTGGCTAAGCGCAATAACACGACCACGAAAGTGATTCAGAAAGCCAACGGTCTGAATGGACACAATATCCGCGCGGGTCAATACTTATTGATACCTGTCTCTGCGAAAGAAGAACAGACCTACGAACTGTCAGCGACAAATCGTCTTGCGAAAACGCAATCAAAGAGTCGTGGTAAGTACAAGCTAACACACACAGTCTCTTCAGGTGAAAGTCTTTGGAGTATCGCTAAAGCCAATAAGGTGTCTCATCAATCCCTAGCGAAATGGAATGGCATGGGGCCACGCGATACGCTGCGTCAAGGCCAAAAACTGGTTATTTGGAAAGACAATACTGATGGCGGAATTATCCGAACCGTTTTCTATAAAGTACGTTCAGGTGACACCATCAGTGGCATAGCGAACAAGTTCAAAGTGAAATCACAAGATATTGTCAAATGGAATGGTTTGAGCAAAGCCACATTCATTAAGCCCGGGCAACAACTCAAACTCTATGTGGATGTGACTAAGGTAAGCGTATGACGCCGTCAAGTAACCCTTTGAGTATGCTGGTCGATATTTTTCGCTCCCCAAGTTCATGCTTTCTGGCACTACACCAGAGAGGAATGTGGGGCTGGCAACCTTATATCGTTCTGATTCTCTCCCCTTTCCTATTTTGGGGGGCTTATTTCGATATCGTTAACTTTGAATGGCTGAAGACTGAGCTATCTGCCCAGCTAGAGACAGTCGCACCTCAGCAGCTAGAGTTACTCGATACAAATACGCTCATGGCCAAAGAAATCATTAATGACGTTATAAACAGAACATTAACGATCCTAATGCTCGCCTTTTGGTTCAACTTGGCTACCAAACCAAGTCAGCATCAACATGGCTTTTGGCGTTGGTTTGCGGCGAGTGCCGTGATTACCTTCCCAGCTATTATTGGTGACATCGCAAGCTACGTGAGTGTACTACTGAAACATGGCTACGTGATGATTTACGCGGCAGATTTAAACAGCTTAAATGGTTTTCTTAAATTACCGCTGACTAGCGAGTGGGCTCAATTTGCCAGCTCATTCCCAATACTACTCCCTTGGTACATCGCTATGGGGTACGCAGCGGTAGGCACTTGGACAGAGTTTGAACGAGGCCAAGCGTTGGTCATTTCCGCACTTCCTTGGTTGGTTTACTATCTGATTTGGGCGTTGTACATCGCTATCTTTTAGCGTTTGAGCGCAAAGCTCACTACAATTGGATTATGATCAGAGGCACTCGATATCGGTGCCTCTGCTTTTATCAGTTCTAGCCCACGGTAAAACACATGATCTAATGGTAAACCCGTAATAAACTGCGTCCGGTTATCCATATCATAAGAGACTGCTTGTAGTCCCACCCTTTGCAGCGCTTGCGTCATCACGTTAAGACGAGCCTCACTCCAACTATTAAAATCCCCCGCTACGACAACGGGCCCTTGATGCTTCAATAGCTCCTCAACCAAGGTGTTTAACTGGCGATGATATTCTTCAGTGCCATAAGTAAAGTTAACCGCATGTATATTGACTACCGCGAGCTGTGAGCCATCGGACAACGGGTAAGTGGCATACAACGCCGATTTAGGTAAACGTAACCAGGGTTCGAGCTCTGTATACGCACACGCTACGCTTGGCGTATCAAGGGACAGATTCAACACGCCCGCTGTTGCATCAAACGCTGCAAATGCATCAACTTGATTGCCAAACCATTTTTGTTGTTGAATCCAGGCTTGTAAGTATGGTGTCATACTGGCTTCCTGAAGCAATACCAGTTGAGTACCTTTGCTGAGCTTGGTTAGTTCCTCTTCCCAATTCTCACGGTTTTGCTTATAGATATTCCAGACAAGTACGTTGATATGCTTCTGGTGATCAAGCCGTTTAGCCTGACTATTTTTGTAGCATTTTAATGACAACTCGACTCCTGAGGCTGATATGGACGAGAGTTGATCCTGCTTAGGTAAAGTGAAAACCGATTGGTATCCGGCCACCGTTACGGCAGCGAGGGCAAAAGGGATTAAAACTAAATGTTTTTTGTTCATGGCTTTCAATACAAAGCTTTAAATACAAAAAAGAGCCTTTCGGCTCTTTTTAAGAAGATATACGTTAGATTGCGTCTTCGTCTTCTTCACCAGTACGGATACGCACGACGCGCTCAATATCAGTAATGAAAATCTTACCATCGCCAATTTTGCCTGTTTGAGCGGTTTCAACAATCGTATCGACACACTGCTCTGCGACATCATCGGTAACGACAATTTCTAATTTCACTTTAGGCAAAAAGTCCACCATATACTCGGCACCGCGATATAACTCGGTATGGCCTTTTTGACGACCGAAGCCTTTAACTTCAGAAACCGTCATACCTGTAATGCCCACCTCTGCCAGTGCTTCTCGAACGTCATCTAGCTTAAATGGCTTTATGATCGCTTCAATCTTTTTCATTGTTCATCCCTTAAACTTTGGCTATGTCGTACATTATCCCATGTTATTCAAGCAATAAAAAGCCCGAGCAGTTTAAGCTCAGGCTAAAAGAAGATTCAAGTAACGATTACTTAAGGCTTGAGTAGTACGCGGCAAGGTTAACGATATCCGCATCGCTTAGCATTGCAGCTTGAGCTTGCATCACAGCCGCCAAGCCGCCATTACGCTCTTTATTTTTGTATGCGTTGATAGAGGAAACGATATATTGCTCGTTTTGACCTTTAAGGTGTGGGTAACCTGGAATCACTGCGATACCATCTGCACCATGACAAGCCGCACATATTGCTGCTTTAGCTTGTCCTGCCGCGACATCGCCAGCTGCCATTGCCTGACCACCAAGAAGGCTCATACCGATTACCATTCCAATAGCGAGTTTTTTCATTGCTCTTCCTTATTGTTCACAGGTCTATAGACCTAGTTATTATGTGTTTTTTATGGAAGAGATTTTTACACAACTTACAATGACTTGTCCCAGATTAGTTCACAATCTTGACCTGTAAATCGATAATCAATAAATAAACCTGCGATCGCGGCTACCTCCTCCCCACACATCAGTATCGGCATTCTGCGACGCTGCCAGCTAGGGACACCATATTCTTGAAACAACTTCTTTAGCTTTCGGCTATGCCCGCGTCCCGCAGGATGAGCACTTAACCCTTCAGGATTAAACATCACCCTTAACGGCGCTTGCATAAGAGCGTGCTGATCCAAATTCCCTTGATCGGATGTTTTCAACTCAAGCCAACCACTATGATCAGGCAATACCACTCGTTCGTTTAAATGTAAGCCTTGGTGCCAATGAGAAATGTCTTCTGTATGCTTCACTACATACAATCTTCCAGAGAACCGACGGATTTGAGCATCAGGTAAATTCAGTATTGGATTCGCATCGTGTTTTGCTAGTGCGACTTCGAGCCAAATTTTACTCAGGTGCGCTCTGCTTGGCATTCGTACCTTGTGATTGGCCAGCCACATACGAATGAGCCTTGCTCGGGACAATTCGCTTGTAAGACCAATCACCTCTATATCCAAACTTCCATCATGTGAAAGCGCAGCATTGAGTTTGTCTTGAAGTAGCTCTTCTATCAGTGTTTCTTGTTCTGAACAAAGTTCAGCACTTCGATTGACTGCTTGTGCAAAATGCGGCCACCGCCCTGTAAGCAGAGGGGAAATGTTATGACGGATAAAGTTTCGATCAAATCTCGAGTCTGTATTGCTCTCATCTTCGACCCAGTCAAGACCATGGCAACTCGCATACTCTTCAATGCTTTTTCGGCTAATTTTCAATAATGGCCTTATGATTGTCGCATTCCCAAAAGGCATCGCTTCTGCCATCCCAGACAAGCCTTTAGGTCCACTTCCTCTTTTGAGTGCAAGCAAAAAGGTTTCGATTTGATCATCACTATGCTGACCTATTAACAATAAATCGTGCTCATTAAGATGACGACTAAGTGCTTGATAACGCGCCTCTCGTGCACACTCTTCAAGGCTTTTCCCTTCGATAGACAGTTGCACCCTCTCCGCCACAAATTCAATGTTTGCCTGCTCAGCCCAACTTTGGCATTGATTAAGCCAATCATCGGCATTCTCGCTCAATCCATGATGCACATGTACTGCGAGGCAACGGACATTGTTTTCATTTCGATATCTAGCCAGTAGATCCAGCATTACTCTAGAGTCAACGCCTCCACTAAATGCGAGTACAACTCGGCTCTTAGATACGTAATAACGGTCAATAATCGTTGAAAAAGTGTGGTAAAGATCCATAGTGCGACGAAATAAATAGTTTAGCCTTAGTCTATCACCCAAAAACAAAAAAGGCTGAACCTAAGTTCAGCCTTTCACAACATGTATTCGCCAATCGTTAGTATTAGCTAGTCAGATCATCGAAGAACTTCTTCACACCGTTGAAGAAACCTTCAGACTTTGGTTTGTGTCTTGTTGCCGCTTCGCCACCGCAAGATTCTTCAAACTCTTTAAGCAATTCTTTTTGACGAGAGCTCAAGTTAACTGGCGTTTCAACAACTAACTTCACAATCAAGTCACCGATGCCGCCACCGCGAACACCTTTCACACCTTTACCACGCATACGGAACATGCGGCCAGTTTGCGTTTCTGATGGCACTTTCAAGCTTACTCGACCATCAAGAGTTGGTACTTCAACTTCTCCACCCAAAGCAGCCATCGCAAAGCTCACAGGCACTTCACAGTAAAGGTTGTTTCCATCACGCTCAAAGATATGGTGGTCTTTCACGTGAACTTGTACGTATAGGTCACCGGATGGTGCGCCCATTTCTCCTGCTTCACCTTCACCAGAAAGACGAATGCGATCGCCAGTATCCACACCAGCTGGGATCTTAACGTTAAGCGTCTTAGTTTTCTGTTTACGGCCTTGACCATGACATACATTACATGGGTCTTTGATGATCTTACCTTTACCATGACAGGTAGGACAGGTTTGTTGCACCGCAAAGAAGCCTTGACGCATCTGCACTTGACCGTGACCATGACAGGTACCACATGTTTCAGCAGATGTACCTTTCTTAGCGCCACTACCGTCACAACTGTCACAGTGAACTAATGTCGGTACTTCGATTTCTTTAGAAACACCACGAACGGCTTCTTCTAGGCTCAGTTCCATATTGTAGCGAAGGTCTGCACCACGTTGTGCACGATGACCACCGCCACCACGACGACCACCACCAAAAATATCACCAAAAACATCACCAAAGATGTCGCCAAAATCAGCGCCGCCGCCACCAAAGCCGCCACCGCCGCCCATACCGCCTTGTTCAAAAGCTGCGTGACCGTATTGGTCATACGCTGCTTTCTTCTGAGAATCGGTTAGGATTTCGTACGCTTCTTTTACTTCTTTAAACTTGTCCGCAGCAGATTCGTCACCCTGATTTCGGTCTGGGTGGAATTTCATTGCAAGACGCTTGTACGCCTTCTTGATATCACGTTCTGATGCATCACGGCTTACGCCTAATACTTCGTAAAAATCACGTTTTGACATATTCTTCGTCACCAATGTAGTACTGCAAACGGCGATTGCCGCTTGGTGTTTGTATCGTTTTAGGTAAAAGCTCTTTTTAAAAGCACTTAGCTAGAAAGACAATTCTGTTTACAAACATGCGGGCGTTAGAGTTACCTCAAACGCCCGCAAAGATTCAAATAAGGAGTTTCCAACTGAGTAGCCTAACCATTGCCTAAGCTACTCTCGTTTAGAATTACTTCTTATCTTCTTTAACTTCTTCAAACTCTGCGTCTACAACGTCATCTTCTTTAGACTGTTGTGCACCCGCTTCAGCACCTTGTTGTGCTTGAGCTTGTTGCTGAGCGATTTCCATTAGCTTTTGAGCAGCAGTCATTAGAGCCTGAACTTTTGCGTCAATTGCTTCTTTGTCGTCGCCTTTACGAGCTTCTTCAAGTTCCGCGATTGCAGCTTCGATCTTCTCTTTCTCGTCTGCTGGAAGAGCTTCGCCCGCTTCTTCAACTTGCTTACGAGTACCATGGATCATTTGGTCTGCTTGGTTACGTGCAGTTGCTAGCTCTTCGAACTTCTTGTCCGCTTCTTTGTTAGCTTCCGCTTCTTGAACCATTTTCTCGATGTCTTCATCGCTCAGACCACCAGATGCCTGGATTGTGATCTTCTGTTCTTTACCAGTCTGCTTGTCTTTCGCTGATACGTGTAGGATACCATCCGCATCTAGGTCGAAAGTTACTTCAATTTGTGGCATGCCACGAGGTGCAGGCTGGATGCCTTCTAGGTTGAATTGACCTAGAGACTTGTTGTACATCGCTTGCTTACGCTCACCTTGTAGAACGTGGATAGTTACCGCATTCTGGTTGTCTTCTGCTGTAGAGAAAACTTGGTTCGCTTTCGTTGGGATAGTTGTGTTCTTCTCAACTAGCTTAGTCATTACGCCGCCCATTGTCTCGATACCTAGAGACAGAGGAGTAACGTCTAATAGAAGTACGTCTTTCACTTCACCCGCAAGTACACCACCCTGAACTGCAGCACCCATTGCTACTGCTTCATCTGGGTTTACGTCGCGGCGAGCTTCTTTACCAAAGAATTCAGCCACTTTCGCTTGAACCATAGGCATACGAGTCTGACCACCTACTAGGATTACGTCAGTGATGTCGTTTACTGATAGATCAGAGTCAGCTAGAGCAACTTTTAGTGGCTCAAGAGAACGTTGTACTAGGTCTTCAACTAGAGATTCTAGTTTCGCACGCGTTACTTTAACGTTCATGTGCTTAGGACCAGTCGCGTCTGCAGTCACGTAAGGTAGGTTTACGTCTGTTTGTGAAGTAGAAGAAAGCTCAATCTTCGCTTTTTCTGCGGCTTCTTTAACACGCTGCATTGCTAGTGGATCGTTCTTAAGATCGATACCTTGCTCTTTTTTGAACTCATCAACTAGGTAGTTGATCATGCGGTTATCGAAATCTTCACCACCTAGGTGAGTGTCACCGTTAGTCGCTAGAACTTCGAACGTTTTCTCGCCTTCAACTTCATCAATCTCGATGATTGAGATATCGAATGTACCACCACCAAGGTCGTATACAGCGATAGTGCGGTCGCCGCCTTTCTTGTCTAGACCGTAAGCTAGCGCTGCAGCTGTTGGTTCGTTGATGATACGTTTAACTTCTAGACCTGCAATACGGCCAGCATCTTTAGTCGCTTGACGCTGAGCATCGTTAAAGTAAGCAGGAACTGTGATAACTGCACCCGTTACTTCCTCACCTAGGAAGTCTTCAGCAGTTTTCTTCATTTTCTTAAGTACTTCAGCAGAAACCTGAGGAGCAGCCATTTTTTGGCCTTTCGCTTCTACCCATGCATCACCGTTGTCAGCCTTAACAATTTTGTATGGCATGATTTCGATGTCACGCTGAACTTCTTCGTCTTCGAAACGACGACCGATTAGACGCTTGATTGCAAATAGCGTGTTTTCTGGGTTTGTTACTGCTTGACGTTTTGCAGGCTGACCTACTAGCGTCTCACCATCGGTGTATGCAATAACTGATGCTGTAGTACGCTCGCCTTCTGCGTTTTCAATTACGCGTGGCTTGTCACCGTCTAGTACAGCCACACAAGAGTTAGTAGTACCTAAGTCAATACCAATGATTTTACCCATCAGGCTATCTCCAAATAAATTCTATTTTCGTTTTGCTATATCCCCTATGTGGGGATGGAGAATCGGGTTTCAACCCTTGCTCACAAACAAAAATAATGTTGTTTGCTTCTCTATGCCCCTTAGATAAGGGCGGCAAATAGGTTTTCAAGGGTAGAATGAAAAAAAATCCCAATTTTTCTAAATTTGAGCAGTATTACGTCGCACATTTATCGTGTCAGATGTGAATACGTAGATTGTCACTGTCAGTTTAAAAAGAAAAAGCGAGACACTGAGTCTCGCTTGCTTAGCTGTATGTGAAAAGCCGTTTACGTTATACGTTTGCTTGAGCAGGCTTAGTGTCTACTTCAGCTTCCGCTTCATTACCAATCTCGCCTTCTGTTTTCGCGACGATAGTATTAACAGCCGTATCACCCACAACGTTCGAAGAAGTACAGAACATATCGTTAATTCGGTCAACGGCAGCAACAATTGCTAGACCCTCTGGTGGCAGACCTAGTTGATGAAGCAATACGCCTACCATCACGATACCACCGCCCGGAACACCACCCGCACCAACAGATAGCAGGAGGATAGTTAAACCAAGTGTGAATACATCCGCTGAGTTAATTGGTTGTCCGAACGCGTTCGCCACAAAAATCGTTGCCAACGTGATGTAAATAGAGACACCCGACATGTTCATCGTTGCACCTAGTGGTACACCGAAGCCAGCCACTGACTTAGACACGTTTAGTTTGTCCGTTAGAGTACGCATCGTTACTGGAATCGTTGCGTTTGAACTTGCCGTTGATAGCGAGAATAGAATCTGTTCACGGGTTGCACGCAAGAACGTTTTTGGTGAAGTACCCGTTGCTAAGCCAACCGCTGTTGGGTAGAAAACGAAGATCCAAAACACCAGCATAGTGATAACAAGTGCAACGTAGCCTGCAACCGAAAGTAGCGTGTGAGCGTCAAGCGTCGCACCCAGTTGAACCATCAGGGCAAATACACCGTATGGTGCCAGACTCATGACCAGACCCACCAGCTTCATCATGATCTCATTTGCCATTTTGAAGGTGCGAATCGCAGGACCACCACGAGAATCAAGCGCTTGAATAGCAAGACCAGTCAAAATCGCCATGAAGATGATCTGCAGCATATCACCGCTTGCAAAAGCCTGTACTGGGTTGCTTGGTACGATATTAACAACTAAAGAGAAAATATCCGGTGTTTCAGTTGTTGTGAGTGTCACTGTTTCTGAAATTGTACCCGCAAGGTGTGCATCCGAACCCGGTTGGATAATCATTCCCACTGTCAGTGCTGCTGTAATCGCGATGATGGTGTTAATAATGTAAAGAGCAAAAGTTTTACCACCAAGGCGACCAAATGCAGTCACGTCTTTCAAGTCGACAATGCCACAAACAATAGAAACATAAACCAAAGGTACGACTAGCAATTTGATCAAAGATACAAACATGCCACCAGCGCCTTCAGCTGCGCCTAGCAAATAAGTATCAAAGAGTGCAACGCCATTAAATAAGTATTGGACAGCTGTACCAAGGAGCAGACCAGCGAATAGGCCTACAAAAATTTTACTTGAGAGCGATTTATCCATTTAGAAATCTCCGAATGTTGTGCTCAGTTATTTATAGTTTTGCAGTTTAATCCACCTATATATTAGGCAGACGTCAACATAATACACAGCAAGATAACAAATGAAAGAAAATATTTACAATAGTGTTACATATCCCCTATAAGAAACCTAATCCACGAAATGAACGATTAAGAAACAACCTCCCATAACAAGGGCTTATGTATCCTTTAATAAACTGGTCTAATTAGATAAAAAAAAAGAGAGGCATCAGCCTCTCTCTATCAAACGATCTTGTTGCTATTATTTGGCAACCATCACCATTGCAGGTCGAATGACTCGACCATTCAGCTCATAGCCTTTTTGCATCACGAACATAACGGTATTCGATTCGTGATCTGGACTTTCTTGGATAGACATAGCCTGATGCATTTCAGGGTTGAACGCCTCACCCTCTGGGTTGATTTCTTTCAGGCCAAACTTAGCAACAACATCCACAAACGTTTTATGAGTTAGCTCAACACCTTCAAGAATCGGCTTAACCACCTCGGCTTCGCTATCTGCCGCTTGGATAGCACGCTCTAAGTTATCAATAACTGGCAGTAGCTCTTCCGCAAACTTGTTCAACGCATATTTACGAGCTTTGTCAATTTCTTGCTCAGTACGACGACGCATGTTCTCTACTTCCGCTTTTGCACGAAGTACAGAGTCTTTCTGCTCTTGAATTTTAGCTTCACTCGAAAGCAAAGCGGCTTCTAGCTGAGCAACTTTTGCTTCTTGCTCGTCGACTTCTGTTTCTTCGTTCCATTCGATATCAGCTTCAGTACCTACAACTTCCACCTCTTGCTCTGCTTCCTGCTGTTGTAGCTCTTCTTCTTTGATTTGTGTCTCTTTTTTGCTCATGATATCTCCAGAATTCAATCTATCTGTACCCATCGTTTCACTTACATCACGTTCAGGTACAGAAGTATTCGCATAAATAGCTAACTTGCCCTTATTATGGGGATGAAGATTATTGATTCAAGCCTATTTAGTGCGGAAAACCTATGAAAAAACCATTTGAAGTGATCGCTATCATTGGTAAACCACGAAATAAGCAGGCAATTCAGACCCACCGAGAGCTATATGCCTGGTTAAAGTCTGAAGGTTATCAGGTTTTTATCGACGATAGGTTAATAGAAAAACTGGATGATATTCCTGCTGAAGATTTTGCGAGCCTAATCGAATTAGGAAAAACTGCCGATTTAGCCATTGTCGTCGGTGGCGATGGGAATATGCTCGGCGCGGCTCGAGTACTGTCTAGGTTTGATATCTCTGTTATTGGTGTCAACCGTGGCAACCTAGGGTTTCTCACTGATCTAAAACCGGATGATTTCGAATCGACGCTACGTGCAGTATTAAACGGCGAGTTCATTGAAGAAAAACGTTTCTTGCTCGAAGCTGAAGTCCACCGTCATGGACAGGTAAAAAGTCACAATGCCGCCCTGAATGAAGCTGTTCTGCACCCTGGGCAAGTGGCTCATATGATTGAGTTCGAAGTCTATATTGACGATAGTTTTGCCTTTTCACTGCGCGCAGATGGGCTCATCGTTTCGACACCAACAGGATCGACAGCATACTCACTTTCTGGTGGGGGGCCTATCCTGTCACCGAGCCTAAACGCGTTGTCACTTGTGCCTATGTATCCACATACCCTGTCTAGTCGCCCACTCGTCGTCGATAGTAAACGACGTATTAGATTAGTCATATCACCCGACAATCGAGGCACACAAGAAATCAGTTGTGACGGACAAGTATCTCTACCTGTTTCTCCGGGAGATGAAATTCATATCTACCAAAGTCCAAACACGCTAAAACTCATCCACCCTAAAGACTACAGCTATTATCACGTTCTACGTAATAAGCTGGGCTGGTCAAGTCGCTTGTTTTAGTAAACAAATGAAATTGAAAGGTTGATGCCAAACATCAACCTTTTTTATTAGGCCAACTGCGCCCTACCATTGATTGCCCTGTACAAACAGCCACCACCTTCCACCTACCTATCAGATATTCCTCACAAAAATTTTTTACCCTCTCACTTTACTGTATAAAGAAACAGTATATACTGACCTTATATACAGTATTGTTCATTTAAACAGGTAAACCAAAAATGCTGGCTCATCTAAGTGTTAATAATTTCGCTATTGTTAAATCTCTACAGCTGGAGCTATCCAAAGGCATGACCACCATCACTGGTGAAACGGGCGCAGGTAAATCCATTGCGATTGATGCCTTAGGCCTGTGTCTTGGTGGCAGAGCAGAAGCCAGCATGGTTCGCCAAGGCGAAGAAAAAACCGAGGTCAGCGCAGCATTTTCGCTAGAGAACAATATCCATGCGACTCGCTGGCTAGAAGATAACGATCTTTTAGATGGATGTGACTGTATCTTACGCCGGATTATCAGCAAAGAAGGTCGCTCACGCGCTTTTATAAATGGCAGCCCTGTTCCCTTATCGCAGTTGAAATCTCTCGGGCAGTTGCTGATTAATATCCATGGTCAGCACGCTCACCACCAGTTGATGAAATCCGAGTATCAAATGGCCATGCTTGATCAGTATGCTGGACATAACGGCCTGCTAAAAAGTACCCGAAATGCTTATCAGAGCTGGCGACAGGCAGACAACAACCTTAGGCAGTTGAAAGAAAATAGTGCAGCTAACCTAGCGCAGAAGCAACTGCTCGAATACCAGATAAAAGAGCTGAACGAGCTGTCACTTGGGGAGGATGAATATGAAGAGCTTGAACAAGAGCACAAACGGCTCTCCAACAGCGGCGAACTTGCCTCTACTTGCCAGCAAACCATCGAACTTATATACGAAGGTGAAGAAGTTAATGCGCTTGGTATTTTGCAATCAGCCAATCACTCCTTAATACAACTGGCTGAGTTGGACGAAGCGCTTGCTGAACTGCCTAACATGATGGCTGAAGCAATCATTCAAATTGAAGAAGCAAATAATGAACTTCGAGCCTACTTAGACAGTATCGACGTCGATCCTGCGCGTATGGCTTACGTCGAAGAACGCTTTTCGAAAGTGATGTCAATTGCACGCAAACATCATGTTCTACCGGAAGAATTGTATCAGCACCATCAAGATCTCTTGTCTCAAATTGAGGCGCTTGATTGTTCTGACGAACGTCTGGGTGAACTAGAAAAAGACGTTGAAGATAAGTTTCAAGCTTTTCTGACTGCCGCTGAGAAGTTACATAAGTCTCGCTCTCGATATGCGAAAGAGCTCAATAAACTCATTACCGACAGTATGCATGAGTTAAGTATGGAAAAAGCTCAATTCTGTATTGAAGTGAACAACCAAGGTACGCACCCTTCACCACTGGGTATGGATAACGTCTGCTTTGTGGTATCGACGAACCCTGGCCAACCAATGCAGCCGATAGCTAAGGTCGCTTCCGGCGGTGAGCTATCACGCATTTCATTGGCTATTCAGGTCATTACAGCCCAGAAAGTAGATACACCTAGCCTGATTTTCGACGAAGTCGATGTAGGTATCAGTGGCCCAACGGCAGCAGTTGTAGGGAAAATGCTCCGCAAACTTGGGGAGTCTACTCAAGTACTGTGTGTAACTCACTTACCGCAAGTGGCTGGCTGTGGACACCAACAGCTCTTTGTTGCAAAACAGACGAAAGCTGGCAAAACGGAGACTCAAATGCACACGCTTAATGAGGACCAACGTGTCTCGGAGTTAGCGCGTTTATTAGGGGGAAGTCAAATTACAGAATCAACACTCGCTAATGCGCGCGAGTTACTGATCGCAGCCTAACTTGCTTTGGTTCAGCCGACTTGTTTTAGCGAAGTAAAGTCGAGCTAAAGTTCGCTTTTAACCAACTTTTTGGCTCGACTTTGCAACTTAACTCAAAAATCGCAGTCTCAACTAATTCAAAAACATGATGAGCTTTTTACTTTACCGCTCAGCTTGTTTATTATCGACGCAGTTTATAGAAACCTCTGTTACAAGAATTTAAGTATGCAACTAACTAAGTGGCTTATTGCACTCCCTTTGGCTATGTCAGCCCTAACAGGATGCTCTCTTTTAGAAAAACTGGTATATCGAATCGATATCAACCAAGGAAATTACGTTGAACAAGAAGCGGTTGATAAGCTGAAGTTTGGTATGACTAAAGAACAAGTACGTTTTGTAATGGGGTCACCAATGCTGATTGAAAACGGCCACCCTGACACTTGGTACTACATTTACCACAAAACTGAAGGGCACAAAGATTCGGTACAAAAGAATCTGATCGCTAACTTCAATAGCGAAGGTAGATTGGTTGAGGTTAAAGGGGACTTCCCAGCGAGTTCTGACTTTTTCGAAAGCATCAACTAATTCGAATCATTACGTAAAAAGTGTTAAGCATCAAATCAAGTACGTTATATTGATACCAAGGTTGGCCTAAGTGCCAACCTTTTTGTTATCGGCCATTTTCCTGAGAAATCAAAAAGAAAAAGCTCATCCGAAGACGAGCTTTCATTCAAAATTAACCAGAGTCATTTTCTTTATGGTTTTTGCTTCCCACCCGTAACCGGATCTGATGCGCCAGACGCTTTTGCTTGTTCTGCTCGTTTTCGGCGAATCTCTTTTGGATCAGCAAGTAGTGGGCGATAAATTTCAATGCGATCTTTGTCTCTGACGGTCGCATCTAATTTTACATTGCGGCTAAATACACCCACCTTATTCTTATTAAGATCTATTTCTGGGTATTGTTCTAACACACCCGACTGCTTAATAATCTCTTCAACCGACATTTCTTTATTCACAACCAGTATAAATACTCGCTGTTCTTCGGGAAGCGCATAGACCACCTCAACGTGGATCATATCCGACTCAATACTCATAACACTCGTACACCTGTTTTGCGCGTAGAGTAAAAGCATTAACCATATTACCCGTTAATTCATTAAAGATTTTGCCAAACGCCATTTCAATCATTTTACTTGAAAATTCAAATTCAAGCTTGAGCTCTACTTTACAAGCCTGTTCATCCAATGCGGTAAAGAACCATCCGCCTTTAAGCATCTTAAATGGGCCATCCACCAAGTTCATCATAATGGACTCGCCCGGATTTAGCTCGTTCGATGTTGTAAAGGTCTTACTAATACCAGCTTTAGAAACATCAACAGAAGCAACCATCGCACCTGTACTTGACTCTAGAATACGCGAACCAGAACAACCTGGTAGAAAATCAGGGTAACTGGCGACATCGTTGACCAGATTGTACATCTGCTCAGCACTAAACGACACCAAAGCAGAACGGGTGACTTGCTTCATATTGACTCCTCATAGCAACCGCTTGAACCTCAAGCTGAGGGTAATTTTACTTTTATTTGCACTCAGCGCAAATAAAGGGATTTCATAACGTCATGACTGACCGTATAATGCAACTATTATGGCAAAGAAAAAATCCAAACAAAAAGCGGGTAGTAATACCATCGCGCTAAACAAAAAAGCTCGCCACGAATATTTCATTGAAGATGAAATTGAAGCAGGCATGGAGCTACAAGGGTGGGAAGTGAAAGCCCTTCGCCAAGGTAAAGCCAATATTTCTGAAAGTTACGTATTTATGCGTAACGGTGAAGCCTTTGTGAGTGGCATGACAATCACTCCTCTTAATCAGGCATCGACACACGTAGTCGCGAACCCGACACGCGTGCGTAAACTACTTATGAGCCGTCGTGAACTCGACAACCTACTAGGCCGTGTAAACCGTGAAGGTATGACGCTAACTGCGTTGTCACTCTATTGGTCTCGATCTTGGGTGAAGATGAAAATCGGTGTAGCAAAAGGTAAAAAGCTGCACGATAAACGTACGGATCTAAAAGAAAAAGATTGGGCGAGAGAAAAAGCGCGTGTCATGAAGAGCTCGCTGCGTTAATCTTGACCACTTAAACGCATAGTACTGGACAGCTAATACTTTTCTGTTACTATGCGAACAATACCTTGGGGCTGATTTAGGATTCGACGGGAATTCAGAAGTCTGAGGTGCATGCCGAGGTGCGGTAGGCCTCGTTAATAAACCGCAAAAAAATAGTCGCAAACGACGAAAACTACGCACTAGCAGCTTAATACCCTGCTCAGAGCTCTCTCGCCCTAGCTTCCGCACGTAAGACGGGGACCAACGAGGGATCAAACCCAAACGCGCTAGCCCGGATTCTCCCGCCTGAGAGGTGAACGGCGAATTATAATTCAGGATAGTCATTCATTAGCGTGTCGGTTCGCAGGTGGGTGGTGAATTTAAAGATCGACTAAGCATGTAGTACCAATGATGAAAGGTTTTCGGACGCGGGTTCAACTCCCGCCAGCTCCACCAAACGTTTGGAAAGGCCGCTAGTTCAATGAACTAGCGGCCTTTTTGTTTGCTAATGACGGCGCTATTCTCTCTAAGATTCTGCAACGATCTCAATAACACCGTGATAAAGCTCCGTCGGTGTATTGTTTCACTTCAATACCATTAAGGCCCTCCTTGCTGGCATACCAACATATGAATATAAAATAAACACTTATCCATCGCAGTTCTTTACCAATAGTTGTGATAGAAATATAACTACTTTACGTTGGATCTGCGTTTGGAGAGCATATGGAAGTCATACACCACGGCGGCAAAAACACCATCACAGGGTCCTGCCATGAGCTTCGGGCCGGAAGGCAATCTATTCTGATCGATTGTGGAACGTTTCAGGGGGAAGAGGCTCGTGCGCTTGATATCGACTTTCCCACCAGCTTGATTGATGCCCTACTACTCACGCACTCTCATATAGACCATATTGGTCGTATCCCTTGGTTGATTGCTGACGGGTTTAATCAGCCGATTTATTGCAGCAAAGCCACAGCAGAATTAGTCCCATTAATGTTAGAGGATGGACTTAAGATTCAGCTTGGCCTTTCATCAAGAGAAATCCATCGTATTCTAAAGTCGATTACCAAGTTAATTCATGCAAAAAGTTATGGAGAATGGTTTGCTCTCCCATCTAAGTTTTCAGAACAGCCTCAATCAGACACTTTATTTGCTCGTTTTCAACCTGCGGGGCACATTCTTGGCTCAGCCTATATTGAGATTCGTTTACCTAATCAAGAAATCGTGGTTTTTTCCGGTGATTTAGGCCCAAGAAATACACCACTACTGCCCGACCCACAATCACCAGAAAGAGCGGATTACCTCTACATTGAAAGCACCTACGGCAATTCTGATCATGAAGATATAAAAACCCGATCGTCTCGTCTTCTGTCGATTATCAACCGCTCTCTTGCCGATGGAGGCACAATCTTAATTCCTGCATTTAGTATTGGGCGGACGCAAGAACTCTTGTTTGATATTGAGCAGCTGATCCACACCCATCAACTAGACGTAAAGATCCCGATTATTTTAGATTCTCCAATGGCGATACGTGTCACTGAGTCATATCAGCGATTTAAGCAATTGTGGAGCGAAGAAGCCAAAGCGCGCCTGAATATGAAACGTCATCCACTCGCGTTCGATCAATGCATCACGATAGAAGATCACCGCAGTCACCTTAAACTCGTCAATAGACTCAAATCGACTGGTGAGCCTGCGATTGTTGTGGCGGCATCTGGCATGTGTCAGGGCGGGCGCATTATGGACTACTTAAAAGCACTATTACCCGACGAGCGAACCGATGTCATCATCGCAGGGTATCAAGCAGAAGGAACGATTGGGCGAGATATCCAATCCGGCGCGAGTATTGTCGATATAGATACCGAAGAAGTTACCATTAACGCGCACATTCATACCATGTCTGGCTACTCTGCCCATGCCGATCGCAGCGACCTACTTAACTTCATTGATGGCATTACCACCAAGCCGAATGCTATTCATCTGATCCACGGTGAGCCTAGAACTCAAACTCTGTTCGCGGAGACACTACGAGAAAAGGGCTACACGGTGACAGAATAACAACGTACTAAAATGACCTGACTGCTATGATTGTTAACAGCAAACAATTTATGACATGCTGTGCTTAACAGTACAAATAAGATGGACAATGTAGCAATGGAAACCAATACCCCGAAACTCTCTCTTAGAACAATTGAAGCCAGCGATTACCCAGAGCTAGCGCAACTCATGGACCTGGTATTTCACGATGTGGGAGGCTCTTGGCCAAGAATGACGATCATGGATCTCATTCACCAGTTTCCTGACGGCCAAATTTGTATTGAAGACAGCGGAAAAATTGTCGGGGCTGCACTGACCATAAAAGTGGATTACAACCGCTTTTCTCTACCCCATGTTTACACTGACATCATCACAGAACAAAACGTCATTCAAAATCAGGTGACTGGCGACGCGATGTACGGTCTGGATGTCTTTGTTCACCCCGATTATCGCGGTTTGCGCCTAGGTCGACGCCTATATGATGCACGTAAAGAACTGTGTCGAAGCAAAAACTTCAAAGCAATCCTGGCTGGTGGGCGAATTCCTAACTACCACAAGCATGCGGACGAGCTCAGCGTGACAGAGTACATTGATAAAGTGAAACGTCGCGAACTGCACGACCCAATCCTCTCCTTTCAGCTTGCCAACGGTTTTGACGTTAAACGTTTGATGCGTGGTTATTTACCTGAAGACGATGCCTCTCAAGGTTACGCGACACTGCTAGAGTGGGATAATTTCTTCTATGAAGAAGACATCCAATCTGTACACGATATTGAGAAAACATTGATTCGTATTGGCGTGGTTCAGTGGCAAATGCGTGCGATGCGAGGTCTTGACGATTTAATGGATCAGGCCGAGTTTTTTGTCTCCTCACTCGCAAACTACCAAGCAGATTTCGCGCTATTTCCGGAGTTTTTCAACGCGCCGTTAATGGGCCTTCAGGAAGGACAAAACTCCGTTGAAGCCATTCGCTTTCTTGCCAGTTTTAGTGAAGAAATAAAAAACCGTTTTTCACAAATGGCGGTTACCTACAACATCAACATTATTGCAGGTAGCGTGCCTGTGATTGAAGACAACAAGCTGTATAACGTTTCCTATTTGCTCCAACGCGACGGCACGACTGACGCCCAATACAAAATCCACATCACACCCCACGAAGAAAAAGATTGGGTGATTGACGGCGGAGACAAGGTCAAAGTCTTTGATACCGATGCAGGCCGAGTGGGCATTTTGATTTGCTACGACAGTGAATTCCCGGAACTGGGACGAATGATGGCAGAGCAAAATGCACAAATTATCTTTGTTCCGTTCTGGACAGATACTAAAAACGGCTATCAACGTGTACGAATTTGCTCTCAAGCTCGAGCGATCGAAAACGAGTGTTATGTCGCGATTGGCGGCAGCGTCGGCAACCTACCGAGAGTCGACAATGTGGATATTCAGTATGCGCAATCGGCGGTGTTCTCTCCTTCAGATATTTACTTCCCGCACGATGCAACCTTGGCAGAAGCGAGTGCAAATACCGAGATGATCATTTTCGCCGATGTGGATTTAACCAAGTTAAAACAGCTGAATACTGAAGGTTCCGTCACCAACCTCAAGCATAGACGCAAAGATATTTATGGGGAATTTATCAAACCTGAAGCACCGAGCAGCTAACCCATATTTGTAGATATCAAGCCAGCTCATCCACCGTTTCTACGGTGAATGAGCTGGATATGTTATGCGTTTAGCGCTTGCTCTAGATCGGCCAGAATATCGTCGATATGCTCGATACCAACAGACAGGCGAATCATCTCAGGAGAGACCCCCGCTTGGCGTTGTTCATCTTCATTTAGCTGACGGTGAGTCGTTGATGCCGGGTGACAAGCCAGTGACTTCGCATCACCAATATTCACTAAGCGTTTAAATATCTGTAGCGCATCGTAGAATCGCACACCAGACTCATAGCCACCTTTTAGCCCGAAAGATAATATCCCTGATGGCTTACCTTTCATGTATTTCTCTGCCAACGGATAATACTCTGAAGACGGTAAACCCGCGTAGCTTACCCAGCTCACTTTCTCGTGATTGCTTAGGTACTCCGCCACTTTCTGCGCATTTTCGGTGTGCCTTTCCATACGCAGAGTTAAAGTTTCCAACCCTTGCATTAGCATAAACGCATTCATCGGTGATAACGCAGAACCTGTATTGCGAAGTGGCACTGTACGCGCACGCCCGATAAACGCAGCGTCTCCAAATGCTTCGGTATACACTACTCCGTGGTATGACGGCTCAGGCTGGTTTAATACAGGGAAACGATCTTTGTGCTGAGCCCACGGAAATTTTCCTGAATCAACAATCATGCCGCCCAACGTCGTACCATGGCCACCCACATATTTAGTGAGAGAATGCACCACAATATCAGCACCAAATTCTATAGGTTTGCATAATGCTGGTGTCGCGACGGTGTTGTCCACAATAACAGGTACGCCTTGTGCGTGAGCCAATTCTGCAACGCGCTCTAGGTCAATAATATTGCCAGCCGGGTTACCGATACTTTCGCAGTACACCGCTTTGGTGTTCTCATCAATAAGCTCGGCTAAGCTCTCAGGTTTATCATCTTTTGCAAACTTCACCTGAATGCCCATATTTGGCAGCATGTGAGCAAACAACGTGTATGTACCACCATAAAGCTGAGGCGTTGAAACAATATTGTCTCCAGCTTGAGCCAACGCCAATATTGAGTAATGAATTGCAGCGCTACCAGCACTGACCGCCAAACCAGCAATACCGCCCTCCAGTGCCGCCATACGCTTTTCTAACACATCATTCGTTGGGTTCATGATACGCGTATAGATGTTTCCAGGCACTTCAAGGTTAAAGAGATCGGCACCATGCTGAGCATTATCAAACTCATAAGCCACCGTCTGGTAAATAGGTGTCGCGACAGATTTAGTGGTAGGGTCGGTTTCATAACCGAAATGGATCGATAACGTTTCGTCTTTCATTCGCTTTCCTTGCTAGGTTAATTCTATTGAGAGTCACTGTTTTCATTGATAAAAAGCCACCAGCCAGACTCCAGTCATACTGGCTAATTATTCGACACTACCATATTCGCTTTTGATTTAATTGGATTTACAGCACTAAAATCTACACTACTCCTCATCAACTGAAGAGAATTTATCCATGGACACAAATGAAGGTAGACGATGACCACACTTTCTTTGCTTGCTATTCGCGATACTAAAACCGCCTCTTTATACTGCGTGGAAAAATGTGAATACAGAAACCAATACCATGAGCCAGCCGTACTTTTCCTCTTCTATTTATGATTTTTGCCAAACGGAGTTAACCAACGACAATTCAGATCTCACTCTGTTTTTGCAACCATTCGATAAGGCGGAACAAGCAGACTGGATAGCAAAAGTCACTCTGCTTCAAGCAAGGTTAACCGAGCTACCTCACCTGTCAGGGAGCATTTTTCTCAACGCTCCTACCCCATTTGGCGAAGACAATGCTGAGGTTGTAATTCTGTATCGAGGGCTGATTTTTGTTTTACGCATTGATCTTAACCGCAAACACTACTCGGACGATTCCATCACACAGGTTCATCAGCAAGCATACGCATTTAAAAATCAGCACCTTATCAGCCGCGATAAATTCATCATTCCCGTTTTACTTTCTACGAGCGCTAGCCCATCTGGTGCGCCCATTCAGGTTTCAGAGGATCTCGTCGCCAACACTATGTGCGATAGCGGTGAACATTTGGCCGCGCTAATTGAGCATTTCGCCAATCAATATCGAGCCGATGAAATTTTGTTGGAAGAGTGGATTCAGGCTCTTATCTCACCTAATTCTCATAAAAAATAAATAGAAATTGAATTAGGTAACACATTAATATCAATAAGTTACAAATATCGACATGTAACAGACTTCCTACCGGCATCTGGATAGACCATTTAGTCAGTAAGCTTAATGTATACTTCGGCGCAGTTTTAGCCACGTGATAATAAATATGTTTCTTACACCGTATTTCTCGCAAGACAACAACCAGTTCCAATTTACTCGCCAGCAAGCAAGCCACTTTGCCAAAATGGTTGCCGGTGACTATAACCCTATCCACGATGAAGATAACAAACGCTTTTGCGTTCCTGGCGATCTCCTTTTTGCGGTTCTTCTGAGCAAAGAAGGCATCAGCAAGAAAATGCGCTTTGATTTCTCGGGTATGGTTAACGATGGGATTGCTCTGTCTGTAGAGAATAAATGCGATAAAGAAAGCGCTGTTGTTGATGCAAATGGCAAAGAATATTTGCACATGTCACACGAAGGTGAAGTGAATCATAATGCCGAGTTCATTGAGCATGTAGTCACTAACTACGTTCAGTTTTCTGGCATGAACTTCCCTCACATCATGGTTCCATTAATGGAAGAGCAGCAAATGATGATCAATTGCCAGCGCCCATTAGTGATCTACGAAAGCATGGAAGTGGAGTTTTCTCGCCTAGATTTGAGTCAGCCAGCGGTTGAGTTCTCTGGCGCGCAGTTCGATGTTGACGGTAAGCGCGGTGTTGTCACGTTGAACTTTGAGTTTAAAGAAGACGGCGAAATCGTAGGTAAAGGCACAAAACGTATGGTCGCAAGTGGTCTAAAACCTTATGACCAAAGCGCGGTTGACGACCTGGTAGAACGATTCCACGCTCGAAAAGATGCCTTTTTAGCGCAGTTTTCGAACGCAGCGTAAATACGAATAACAAGAAACAGCCCACATTAATATGTGGGCTGTTTTGGTTTCTATACGCTATTTTTTGCTGCTTGCTCTCTCAACCAACTTTTAAACAACCTCGTATGCGGGTTATCTACGTGGGTGATAATAAAATACCCAGCGTTTGCTTTTATCGGTTCCAGTGGTGCAACCAACCGCTGCTGCGATAATTCATCCCCTAACAGCGCCATCCTAGCCAACGCGATCCCTACCCCAGCTTCCGCCGCAGACATTGCCATATCTGTACGGTTAAAAAAGTGCCCTTGATTGGTGTCAAAATCGATTTCGTTCTGCGATGCCCAATAGAGCCACTCATAATCTTTAGGCGCGCCATGCCAAGGCATCGCATCGTGAAGCAGTGTCGTCTTCTTCCAAGTATTCACATTGTCGATAATATCAGGGTACTGCGCCAAATAACTCGGGCTCATCACCGGCAATAGAGACTCTTCCATCAGTAGCTCCGCTTCCGCACGCTTATAAGGAATCGGCCCATAGTCGATGGCGATATCGAAGTTTCTATTCTCACTGTCTACCAAGGCACCTTCTGCAAACGTATGAATTTGAATATCCGGATATTGTTTCTGAAAATTTTCCAATCTTGGAACTAACCATTTAAATGCGAGCGAAGGCGTTAGCTTCAGTCGAATCTCTTTGTTTTCAGAGACTCGAGTTAGTTGATACACATTTTCTTCTATCGCCGCTAAATGGTGGCTCACTGCATCGACCAATTTTTGCCCTTGTTCCGTTAAGCGAATACCTCGCGCATGCCTTTCAAACACACTAAAACCTAGCCGCTCTTCAATAGCTTGCAATTGCTGGCTCACCGCTCCTGTTGTCAGGTTCAAGTCCTTCGCAGCGCTGGTAAGGCTTTGATGGCGTGAGACGATACAGATCAAGTTAATTCCATGTAGTAGTGCTGACTTCATATTGCTTTTAGTTTTACTAAATAGTGGTGTTAATTTTTATCTATTGTTAACCAGATGTAAATCTATCATTATTTACAAAATTCAAATTTGTGGAGTTTGTTGTGAAAGTTGTCATTCTTGGAAGTGGTGTTGTTGGTTTAACCAGCGCTTGGTATTTACGTCAAGCTGGATGCGACGTAACTGTTGTTGATCGTCAATCTCGCTCGGCTGAAGAGACTAGCTTTGCAAACGCAGGTCAAATCTCTTATGGCTACTCTTCTCCATGGGCTGCACCTGGCGTTCCGACTAAAGCAATCAAGTGGCTACTAGAAGAACACGCTCCATTAAAAATCAAGCCTTCTCTTAGCCCTGAGCTTATGAGCTGGGCGACAAAAATGTTACTAAACTGTCAGCTTGATAAATACCGTATCAACAAAGCTCGCATGCTGACAATTGCGAACCGCAGCCGTGAATGTTTAGCTCAGCTAAATAAAGAGCATAACCTTCAGTACCAAGGCCGTAGTAAAGGCACACTGCAAATTTTCCGTGATGAAAAGCAGTTGAAAGCGATTGAAAAAGACATGGCTCTTTTAGAAGAGAGCGGGACTCGCTTTAAACTATTAGATGCGAAAGAGTGTTTAGTTCAAGAGCCAGGTCTTGCCAATATTCAAGGCAACCTTGTGGGTGGTCTTCATTTACCAGATGATGAAACGGGCGATTGCTACTTGTTCTGTCAGCACCTACAACAGCTGGCTGAAGAAGCAGGCGTTGAGTTCTTGTTCGATACTAAAATCAACAAACTTAAGCAGCAAAACGGCCGCATTGTTGCCGCTGAAACAGACAAAGGCACTGTTGAAGGCGATACGTTTGTCGTGGCAATGGGCAGTTACTCTAAGCACATTCTTAACTCTGTCGGGGTTGATGTTCCTGTTTACCCAGTGAAAGGTTATTCATTAACTCTGCCTGTAATCAACGATGCTTTTGCTCCGCAATCGACCATCATGGATGAGACCTATAAGGTAGCTGTAACCCGATTTGATGACCGAATCCGTGTTGCGGGTACGGCCGAGCTAGCTGGCTTTGATGCTGCGCTACCAGATAAGCGCCTTGCTACGCTAAACCACGTTGTAAGCAACTTGTTCCCAGATGGTGTTGATCTATCTAAAGCGGATTACTGGACAGGTTTCCGTCCAATGACGCCAGATGGCACTCCAATCATCGGTGAGACGCCAATTTCGAACCTTTACACGAACACAGGTCACGGCACTTTAGGTTGGACAATGGCTTGTGGTTCTGCGGAAATCTTAACTGAAATTGTGACCGCTAAGAGCACCGAATACAAAGAGCTAAGCTCATTGAGATACGGTAACTAAACCAGTAGTAATTGCTAAAGTCCCGCACTCGAGCAGTATAAAAAACAGACAACTCAAATGGCGCGCTTTCTCAAGTGCGCTATTTTTTTATTCATTTCTATTAAGTATCCAAGCAATTTCCCTCTAACCTCCCCAAATAACTCCATTTTTTAACATTTTTCCAGCATTACGTGCCTAACGTCACGCAAACAGATCAAAAAGCATAATTTCATTAACAAGTGAATTACAAATAGGGTAATATCCTGTTCATAAAACAATCACTACAAACACAACAGGGAAAATGCTTATGCAGTCAATAGTTGATTTTCTGAATGGAATCATATGGAGCCCAGTACTGATTTATCTTTGCTTAGGTGCTGGATTATTCTACTCAATCATGACGCGATTTGTTCAAGTCCGTCACTTTGCCGAAATGTGGCGTCTGCTACTTTCAGGAAAAAGCTCCGAGAAAGGTATCTCGTCATTTCAGGCTTTGGCCGTTTCACTATCAGGCCGTGTAGGTACTGGTAACATCGCAGGTGTGGCAGCAGCGATCGGTTTCGGTGGTCCTGGTGCTGTATTCTGGATGTGGGTTGTTGCATTTTTTGGTGCAGCGACAGCGTATGCAGAATCAACGCTTGCTCAAATCTACAAAGAAGAAGATGAAGGCGAGTTCCGTGGTGGTCCAGCTTACTACATTGAAAAAGCGATGGGTCAAAAATGGTATGCATGGATATTTGCCATTGCGACTATCTTCGCGTGTGGTTTCCTACTACCAGGCGTACAGTCGAACAGCATCGGTAACGCAGTAGAAGCCGCATTTGGCCCAGGCGCAATGATCGAAACAGCACTAGGCACTTTCAGTTTTGCTAAAATCCTTACTGGTACTGTTATCTGTGTCATTCTAGCCTTCATCATCTTTGGTGGTGTAAAGCGTATCGCGAGCTTCACACAGATCGTTGTACCTTTCATGGCGCTAGCGTACATCATTACAGCATTCATCATCATCCTTCTAAACATCGGTGAAGTTCCGCGTGTATTTGCGATGATCGTCGGTGATGCATTTTCGCCTATGGCTGGTGTCGGTGCTGCTATCGGTTGGGGTGTTAAGCGTGGTGTTTACTCTAACGAGGCGGGTCAAGGTACTGGTCCTCACGCTGCAGCAGCGGCAAACGTTGACCACCCTGCTCAGCAAGGTCTGGTACAGTCGTTCTCAATCTATATTGATACACTACTAGTTTGTTCGGCTACTGCATTCATGATTATTATCACTGGTGCGTACAACGTTCATGGTGCGGAAGGTTTCCTAGTACAGAATATTTCTGCAGAAATTGCAGCAAATGGCCCTGTATTTACGCAAATGGCGATTGAAACTACGCTACCAGGTATCGGTAAACCGTTTATTGCAGTCGCTCTGTTCTTCTTTGCATTTACAACCATTCTTGCTTACTACTACATTGCAGAAACCAATGTCGCGTACATTCACCGCACGATTAAAGTCAATGGCTTAATGTTTTTACTGAAAGTCGCGCTTGTTGCAGTTGTGTTCTACGGCACTGTAAAAACAGCAAACTTAGCATGGGCACTTGGTGATGTTGGTGTTGGCTTGATGGCGTGGTTAAACATCGTGGGTATTTTAATCATCTTCTTCATGTCTAAACCTGCCCTTAAGGCACTCCATGACTACGAAGAGCAGCAAAAACAAGGTGTTAAGGAATATACATTCAACCCAGTAAAACTTGGTATCAAAGGTGCTGATTACTGGGAAGACAAATACCGTCGTAAGACTGGTAAGTCTGCGCACTCAGAAACCGTTGAAGTGACACAAACATCAAAAGAAGCTTCACTATAAAATTACAAAAATAGATACAGTAAGAACACAACGACAAGGGCCAGCAATTCGCTGGCCCTTTTATTTGTTAAACCTAAACGGATTTGCTAAAAGTCCGGATAGATATCTCGCATATCCTGCAAGATTCCATCGAAAAGGGTCATTGCGCTCTGAGTCATGATTTCCCGTTTAGGGCGTACCACAGAAATAACACTGTCGGGGATATTGTCCAACAGTGGCACTACCGCAAATTCATTTTTAATATAGTCCAGCTCAAGAGACTCAGTAGAAAACAGAGCCGAAAAATCGGCACTTTGAATTAATGAGCGTGCCAACGTCATCGAAGTGCATTCGCGAATATGTGATGGCAGAGGAAGACCATTGACCGAAAACAACTGGTAAAAATAGGTGCTCGGATCATCTGGAGAATCCAATGTCAGCCAGTCGCTCTGGTGTAGTGCTCGTAGTGAGCGGGTATTACACAAAGGGTGAGACTTACGAGTGACGACCACATTAGGAATACGACACACAGCCTGCCACTCCAGTGCGCTATCAATCACGGGGATTTGTGATGTGATAGCGAAATCGACTTCTCCCTGACGCAACTGGGATAGCAAAGGCGCGGGACGCAACTCAACGATTCTTAGTGAGACTTCAGGATAACGTTGCATGAACGTATTCAAGCTGGAGGTCAACGATTTAAGCAGTGAAGCAATCGGTGTAACACCTATGGTCACGCTACCATTTGGCACCCCACGCATGGTATCAATATCCTGCTTGGCACGTCGGGCCGTTTCGTTCATTAAGCGCGCGTACCCAAGTAAACGCTCACCGTAGGGCGTCAGCAGCAGCCCACCTGCTGAACGTTCAAATAGAGCAACGCCATATTGTTGCTCCAGTTCTTTAATGGCTTTGCTTAGGGCTGGCTGTGTCAGATGCAACTGTTCAGCTGCTGTTTTCACGCTTCCTGTCTGACTAACGGCCAGAAAAGCTCTCACTTGGTGTAACTTCATACTGCTATGTAACCTCGTTGTCCCTGTTGAGCAAAGCCATTCTACACCACGCTTATGGTGTGGTCAGGTATTCACTCACAAGTTCAACCCAACAGGCTGCACCTATCGTAACGAGCTGATCATTAAAATCATAGCCTGGATTATGTACAGAACAACCATGCCATTCGCCGAGTCCGTTAGCGAGAATGAAATAACACCCAGGGCGTTCTTTCAACATCCAGGCAAAGTCTTCACTACCCGGAATGACAGGAGCTTCATCACCAGCCACATTTTCCTCGCCAAGCACCGCCTTAACCACTTTGCGGGCGCGCAGAGTTTCCTCTGCTGCATTGAATACAGAAGGGACCTGACGTAGGTATTCCACTTCTCCTTCTATCCCCAATGCCTGGCACTGCCCGGCAACCACCTCGCGAATACGCTGCTCAATAAGATCCTGATTCGCTTCACTGAAGTTACGTACGGACAGTGTCATCATCGCATCATTTGGAATGACATTTGGTGTCGTTCCCGCGTTAATCTGACCAATACTGATGACACTTTGATCGCAGGGGTTGATATTGCGCGACACAATACTCTGCAGTCCAAGGATAATATGGCCAATAGCAATCGTGACATCATTGGATAAGTGAGGCAGCGCAGCGTGGCCGCCTTTCCCTGTCAGACGAATCGTCACCCTATCTGACGATGCTAAAAATGCTCCACTGCGCACTGCAGCCTGGCCGACTTCTTTACCCGGCATATTGTGCAACGCAAACACCGCATCACAAGGAAAGCGATCAAACAAACCATCATCAATCATGGCTTTAGCGCCTGATAGTCCCTCTTCATCGGGCTGGAAAATCAGATTAATCGTGCCATCAAACGATACGTTCTTCGCCAGATAATGAGCCGCAGCCAACAAAATCGCAGTATGTCCATCATGACCACATGCGTGCATGCGTCCATGAATTTTACTGGCATAGGGTAATCCAGTCTCTTCTTCAATAGGTAAGGCGTCCATGTCAGCACGGATACCAATACTGCGTTCGGAGTTACCCTGCTTTAGTACACCGACCACACCGTGGCCACCAATACCAGTATGCGTTTCATAACCCCATTCATTTAACAGATCTGCCACCATCTTAGCTGTGTTAGGCACTTCTGCTCCCAATTCAGGATGGGCATGAATTGCGCGGCGAGTCTGAATAAACTGCTCGCAACTGGAAACAAAGTCTGTGTTTTTGAGTAGTGATAATTCAGGTACTTTCATCATCATTTCCTTTGTATTAATTCGGTTTGGTTACTGACTGTTTATTGAGGCGCTTTCGCTGGGAAACGCAACATTGCTAAGGAACTGACAACAATCGCGGTCATTAGGTAAAATGCTGGAGCCATCTTGTTTCCACTAAACTCAATCAAACTCGCGACAAGCAGTGGTGTGAAACCGCCAAAAACAGTCACGCCAAACCCATAAATCATTGAGATACCACTAGCACGATATTGCTGAGTAAACGCTTCCATAATCAGCACCAACAAAGATGCATTAGCCAGAGCGAATAAAGTGATCAACCCACCAATAATCAGTAATGCTTTTGGTAAAGACGCTTCACCGCCCAGCAAAGCAAACGCAGGATAGATACAAACAAACGCACCGAACATACCAATCAGAGGCAAAGTCTTACGGCTTTTCAATCGGTCTGCATACTTACCAAACACTGGCATCAACATCATCAGCATGAAACCTGCCATCACCGCGACAGCAAAGGCGGTAGTTGGCGCATAACCAAGCTCTTTAATGAGGTAAGTTGGCATGTAAAATACCTCGATATACATGCATGCAGTACCACCCCAAATCATCAACATACCCGTTAAAATAGTGCGACCCTGTTTACGTAAAACTGTTTTAAATGGGGTATCTTTCGCATGCAAATCCGCCTGATGTGACTCTTTCAAATGACGACGGATGTACCAGCCCACTGGACCGATTAACAGACCGAGGATAAACGGAATACGCCAACCCCAACTCAGCACATCTTCCGGTGTTAGTAATCCGTTAACAGCAAAACCAACAAGAGCACCAAACAACGCGGCAGCACCTTGGCTGGCAAGCTGCCAACTCACCATATAACAACGGCGCTTATAATTGTCTGACTCCATTAGAGCCGCCGATGCTGCACCAATTTCGCCACCAGCAGACAAACCTTGTAAAAGGCGCCCTACCACCAACACGATAGTCGCGACAATACCGATGCTTTCATAAGTAGGTGTCAGCGCAATCATGCCTGTACCAATCGTCATCAGAGCAATGGTTAAGGTCAAAGCCGCTTTGCGTCCATGTTTATCGGCATAGTTACCAATTAATACTGCGCCAAGCGGACGCATAACAAACCCGACACCAAAAGTGGCAAGCGACAGCAATAACCCGGCAGCCGTGCCGCCAACGTTAAAAAATAACTCGCCGATGATGACCGCAAAGAAGCTGTAAACCGTAAAGTCATACATCTCCAACCCGTTACCAAGTGATATGGCAAAAATAGCTTTACGTGATTCCGCAGAAGACTGTTCTTCCTGACCGCTTATTGCGTTCAACTCTGGTTCTATTGAACTTGATAGTGTGCTACTCATGGTTTCCCTTCCTTGTGCTCATGGCGACTCATTCACTATTGATTATCTAGATAATAGCCAAAGCAATGGCTTCCGACAGAAACCAAAAGTTATTCAAATAACCAAAAATTAAAAACACCTCCCCTCAAAAACACCCACCCATGGATCACAATTCAATAACAATTTGCAACATAAAACCAACAACAGAAGAAAGCACCACGAAGGCAAAATAAAAGAAGGAAAATAAATAAAAACACAAAATAAACACCAAACACGACCAAATTAACCAAAACTTATTGGGATAAAAAAAAGGACATCAACACTTCTCTTATGTAGCCTCGGTGAGTAGATCGAATTCGTTTAAATCCAAGCATTCTTGTGCCAGAAATTTCCCTTTAAAAACATGAAAGTTCGGTACTACCAGGAGTTGCAACGACAAAGGGGTTAACCAATGGCTAACCCCTTTGTTTGTTGTTGCTAGATGTATGAGTCACCATCCGAATAACACAATTGAACGTTTCCCAATCAGTTGATACCCACTTACGACGATGATGCACACACAAAAAAAGCGGACCCCGAGATCCGCTTTCAAATCCAATAAATTTGGCAGTTACGCCATCGCTACTGCTTCAACTTTACGAGCGATTTTAGCTCTACCCACAGGTAACACTTCACGACCAAACTCATTGTTTAGTACTTGTGCCATAGCGAAGTACACTGCACTAGCACCACAGAAGATACCTTCGATACCAGCAATCGTGCCGAT
This sequence comes from Vibrio japonicus, assembly GCF_024582835.1. Taxonomy (NCBI): domain Bacteria; kingdom Pseudomonadati; phylum Pseudomonadota; class Gammaproteobacteria; order Vibrionales; family Vibrionaceae; genus Vibrio; species Vibrio japonicus. Next base: position 2,048,004 of record NZ_CP102096.1, read on the forward strand.
AAATTCACTACCTGTAAAATCACGCGCTGCAAGCAAGAAGAACAGTAGCGTTAGTGAACCAAACACAATTTGTTTTGCCGTTGGGTAGCAAAGAGAACCAATAAACATGAAGCCTGTAAAAATACCCCAAAGCGCTAGGTACCAACCCATAAAGTGTTCTGGACTCGCAGGAAGCCCCATTTTAGGCATGACGATAAGGCCAACTAACGTCAACCAAAACAGACCGTAAGAAGTAAACGCAGTAGTACCGAATGTGTCACCGCGCTTGAAGCACATCATGCCAACAAGCACTTGGCCAAGACCACCGTAGAAGATCCCCATTGCTAGAATCATTGAATCAATTGGGAAAAAACCTGCATTGTGGATATTTAACAGGATTGTGGTCATACCGAAGCCCATTAAACCTAATGGAGCCGGATTTGCCAGTTTTGTTGACATTTTGCACACCTTTAAAAAAAGTTAATAAAATTTACGCGCGGATTTTAATCGAGCTATTTACAAAAGAGAAAAGCCGTTAGTGCAAACTTAGATTTCGCAAATCACATGAAAATCCAAACAAAAAAAGACCCCACTCAAAAAGTAGGGTCTTTACAATTAGTTATCGCGCTTACTGATTATTGGCAAGAGATTTCGTCCCAGAACCAATTACTCTGCGTTGGTGTTTCCCATACACCTGGACCATTTTTCGTCACAAAGCATTTACCTTGATAGGTCACTTTCTCACCGTTGGCAATCTGAGTCACACCCGGCTCCCACTGAATAAAGTTGCCAGTAATTGGCGGCTCTGGCTCAGTAACTGGCGGTTCAGTCACAGGGGGCTCTGTAACAGGTGGTTCTGTTACTGGCGGCTCCGTCACTGGTGGTTCAACAACGGGCGGTTTAGTTACTGGTGGCTCAGTAGGTGTGCCTGATACGGCTTCCCAAGGACCACCTTTTGTCGGCTGATCTCCCTGATTCCACCACTTAGCCTCATAAACCACACCTTGGTATGACACACGATCGCCACCAACGTAAACTTTGTTTGCTTCCCAGTTTGCAATACCGTTAACTGGTGGAATCGTTGGTTCTCCCGGATTAACAGGGTCTAACTTATCGACAATGCGCACTTCCGGCCAGTTAGCGTGCGACTCATAAAAGTTGGTAACACACTTCTCATAATCACCTGGAACTAATGCTGAGTATGCAGTTTGGAAACCCACCAGTTCACATTCAAATGAGAAGTTACCAGGGCGGTCTGGATAGTATTTCCAGTTGCCATCCCAGTTGGTGTACAGCACATCCGTAGCACCATTGAGGTTTATGCTTCCGTATGGGGTTTGTTGCCAACAAGTGTTCTTCTCGTCAGCTTCGATTGGAATTTGGTAGTGTGCCGCCAAACCCTCCCAGTATCGGATTCGGTTAACTGGCTGACCTTTGTCTTTATTCTGTGCACCACATTCGATACCACCGTTAATGACGTTAATTGTGGTACCAAAACCGTAACCAATGCCCGCATCAAGTTCACGCTGAGATGGCGTCCAAGTACGGTCAATCACATGTAGCATTGCTGGCTTAGGCGCTTGAGGCGTTAAGAAGAACCAAATTGCCGACGCTAAGTTCAACCAAGAGTCGGCAACCAAACCCGGATTTTTCAGCAATACGGTCGCATCGCCGTCGAACATCACTTCAGAAAATGCACCGTAGTTAAAGTGATATGACAGCTGCTTCGCGCCACGCCCAAAATACCCCTGCCCCGGTTCACAAGGCCAGCGTTTGTTTTGCCAATCGTTCTGGCCACAACCTGTGGTGTAACCTTCTCGTCCTTCAGACCAACCCATTTCACGAACGTGAACTAAGGCTTGTTGCCACTCTTCTAAACCTAGCGGATTATCCCAGTGGTTATCGGTTGAAATATGCCCGCCAGTTTCCTGCGCAAAATGGGCAAAAGCGGTAATGATCGACTTCTTACAAATGGCATCTGAATCACGACCATCGGTGTACTCTCCACAGAATGCGGGAAACTTACCAACCGCACGCAAAAAGCGAGTATAAGTATATTCAGGTGCTGCCATTTGCGTTAGAAAGTTCCACTCACTTTCTGGGAAGACTCGCTCTACACGCTTAACGTTTTCCGGGTTGCTTGCTGCACCCGGAACAATAGCCTCAACGACAGTATTCGGGCGCGTTTCTAACGCTTTAGCCCAAGTCGCGTACATAGGGGCTGAGGTTTTACTTTTCTCGACCGTCTGAATATCACTACGAGCAATCACATAACCAGTAGGATTTTCTGGATCAGGTTGTATATTCATACTCGCGTGCGCATGGGATGCCAAGATACAGCCTATGGCAAGAGGAAGGTGCTTGAATGCAAACATGTCTAATTCTCCGTAAATAAACTACATGTATTGAATATCCATTCATATAGTGATTCATACAGAAAAAAGCCCGAGCAAACAGAATTCGTTCTTCGAGACAAACGTGACAAATAAATACTCTTGCACATTGTGTAACAAGGAAAATGTTACCTTGAGCCAAAAGTAAAAAGCGAAGTGTGAGGTAGAAAAAGAAAGCGGGCCTAAGTTTTTAGCACGTTGAGAAACAACATGGCTATGTTCTAGATAACACAGAAAGCGATAGCTCGATACTAGATCAAAAAAGTCCGCAATTACGCGGACTTAGATTTGATTTAGAGCCTGTTAGTAACAGGCGTATCCGGCTGGGGGAATTATTCCCACTCAATCGTTGCTGGTGGCTTACCAGAAATATCGTAAACAACGCGTGAAATGCCGTCCACTTCGTTGATAATGCGGTTAGATACCTTACCTAGGAAGTCGTATGGTAGGTGTGCCCAATGCGCAGTCATAAAGTCGATGGTTTCAACTGCACGCAGTGATACAACCCAGTCGTACTTACGACCGTCGCCCATTACACCTACAGAACGAACTGGTAGGAATACCGTGAACGCTTGAGATACTTTGTCGTATAGGTCTGCAGCGTGAAGCTCTTCAATAAAGATAGCATCAGCACGACGTAGCAAATCACAGTACTCTTTCTTGATCTCGCCAAGAACGCGAACACCTAGACCTGGACCTGGGAATGGGTGGCGGTAAAGCATGTTGTAAGGAAGACCTAGCTCTAGACCAATCTTACGAACTTCATCTTTGAACAACTCACGTAGTGGCTCAACTAGACCCATTGCCATATCTTCTGGTAGACCGCCCACGTTGTGATGTGATTTGATCACGTGCGCTTTACCAGTCTTAGATGCTGCAGACTCGATTACGTCTGGGTAGATCGTACCCTGAGCAAGCCATTTCGCGTTTTTCAGCTTCTTCGATTCTTCATCGAATACGTCTACGAATACGTGACCGATAGTTTTACGCTTATCTTCAGGGTCAGACTTGCCTTTTAGCGCGTCAAGGAAACGATCTTCTGCGTCAACTTTGATGATGTTTAGACCGAACTTGTCGCCAAACATATCCATTACTTGCTGACCTTCGTTCAAACGAAGCAGGCCGTTATCCACAAATACACACGTTAGCTTGTCGCCAATCGCGCGGTGAACCAGCATAGCAACGACTGATGAATCCACACCACCTGAAAGACCTAGGATAACTTCATCGTCACCCACTTGCTCTTTAATACGAGCGACTGCGTCTTCGATGATAGATTCAGATGTCCATAGACGCTCACAACCACATACGCCAAGAACAAAGTTCTCAAGCATTTGCGTGCCGCCTTTCGTGTGTGTCACTTCTGGGTGGAACTGAACGCCGTAGTATTTCTTCTCTTCGTTCGCCATCGCAGCGTAAGGACACGTATCTGTCTCACCGACTTTTACGAAGTCTGCTGGGATTTCTACGACTTTGTCACCGTGGCTCATCCAAACGTCTTGCGTTTCTTCTAGATCTTTGAAGATCGCTGATTCGCCAGAAACTTTAACTTGTGCGTAGCCAAATTCACGCTCGTTTGAACCAGCAACTTTACCACCTAGCTGCTCTGCCATGGTTTGCATGCCGTAACATACACCAAGAACAGGAACACCTGAGTCAAATACATATTGAGGAGCGCGTGGAGAGTTTTCTTCCGTTACGCTTTCTGGGCCGCCAGATAGGATGATGCCATCTGGGTTGAATTCGCGAATATCCGCTTCTTCTACATCCCAGCTCCATAGTTCACAGTAAACGCCGATTTCACGTACGCGGCGAGCAACTAATTGAGTGTACTGAGAACCGAAGTCCAAGATCAGAATACGTTGGTCATGGATATTTTTAGTCATTTTGAGCAGTCTTTTAAGGCTAAGTGATTAAAACCGAGGCGAGTGTACTCGCCTCTTATTAATGCTTCAAGGAAAAAGCAAACGTTTACGCCGAGAGGTTCCTATTCAAAACCTCTCTTATCGACGATTAACCCAAACGGTAGTTTGGTGCTTCCTTAGTGATTTGAACATCGTGTACGTGAGACTCTGCCATACCTGCACCAGAGATACGTACAAATTCAGCTTTCGTACGCATAGCTTCGATCGTTGCAGAACCAGTTAGACCCATGCTTGAGCGTAGACCACCCATTTGCTGGTGTACGATCTCTTTTAGGCGACCTTTGTATGCAATACGGCCTTCGATACCTTCTGGTACAAGCTTGTCTGCTGCGTTATCAGACTGGAAGTAACGGTCAGAAGAACCTTGAGACATTGCGCCCAAAGACCCCATACCGCGGTATGCTTTGTAAGAACGACCGTTGTAAAGAATCACTTCGCCCGGCGCTTCTTCTGTGCCCGCAAACATAGAGCCAACCATCACACATGAAGCGCCCGCTACGATTGCTTTACAGATATCACCAGAGAAGCGGATACCGCCGTCAGCGATCACTGGAATACCGTGCTCGTTCGCCACTTCAGCTGCATCTGCAATTGCTGTAATTTGAGGAACACCAACACCCGTTACGATACGAGTCGTACAGATAGAACCAGGACCGATACCAACTTTCACAGCGCTTACGCCAGCGTCTATCAGTGCTTTCGCGCCTGCGCCAGTTGCTACGTTACCACCGATGATGTCTAGATCTGGGTAAGCTGCGCGAGTTTCACGGATGCGGTTTAGAACACCTTCAGAGTGACCATGAGAAGAGTCGATAAGTAGTACATCAACGCCTGCTTCAACTAGCGCTGCAACACGCTCTTCGTTACCGGCACCAGCACCAACGGCTGCGCCAACACGTAGACGGCCACGCTCATCTTTACATGCGTTTGGTTTGCGTTCTGCTTTGTGGAAGTCTTTTGCGGTGATCATACCGGTTAGTTTGAACTCATCGTTCACTACCAATACTTTTTCTACGCGCGCTTCGTGCATTTTCTCTTGAACTTCTTCACGAGTTGCACCTTCTTTTACAGAAGCCAGACGCTCTTTAGGCGTCATTACCGAAGAAACTTTCTTAGATAAATCAGTCACAAAGCGAACGTCACGACCAGTGATGATACCCACTAGTTCGTTGTGCTCTGTTACTACAGGGAAACCCGCAAAGCCGTGCTTTTCAGTCAAAGCAACAACATCAGCGATAGTTGCTTCTGGGTTCACCGTGACAGGGTCTGATACAACACCTGCTTCGAATTTCTTAACTTTACGAACTTCAGAAGCTTGCTGCTCAATAGACATATTTTTGTGGATAAAGCCAATGCCACCTTCCTGTGCTAGTGCGATAGCGAGACGAGCTTCCGTCACCGTATCCATAGACGCAGAAATCATTGGAATATTCAGAGTAATTTTCTTTGTCAGCTGAGTGCGAAGATCAGCTGTGTTTGGGAGAACGGTGGAGTGTGCTGGCACAAGTAGTACGTCATCGAATGTCAGCGCTTCTTTGGCAATTCTTAGCATTTGCAATATCTCACAATTAGAGGAGTAAAAAGAACAATCCAAAGTCTCATCGTTTCGCATAATGAGGGTAGCGAGTTTTGGTTAGCAAGCTACATTTGGATTAGATATTGCGGAGGGATTATACGGTTATAGCAATCGCTTGACTACAAGTTTTTTTAATTTTTTTCTTGCATTCACCCCCTTGCTATGTATTATATTGCCGCTAATTTCCATACCTATGTCCGCGAGATTAGCTGTGCCATCTCAGACCAATCAAAATATCTTCACTGTTTCACGTCTTAATGCAGAAGTCCGTCTGTTACTTGAAAATGAAATGGGTATTGTTTGGTTGATTGGCGAAATTTCTAATTTCTCTGCACCTGTTTCAGGGCATTGGTATCTCACTCTCAAAGACTCTCGCGCTCAAGTAAAATGCGCCATGTTCCGTGGCAATAACCGTCGTGTTACTTTCAAACCCGCTAACGGTAATCAAGTCCTAGTCAAAGCGCGCCTCTCACTCTATGAGCCTCGTGGTGACTATCAATTAATTATCGAAAGTATGCAGCCTGAAGGTGATGGGCGTCTGCAACAAGAGTTTGAAGAGCTGAAAATAAAGCTGGCCGCGGAAGGATTATTCGCTCAAACCAGCAAGCTCTCATTACCTGAACATCCAAAGCGCGTTGGCGTGATCACATCAAAAACTGGTGCGGCACTTTTCGACATTCTTGATGTGTTAAAACGTCGTGACCCATCTCTACCTGTCGTGGTATACCCTACTACCGTTCAGGGTGATACAGCCGCCATTGAAATTGCTCAAGCAATCGGGCGCGCAAACAGTCGTAATGAATGTGATGTGTTAATTGTTGGCCGTGGCGGTGGTTCATTGGAAGATCTCTGGTGCTTTAACAATGAGATCGTGGCTAGAACTATAGCAGCCAGCCAGATTCCTATTATCAGTGCGGTTGGGCATGAAATTGACGTCACTATCGCTGATTTCGTGGCAGACATGCGTGCACCAACGCCTTCTGCTGCTGCTGAACTGGTGAGCCGCGACAACAGCCACAAAGAGCAAGCGTTTGTCGCGCGTCAACAAAAGCTGATGAGTGCAATGCGTTATTACATCAGCCAACAAACCAAGTTATGTACCTCTTTGACTCACCGCTTGGAAAGGCAGCATCCGAGCCATCAACTGCAGCGTCAAAGCCAACAATTGGATGAGTTACAACTCCGCTTGCAACGTTCGATGGATCATTTTATTGCTTCACGTTTACAGAAAGTCGAGCGCCAACAGTACAAACTCCAACTTCACTCGCCAGTAAAACGACTCAACGAGCAAAAGTCTTCTCTTCAGTACCTAGAACAGAAACTGCTGGATGCCATGGATAGGAAACTGCTCAATACCAGACATCAACTTGCGCTTGCAGCAGAAAAGCTAGATACAGTAAGCCCGTTGGCAACGCTGAAGCGTGGTTACTCCATTACGCAAAGCGAGTCTGGCAAAGTGATTACTAAAGCAAGCGACACCAAAACGGGCGACACCCTAATCACCCGCTTATCTGAAGGCGAAATTCGTTCAACAGTCGTTTAGTCTACGAGTTTGTGAAACTCAAAGCGAACACGTGACTTAGACTTCAGTTCATTACAGCTATTACAAAAGTAATTCGCTGCGCCACACGCTTGTAACTTCTCCAACTCGACATCACATTCTGGGCATTTGTTCTCATCCATACCGACTCATCTCTTCACTACTAAATTAGCCATATCTAAATTAACGATTCTTCTTTTCTCTCACTATGATCTTCATCATAACCACCGAGTCACACTGAATCTTTCTCATTTTAAGTCAAAAAACCAGCAATGATCGTTATGCGATCATCTGTAAAAGCCACTATGATCAGCGATCTGCCCTTAAAAGAACATTTATATAACCACATACCGAAAGCATAAGTTACATATCCTGTATTTGAATTTAAAATAGAGTTAAATTCCAATACGTGGTATTAAAAATGAATTTTAAAGCTTTTCATAAAAAGATCGCCTGGAGAAATAATTGATTTACAATCCTATGTATTTCGATTTGATGACATAACAAAGACGACGAACAACACTGCGGTTTGAGCTTTCCTCTCTCTGATTAGTAAGGCTAGTCATCATTCCGGACGTCGATAAATTCGAGTCGGCCGCCCTACTTTCCCGTGCTCAAGAAACGCAATTAAATCACCGTTTTCGACGGCTTTATCTAAATAGCGACGAGCAGTACTTTTACTGATACCAAAAGATTGGGCGACTTCACTAACGGTTTTATCTACATTCGCATGGTGAAACTGCGCAATAACTTGGTTTAAGGTGTACTCATCTGTGCAGGTATACTTTTTTGAAGTCTGACTGCTGCGAAACAGTGCATCGACCACCCCTTGGGCTAAACACGTGCCTTCGTTAAAAGTTTGTTTTACTAGGCAGAACTTATCCAGACTCTGTTTGAGTCGGCTGTAATCCAAAGGCTTAACCAAGTAGTCGAGAGCGCCATAACGCAGGGCTTTTTGCACGGTTTCAACATCATTCGCCGCCGTAACTAGAATACACTCGGATCGCTTAGGCAGCAGTAACAACTCCCGAACTAGCTCTACCCCTAACCCATCCGGCAGATAGTTATCGACAATCAACAAGTCGACATGGGCGACAGAACTCATTTCTCTCGCTTTATCAATGCTTGCCGCGATCCCCACCACCTGAAAGCGTTCATCTTTCTGAATAAAATGAGCATGCAGCGCCGCAATGTCTTTGTCATCTTCGACAATCAATACATTAAACATCTTTTCTCCTTGGGAAATAGACCGTGAATGAGGTTTCATCTTCATCACTGTCTAGCTCCATGTGTCCTCCAGCCTCTTCTACGATACTTTGCACTAGGTGTAGGCCAATACCATGATCCTGAAAGTCTTCTTTGGTCGTATAACCAAGCTGACACAACACATCAAGACCGACACGGACTGCTGGGCCATTATTTGATACCGCCAGCACTTGCTCGGTATTCGTTTCATACATGATGACGCGCACCTTCCCACTAGGGGCTGTGCTTACCGCCTCAATGCTGTTACTCATTAGGTTCCCGATCAATGAGCTGAGTAGCTCCTCATTCAACTGTTCAGGTAACTGACTCCACCCTTCTAACTCATCCAAATCGACTTCGATCGCCTTTTCAGCGGCCTTTCCCACATTCGCCAATATCAAGCCGGAGATGAGGGGTAAGGACTGCAGTTGTTTCACGCTATCCATGCTCGCTTGATTGGTTTTCGACTGCGCCAGTACTAAACTCAGGGCTTGCTCAATGAATCCCAACTGCAGCATACCCGCGAGTGTAGAGAGCCTGTTTTGGTACTCGTGACGAGTCACACGCAGCGATTCTAAATAGTGACTAACTTGGCTGATCTTGTTGGAAAGTAACTGCAGTTCTTGCTGAGTTCGCAAACTAAATACGGCACCAGACTGCACCTTATCGTGACTTTTGAGCGTCACTCTAGTGACCACGAGATTACGGCCATTTACACGAACCAGCTTATCGACGAAGTCTTCTCCATGTAGGGAAAATACATTCTGGTCATCGATCAAAGCAGTGAATAACTGACAAGATGTACTTAGCTCTTTTATTCCAAGTAACCGCTTTGCCGAGTCGTTCATGACATAAATTTCCTGTTTCCCGTTCACAGCCAAGATCCCTTCGTGGGCCGCTTGTAGCACCCCTTGGTTCGTTTTGAGTGCCTGGCTAAGTTGCCAAGGTTCTAAATGCTGCATTTTATCGCCGATGTATCCGGAAAATCGCCAAGCGACAATCACGGAGAGGGTAAACGTTAAAATGGCAAATAGGATTAACGGTGATAAAGTTTCCTCATTGAGAATGGCCATGGATTGCTTCAAGTAACCCACTTTGATCATGCCAATAATCTCACCATCTTGATTGAGCAAAGGTGAAATGTAACGCACCGACGGCCCTAACGAACCTACACCGTGCGAGAGATATGATTCCCCTGTCGTCAGGGCCTTTTCGATATCTCCGCCCACCACAGGGAGACCAATCCGGTCTTCAACTGGATGAGCCAAACGAATACCGTTTTGCTCACTGACCGTGATGAAGTCGGCATCCGTCATTTCTTGCAGTACATCAATGATTTTGCTAACACCCTGATGGTCTCTATTTTCCACGGCATTTAGCAAACTAGGCAGCTTTGCCAACTGCTGCGATTGAACTTGAGCACGCAGCGCCACTTGATCCAATAGCACTTGGTTTAAGCGTTGTGTGCTGACCAACCACCAGCCAATCGAACTCAAAGTTAATGCACCACATAAAAGTAGCGTTAAGTGCATGGTAAAAGAATGGGGAAATTTACGTACGGCCATAGATTCGGCAACTCGGTGAACCATGCCGCCTAGAATACGAATTTATTGTAATGAAATCAGTGTAGACCACCGCGAAATTGAAAAAGATCCCACTCATGACGTTTATGATTTTTATTAATTCTATCGCTCTTATCTCAAACCTTTTTCATCGAAGGTGCGGACTGCTTTTGATTGTTCTATCAAACCCTCTTCAAGCGGATTTTTTGTTGATTTAACACAGGTTTGGCTGCTGGTTAATCGTTAAGTTAGAAGGAAATCTTAAGGAGGTTTCTATGCTGACTTCAACCAATATTCGATTGCTTTCTTTGGTGCTTGTCGGAGTCGTTCTCTGGTTCATGCCCGTTCCAGAAGGACTCACCGAGCAGGCTTGGCACATGATGACGATTTTCGTTGTGACGGTACTGAGCTTAATCATCGCGCCGCTACCACTGGGTGCCATGGCACTGATGGGATTGACGGCCGCTACGCTGCTGGATGTACTGCCAATCAAAACCGCACTGACTGGCTTTGCCCACCCTACAATTTGGATGATAGCGGCTGCGTTTTTCATTTCTCGCGGTTTTATCAGTACCGGCTTTGGTCGCCGCGTCGGCTACTGGTTTATCTCTAAACTCGGTAACAGCTCTTTGGGCTTGGCTTACGGCCTAGTGCTGACGGATTTACTTTTTGCTCCTGCGACGCCAAGTACCACCGCTCGTTGTGGCGGTATCATTTCACCGCTGTTTCGTTCCGTAGCAAACGCTTACGACTCTGACCCAGAAAAAGGCACGGAGAACAAAATCGGTGCGTTCTTGGTGCAATGTATTTTCCAATGTAACGCGATCACGTGTGCGATGTTCTTGACCTCTATGGCAGGTAACCCGCTGGCAGCGAACTTCGCTAAAGAGCAAGGAGTGGAGATCACTTGGGGCGCTTGGGCGTTAGCAGCGATTGTTCCTGGGATCATATGTTTGTTTTTAATCCCATTGGTGATGTACTTAGTCTTCCCACCAGAGCTGAAGAAAACCCCAGAGATGCGTTTAATCGCACGCCAAAAACTAACGGAAATGGGCGCGATGACCCGCGATGAATGGATGGTGTGTATCACGTTCATCGGTATGGTGAGTTTGTGGGTGCTGGGCCCAACTCTGGGAATCCATTCAACGGTAACGGCGCTATTAGGCTTAGTGTTCTTACTGATAACCCGCACCATTACTTGGGATGCGGTACTGCAAGAGAAAGAAGCGTGGCACACTATTACGTGGTTTGCGGTGTTAGTGATGATGGCCGCTCAGCTCAACAAGCTCGGTTTCATCGGCTGGTTTGGTGACATGATTGGCAGCTCACTTTCTGGCTACGGCTGGGTTACTACCCTAGCTATCTTACTGCTGGTTTACTACTACAGCCATTACATGATGGCGAGCGCGATGGCGCACATCAGCGCGATGTACTCAGCATTTTTGGCTATCGCTATTGCCGCGGGCGCGCCTCCAATGTTGGCCGCTATCGTCCTGGGTATTTTCAGCAACCTATATATGTCTACGACACACTACTCATCAGGCCCAGCCCCAATTCTGTTTGGTGCAGGTTTCCACACACTACAGAATTGGTGGAAAATTGGTTTTGTCTTCTCGCTGATCGTAATTCCGGTGTTCTTCTTTATTGGTGGTGCTTGGTGGAAGCTACTCGGTATGTGGTGATCGACTTAGCAAGTGATAAACAGAGACAAAATGCCCGCACTATGCGGGCATTTATGATCTTGGGTATTCAATTAGTGAGGTTTTACTCGGGTTAGCATTTCGATGTTTTGCTCATCGAGTTGGCGTAAAACAACCTGAATCTCACCGAAGTCGTTTAGGCTTTGAGCATGAGTGCCACCGCATGGGATCACCGCAACTTCTCCTTCGTTTAAATCACAATGCCAGTAGCGTGAGTCTGTCAGTGTCTCTCCATGACAATCCATAGAAATCTCTACGCCTAATGCTAACCAAGAAGCCACTTGCTGATTAACCAACGTCTGTAACTTCTCCAGATTCGCTAACATATCTGCACTGTTAAGCCCTCTTTTACGCAGAGTTTTGCCTAAACGATAAGTATCATGGCATTCGTCAGGCGTAACAAAACTCGTCACTTGCGCGTAGCTATTAAAATCATAGTGACCATGTGGATCTTTACGGTCGGCATCTTTTCGCCAATAACCATTTTCGTTAAGCACTTTGTTCAGCGCGAGGTAAGCGATATGGCCAGCGCTATGACCTCGACTTAACGCGTCTTGATAGGCTTTATCCACTTGCAGCGATACCGTGTTACCCACTTGCACGCTGTCCACGCTACCAGCAAGACAATGCACCACCACAAATACCCAGCCTTGTTCATTGCGCTTAACCGGGATTGCTTCTCCCACAAATAACTGACCACTCTCGCTTTCAACCGCACCGACCTGACAATCGATCACCTCAAACTCATTGAGGTAGCCTTTATCTGCTGGATGATCCGGCCAGATATGGCTAACTGGGTGAAACGGGGTTTTCTCGGTTACGACTAACGTCTGATGATTGCTTTGTGTAATAAGCAAAACTTTGGAGTCTAGCTGCCAGATATTATGGCAAAACTGTGTGATGGTTGGTGTTACTTGCATTGTTTCCTTCCAGCATAAAAAAAGCGCCTCTAGAATTCTAAGGCGCTTTAACAATTAACTCATTCGTTATTTTTTACGATTTTTCATCATACCCATCAAGCGTTTGCGTTTACGCTCCTGAGATAGAGTCATCTTGCTCGTTTTGTTCTCAAACGGGTTATCGCTGCTTTGGAAGTTAATACGGATTGGTGTACCCATAATTTCCAAAGACTTACGGTAATAGTTCATCAGGTAACGTTTGTATGAATCTGGTAGTTCATTAACTTGGTTACCGTGAATAACCACGATAGGTGGGTTGTAACCACCCGCGTGTGCGTACTTCAATTTCACACGACGGCCACGAATCAATGGCGGCTGGTGATCGTCTGTCGCCATCTTCATGATACGCGTCAGAACCGATGTGCCCACACGTGTCGTTGCCGACTTGTACGCTTCTTGTACTGACTCAAACAAGTGGCCTACGCCAGTGCCGTGCAGTGCAGAAATAAAGTGAATACGCGCAAAGTCGACGAAACCTAAACGGCGGTCTAGCTCTTTCTTCACGTGTTCTTTCACGTCTATATCTAGACCATCCCACTTGTTCACTGCGATCACAATCGAGCGACCAGCGTTCAAGGCAAAACCTAATAGGCTCAAGTCTTGGTCTGAGATATTTTCACGAGCATCGATTACAACGAGTACAACGTTCGCATCTTCAATCGCTTTCAGTGTTTTAACCACTGAGAACTTTTCAACCGTTTCGTTGATGCGTTTACGACGACGAACACCCGCGGTATCGATCAGTACGTACTCACGACCGTCACGCTCCATTGGGATGTAGATAGAGTCACGCGTTGTACCCGGCATATCGTACACAACCACACGCTCTTCACCCAAAATACGGTTAGTCAGGGTTGATTTACCCACGTTTGGACGACCGATGATCGCTAGCTTGATTGGCTGATCCTGAAGGCGCTTAAACTCGGCTTCCGCTTCTTCTTCGGTGTAGTCCAGCTTCTCTTCTTCTTCGTCAATAAAGTCGGTCAGGTCTTGAATTTCACCCAACGCTTCTTCTGCCATTTTTTCAGCAAAAGGATTAAGCGCACGATCAATCAGCGCACCCACACCACGGCCATGTGCCGCAGCGATTTGGTACATGCTTTCTACGCCTAGCTGCCAGAAATCTGCTGACGCCGCGTCTGCATCAATACCATCTACTTTGTTAACAACCAGCATAGATGGCTTTTCAATCTTACGCAGGTGGTTTGAAATCGCGATATCCGCAGGGTTTAAGCCCGCGCGACCATCTACCATAAACAGCACAACATCCGCTTCATCAATCGCCGCAAGTGACTGCTCTGCCATTTTGGTTTCAACACCTTCTTCAGTGCCATCAATACCGCCAGTATCGATAACGATAAATTCGTGTTCTCCAAGCTTAGCTTGACCATATTTACGGTCACGCGTTAAGCCAGGGAAGTCCGCAACCAAAGCGTCACGTGTGCGAGTCAATCGGTTAAACAACGTTGATTTACCAACGTTTGGACGCCCTACCAGAGCAACAACAGGTACCATAACAACCTCTACAATATTCTATCTTATGTAGTTATAGGTAATGACTTGTCAGCTGACCAGTGTTTACCTATAACTACAGTTTTCATTTATCTTCTATCAATAAAACGGCTCCCAACTGTTACCAGCTAGGAGCCGAATGTGAATTATATCACACGATTACTCGTTGATCGTCAGTTTCTTTACATCGCCATCGCGAGTGGTAACTACATAGCCGCCCGGCACAACCAATGGCGGTACAGCAAAACCACTGCTGTCTACTTCTTGCTTAGAAACAAACTCACCACTGATTCGATCAATCCAGTATAGATAACCTTCACTATCACCAACTACCAGGTACTCATTGACCATCTTTGGTGCTGTTAGTAATCGGTGCTCTAGCTTATCGTTTGACCACAGTTCAGTACCGCTTCGCGCATCGAATGCGACCAAGTGATCTTTATCTGTCACCACAAACAAACGACTACCATCACTTGCTAGGTCTGTCGCTGAAGAGTACTTTCTCTTCCAAACGGGTTTGCCTGAACGCAAATCAATCGCTGTCAGCTGACCATTGAAACCAATAATGTACAAAGCCCCACCCAGAACAAGTGGCGATGCATCCACATCGACCAAGCGGTCGATTTCAGTTGCCCCTTGCGGTGAACCAATTGGCTGTTGCCAAATTAGCTGACCATGTTCTGCGACAGCCGCTGCAAGTCGCCCATTAGCTGTTCCCCAAAATACACCGCCAGAGAAAGCAACAGGTGCACTACTGCCACGCAGAGTGAGATTTGGAACTTCGGTACTAATTGCCCACTTCTGGCTTCCGTCTTCCTGATTTAGCGCCAGTAAAATGCCTTTATCAGTACTTACAATCACTAAGTTACTGTCTGTTGCCGGTGCAGAAAGTACTTCTCCATCGACATCCACACGCCAGTTTACTTCGCCTGTTTCTTCATTCAGTGCGAGAACTTGTCCATTTTCACTGCCAATAAAGATCTGACTGTATCCCGTAGTGATACCACCTGCTAAGCGAGCTGGTACATCTTGCTCGAGATCCTGTTCCCACAGTAATGCGCCTGTTTCAGGGTCTAGTGCTTTCACTACACCATCACGACTCGCTGCAAATATTTTGCCATAACCATAAGCTGGCGTGAGCTTTGAATAATAATGTTCAACACCATCGCCAACCGATGTGCTCCAAACTTTCTTCGGAGTAAACTCGTTGTCTACGCTTGGAACCGGAGCCATGATGACGGTATCTTCTTCGCTTGCACAGCCTGCCAGTACTCCAGCACATATTGCTACAGCTAGCGCTTTTTTAAGCATTCCCTTCATGCTATGCACCCTTATTTGGCTAGGTCATCCAACTTCATTTGAAGTGTTTGGCTAGCATCGCCAGCTTGCTGTGCTTCCGTGTAAGCCGTGTAAGCGCCTGAAACATCGCCTTTACGTAGTAAGATATCACCACGGAGTTCCGCAACGCGACCTACCCAGCTTTCATCAGAAATGTTGGTTAACTCAGATAGAGCTGCGTCAAATTCATTCTGCTCAGCTTTCACTCGCGCAAGGCGATAGTAAATTACAGCCAAAAGCGCTTGATCAGTTGTCGCCGTTTTTGCCCACTCTAATTGTGCTAGAGCTTCATCAATGTTGCTTGCTTCAACCTGCACTTTCGCTAGCTGGAGCGCGGCTAACACCGCATACTGGGTTTCGCTGTTTGCATCGATAAAACTTTGCACATCGCTTTCTGCGTCAGCACCTTTTGCAGCTAATTCTTGCACTGCTTTCGTGTAGCTCTCTGATGCTGCTTCTTGCGCTGCAGTGACAGAATCTTGGTAGTAACGCCAACCAAACAGGCCACCTAAACCGATAACCGCACCCAAAATGATTGCTTTACCGTTTTCTTTCCACCAATCTTTGATCGCTTCTACTTGTTGTTCTTCAGAATCGTAGAGTTCCACTTCCTGTCCTCTTAAATCTAAAAAAGTGGCGAATTAAGCTCGCCACTTCTGGAATATGTTATTTAAATCAATTCAGCGAGTTTAGCGACAACGTCTGACTGGCTGTAAGTCTCTTGCGTACCACCGATAAGGTCTTTCAGTACTACAGTATTGTCAGCCACTTCGTTTTCACCAAGCACTAGCGCAACTGCTGCACCCACTTTGTCCGCACGCTTAAATTGCTTCTTAAAGTTACCGCCACCGAAGTGATTCATCACTCGCAGACCTGGTACTTGTTCGCGTAGCTGTTCCGCTAGCTTCATGCCCGCCATCATAGTGCCTTCACCTGCGGTTACCATGTATACGTCAACACTGCGGCGAACGTCGGTCAGCTCTAATGTTTCTAGCATCAGAACCAAACGCTCAAGGCCCATCGCGAAGCCAACGGCTGGTGTTGCTTTGCCGCCAAGCTGCTCAACAAGACCATCATAGCGACCACCGCCACACACTGTACCCTGTGCACCTAAGCTTTCAGTGATCCACTCAAATACTGTGCGGTTGTAATAGTCTAATCCGCGAACGAGACGTTCATTGACTGTGTATTCGATACCTGCCGCATCAAGAAGTTCACACAAACCAGAAAAATGTTGTTTAGATTCATCACCTAAGTAGTCAGATAATCGAGGAGCATCACCTAAAACCGCCTGGATGTCTGGGTTCTTAGTATCCAGTACTCGTAGAGGGTTGGTGTGCATGCGACGTTTGCAGTCTTCATCTAAGATATCCATGTGCTGCTCTAGGAACTCGATCAATGCTGTGCGGTAGTTAGCACGGTCTTCTAGAGAACCGATTGAGTTCAGCTCAAGGCGCACGTGCTTGTCGATACCTAACTCGCGCCATAGGCGAGCAGTCATCATGATAAGCTCTGCATCAACATCAGGACCATCTAGGCCGAATACTTCCACACCACATTGGTGGAACTGACGGTAGCGACCTTTTTGCGGACGTTCATGACGGAACATAGGGCCCATGTACCATAAGCGTTGCTCTTGGTTGTACAGCAAACCATTTTCGATACCAGCGCGCACACAGCCAGCCGTACCTTCAGGGCGCAAGGTTAAGCTGTCACCGTTACGATCTTCGAACGTATACATCTCTTTTTCTACAACGTCCGTAACCTCACCGATTGCGCGGCTAAATAGATGTGTCATCTCAACGATTGGCATGCGCACTTCATTGTAACCATAAGCGCTGACTACATTTTTTACTGTGTTCTCAAGTTTTTGCCACAGTGGAGATTGAGTTGGGAGGCAGTCGTTCATGCCTCGAATTGCTTGAATAGTTTTTGCCACGATAATTACCGTAATCTTCGTTGAGAATATTTAGTCTTGTACTTTAATGTCTATGCGGTTTTGCTCGTCCATTACCGCTGCTTTCGCACGAATTTTTGCTTCGAGCTGGCTAACAAGATCATCGTTATCAAATCGCTCTTTCTGACGTTTTCCGTCTTCGTAAAAAGCGCTCTTCTTGTTACTGCCCGCTAAGCCTAGATGTGAAACCTCAGCTTCACCTGGGCCATTCACAACACAACCGATGATGGACACATCCATTGGCGTAATAATGTCTTCTAGGCGTTCTTCTAAGGCATTCACCGTGCCAATAACATCAAATTCTTGACGAGAGCAGCTTGGACATGCAATGAAGTTAATGCCGCGAGAACGAATGCGCAGAGATTTAAGAATATCAAAACCGACTTTGATTTCTTCTACAGGGTTGGCCGCAAGAGAGATTCTCAGTGTATCACCGATACCTTCTGCCAATAGCATACCAAGGCCAACCGATGACTTAACCGCGCCAGCGCGTGCACCGCCCGCTTCTGTAATACCTAAGTGAAGAGGTTGGTCGATTTTCTTCGCCAATAGTCTGTATGAGTCCACAGCAAGAAATACGTCCGATGCTTTAACGCTCACTTTAAACTGTTCAAAGTTCAGGCGATCAAGAATGTCCACATGGCGCATTGCTGATTCGACCAGAGCTTCAGGTGTAGGTTCGCCATATTTCATCTGGATGTCTTTTTCCAGAGAACCACCGTTGACGCCGATTCGAATCGGGATGTTTTTATCACGAGCGCAGTCAACAACAGCACGAATGCGGTCTTCGTTACCAATATTGCCTGGGTTAATGCGTAGACAGTCCACGCCGTATTCCGCTACTTTCAGCGCGATACGGTAATCGAAATGGATGTCGGCAACCAAAGGAATATTCACTTGCTGTTTAATCAACTTAAATGCTTCGGCTGCGTCCATTGTCGGTACAGAAACACGCACAATATCCGCGCCCACATTTTCCAGTGATTTGATTTGTGCAACAGTCGCTTCTACGTCTGTTGTTCTGGTGTTTGTCATGGACTGCACCGCAATTGGCGCGCCATCACCAATAGGTACATCACCCACATAAATACGTGTCGATGGGCGACGTTTAATAGGAGATTCGTGATGCATAGTAACTTCTAAGGTAAGGTGAATTTTGCGACTTTGCCTGAAGTATACCCAGAAAGGTCGACAGGTTCACTTGATAATGTCATTGAAACGTTTTGTGGTGCGCCTAAAACCACGTTGTAGGGCATTTCACCGGACAATTCCAACGTCTCTCCCCCCTTCTTAACGCCAGAAACCAGCGTTTTTCCTGAGCTGTCTTTAACCAAAGTCCAACAATCTCCATTAAACGTAATGTTGAGTAAGTTGTCTGCAACTTCAGGTTTCGTTGACTCTTCTGATACCACTGGAGCAGTTTCAGTCGCTGCCGCTTCAGTATTGATGTCTGAGGCAGCAATGTCGTTTTGCTCTTGGACAATTTCAGTTTCTGCGTCAGCTAGAGTGTCGAATGTTTCAGCGACTTGAGGTTCAGATTCATCCATCATCAACGTAGGATCAAATTGATTGGTATTTTCAAAGCCCTGTTCAATGGGTTGTTCTTGCTCCGCAGGCTCAGTGAGTTCGACGATTGAGGTTTGCTGATTTTGCCACCACCATACCGATGAAATACCAAGAATAATCGCCACAATTCCCCACGTCAGAATCATGATACGGCTGTCGTGTTTCTCTCGCTTTGTCTTACCAGAAAAGCTTTTCATTTCTTGCTCTTCAGGCTCTGGTCTCTGTTCGCTTTCGTACGCTTTTAAGACTTCTCCGACATCCATCCCAACCGCTTTTGCGTATGAGCGAATATAACCCTTGGTGAATGTCGCAGAGTGATCAGAATCAAACTGGTTGTTTTCAATATCTTCAATAATGGATGCGCGTAATCGCAAACGATCAGCGATTTGCCTTTGGCTAAGTCCTAATTGTTCACGCTTTTGCTTTAATAATGTGCCTGCTTTGATCGCAGCGTGGTTTTCTTCTCTTCCTATCGTCTCGTTTTCAGCTGTCATACGAAATATATCTCTTTGCTTAACAAGTCAGTTTTAGCTCACTTTTCTTATTCGTTATTGGTCGTGGCACTATGAACTTACTTAAAATTAATTAGTTGGTGAATCCAACCTACGTCAAATATCGCTCCACGAAATAGCAGAGTAGTCACTCCAGAGCGTTAACCTTCAATTCTAATAGATATGAGTGATGAAACAACACCGTGGAGATGCATAATTTACAGCCAGCTCAAGGTTTTTTCCTTAAATTGACAAAAGGCAACGGTAATCTGGAATAAAAAAACCAGAGCGAGGCTCTGGCTTCATACAATACTAAGTTTAGCTTATACCGCTTTTACCGCGATCGTTTCGCCTTTTGCGGCTTTTATCATCGCAGTACGTTTAGTACGGTCAATAACGTCACCGACTAATTGCCCACATGCTGCATCAATATCATCACCACGTGTTTTACGAATGGTCACTGTGTGATCGTATTTCATCAACGTCTTTTGGAAACGATCAATGCGTGAGTTACTTGGCTTCTTGTAAGGCGAACCAGGGTACGGGTTAAACGGAATCAAGTTGATCTTACAAGGCGTGTCTTTCATCAGCTCCGCCAATTCACGTGCGTGATCCATGTCATCGTTAACGTGGTCTAGCAATACATACTCTACGGTAACTTTACCGCGGTTTGCATTTGATGATGCAATGTAACGACGTACCGATGCTAAGAAGTCCTGGATATCCCAGCGGTCATTGATAGGCATGATTTCACTACGTAGCTTATCGTTTGGCGCATGCAGAGAAATCGCTAGTGCTACGTCAATCTTACCCGTCATCTGATCAAGACCAGATACTACGCCTGACGTCGAAACAGTAACGCGACGCTTAGACAAACCAAAACCCAGATCGTCGAGCATGATTTCTAATGCTGGGATGAGATTTTTCATGTTAAGCAGTGGCTCACCCATACCCATCATTACCACATTAGTGATTGGGCGACGGCCAGTCTCTTTCTGCAGACCGATCTCGCGTGCTGCACGCCAAACCTGACCAATGATTTCAGAGACTTTCAAGTTACGGTTAAAGCCTTGCTGAGCCGTAGAACAGAATTTACATTCCAGCGCACAACCTACCTGAGAAGATACACACAGCGTAGCGCGATCGTCTTCCGGGATGTACACCGTTTCAACATCTTGATCGCCGACCTTCATCGCCCACTTGATTGTGCCGTCTGAAGAGTGCTGAGCTTCTGCAACCGTAGGTGCTTTGATTTCACACTTGTGCTGCAGTTTTTCGCGTAGCTTCTTGTTAATGTTGCTCATGTTTTCGAAGTCATCGACACCGAAATGGTAGATCCACTTCATTACCTGATCTGCGCGGAATGCCTTTTCGCCTAACTCTTCGGCGAAGAATTGACGCATACCCTTGCGATCAAAGTCGAGTAGATTGATTTTTTCAGTGGTCATGTGGCCTCTCAAAAGACGGAACATTAATTAAGGGCGCGAATTGTACAGCCTTTACGCAGCGACAACAAGGGGTCTAAAGCCATGTATTTTCTAAGGTGTTAATATCAATGTGATTAAATTTTAACCGCCAGAATTACAATGGGAGTTGAACCTCAACATACGCCCCAAAACGTATGCGAGGTTAGCAGAAATCTGAGATAGATTAAGCGGAAAGCTGTTTGATTTGTTCGACAATCGCCTTTAGGCCGTTGCCACGAGACGGACTAAGGTGAGCGATTAATCCAAGTTGGTCAAAATACGCATCCACATCAAACGCTTGAATTTCTTCACTTGATTTACCGTCATAGGCCGCCATCACCAAAGCGATTAAACCTCTAACAATACGAGCATCTGAGTCGGCGCAGAAATGCCACTTACCATCAATCTGTTCACTCACAAGCCAGACTTGGCTTTCACACCCCGAGACAGTCACCTGCTCCGATTTTAGATCATCAGGCATTTGAGGCAGTTTTTTCCCCCACTGAATCACCTGACGGTAGCGGTCTTCCCATCCTTTAAAGTTTTGCATGGTTGCAACGATATCGTCAGCGGTAATATCTTGACCAAATGGCGACTGAGGAAAAGATGACATGGCAATCTCCTAGCGTTGGCATAAAGAACGAAAAACTCGCTCCATAAAAATTTTAGGCGTTTTTGTACTTTTGAATCAGCTTTTCAACGATGCGAGATACAGCAACAAAACCGAAGGTCGCGGTAACTACAGTTGCAGCACCAAAACCACTCGCACAATCCATACGTTTTGGACCTTCTGCCGTTGATTTTACGCCGCATACGCTTCCATCAGGTTGAGGGTATTTAAGTTGTTCCGTTGAAAATACGCAGTCGATACCAAATTTTCGCTGAGGATTTTTTGGAAAGTTATGATGACGACGCAGTGTATCCTTAATTTTCTTCGCTAACGGATCTTGAATCGTTTTGGTCAGATCCGCGACTTGAATCTGAGTCGGATCAACTTGACCACCAGCACCACCCGTTGTAATCACTTTGATTTTGTTACTACGACAGTATGCCAATAAAGACGCTTTGGCTTTTACGCTATCAATAGCATCGAGCACATAATCAAACTCTTTGCTCAAGTATTCGTGTTGATTGTCAGGAGTGATGAAGTCATCAATGATGTTGACCTTGCACTCTGGGTTAATCAACTTAACACGCTCTGCCATCACTTCGACTTTACTTTGACCTACTGTTCCCGACATCGCATGAATCTGACGGTTGATATTGGTGACGCAAACATCATCCATATCGATCAGAGTCAGTTCGCCAATGCCAGTGCGCGCCAACGCTTCCACCGCCCAAGAGCCAACACCGCCAATACCGATGACACAGACATGAGCCGCTCGTAGGATTTCTACTTCGCTATTGCCGTAAAGTCGACGTGTGCCGCCAAAGCGTTGGTTGTAATTATCAGAAGCAGGAGTATCAAGTTCGCGCATGGTGCAATTCTTCCGCCAAAAAGTGGTACAAAAACAAAGAGTGCGATTTATACGCACTCTTTGTAAAAAAGTCTAGGTTAGAAGCCTATTGTAACTTCTCGGGTGGCAATGCCCAAGGAGCTTGCGTGGCTGAGTTTTCCAGCCCCAATTTCCATACCCGGCCAAAATGTTTGTAATGACCGGCCTCTGTTCCCGCACGTGGCCCCATACCGTGGTAAAGATCTAAGTGGTTACGTTTGACTGCGCCGCCAGTATCTAACACAACGAGCAATCGAAGTTGGTGAGCGCCACTCCACGAGCCGTCAGAGTTTAGCAAAGGCACTTCCGCTAAAATTGGCGTCCCCATCGGTAAGATAGAACGATCCCCCGCAACAGATGCCATCGGTAATAGTGGAATGCCCGCAGACCCAGTTACAGGCGCATCGGCTTGAGGGCTAAAGAAAACGTAAGAAGGGTTTTGTTCCAACAGCTCTCGAACGACATTTTCATCGTTAGCCAGTACCCACTCTTTGATCGCTTTCATCGACATTTTTTCACGCGGGACTTCACCTCGCTCAATCAGTACTTTTCCGATACTGACATAAGCTTTGTTGTTCTTACCGCCGTAGGCAAAATACTCGAGTGTATCGTCATCTTCAAAATGCACAAATCCGCTGCCCTGCACTTCCATCAAGAATGGGTCAATCATATTTGGCGCGTAGCCGAGCTCTAATCCTTGTCCTGCTAATGCACCCGCGTAGATTTGCGCGCGCGTTGGACATTCTGAACCACACTTAGGCTTGCGATAAACAGGGTACTTAAAAGTCTCATTCGGTGTATGACGAAGCTCCATCACCGGGGAGAAATACCCCGTAAACAGCACATTGCCTTTCTTGTCTCCGCCGCCTAACTGAGCCGCTTGAATATTAAAATTCGCCAGCTCACTTGGGTCACCACTTTGCAAAACCCAATCGTTGAGCTTTTCATACAGCGGTTGGTATACCGTAGCCATTCTCGGTGACTTTTTGACCACTTGCTCGGTCTGTTTATGGAACTCAGTAAAATCTCTCGGCTTGTTAGATTCAACAACTGTCGTTTTATTCAACAATGAGTCAAATTCGCCATCCAGATATTGTTGGGCTCTTTCAGTAGATTCAATGGGCTCAATGGATTCAGTAGGTTGAGCGCAGCCAAAAAGTAGCGTGACTGCAGCAATTGGAAGATATTTTTTTATCACAAGATTTGTTCCTTTCCAGTTATCTACGAAGCATGACAAACTCAACGAAATAGCGCAATGAAAGGAGGGTTAGCGGATGTTAATTTTAAACTTTCCTGACAAACCAACCACTGCTCGGGCACTTGCTATCGCTAAACGCCACAATCCCCCTATTATATATTTGGAGCACAAGGTCATCATCTCGATGAGTGGTTTGTATTTCACTGTAAAAACCACTTGCCCACAAAAGAATAAAATTGCAATATTCTTAAATATTAATTCACACCGGAACGTATAGTGAAAATCAGAAATACAGCATTAGTTAAAGGATTTAGGCAGTCTGTCCCTTATGTTAACGCACACCGCGGTAAAACCATGGTTATCATGTTAGGTGGCGAGGCTGTGGCTGACAGTAACTTTTCCAATATCATTAGTGATTTGGCACTTTTGCACAGTTTGGGTGTGAAAATTGTTCTGGTTCACGGTGCCAGACCTCAAATTAACGCCATCCTTGAGCAGCATTCCTACTCCACTCCTTACCACAAAGGGATCCGAGTCACTGACGAAACCTCTCTCAACTACGTCATGCAGGCTTCTGGGCAACTGCAACTTTCTATTACAGCTCAACTGTCGATGAGTTTGAGCAATACGCCAATGGCAGGCACTCAGCTAAACGTGGTCAGTGGAAACTTCGTTATTTCTCAACCTTTGGGAATTGATGATGGCGTGGATTACTGCCACAGCGGACGAATAAGAAGAATCGACGTTGCTGGGATTAATCGCATGCTTGACCAAGGTTCGATTGTATTACTCGGACCCATCGCAAGTTCCGTCACGGGGGAATCTTTTAACTTACTGTCAGAAGAGGTCGCCACACAAGTCGCCATCAAGCTCAAAGCAGATAAGTTGATCGGCTTTTGTTCAGAGCAAGGGGTCATTGATGACGAAGGCAATGCCGTTGCAGAACTGTTCCCTAAAGAAGCAGAAAACATTTTACACACGATGATTAGCGCTTCAGAAAAGGAAGGTGACAGTGCCTCCGGGACTATGCGTTTTTTAAGAGCAGCCACAACAGCCTGCCGAGCAGGAGTCCCACGTAGCCACTTAGTGAGTTACAAAGTCGATGGTGCGCTGATTCAGGAGTTGTTCTCTCTTGATGGGATTGGCACACAAATCGTGCAAGCCAGTGCTGAGCAAGTTCGCGTCGCTGACATTGATGATATTGGGGGGATCTTGGATTTGATCCAGCCATTAGAAGAGCAAGGAATTCTAGTACGCCGCTCAAGAGAGCAACTGGAGCAAGAAATTCACCAGTTCACCATCATCGAAAAAGATGGCTTAATCATTGGTTGCGCCGCACTTTACCCTTATGCGCAAGAAAAAATGGCTGAAATGGCTTGCGTAGCTATTCATTCAGAATACCGAGATGGCAACAGAGGACTTTTACTGCTGAACCACATGAAACTTCAATGCAAAGCCCAAGGGATAAAACAGTTATTCGTTTTAACCACACACAGCTTGCACTGGTTCCGTGAACAGGGCTTTCACGAAATTAGCGTGGACTTCCTTCCCTCACAAAAACAGAACCTGTACAACTACCAGAGAAAATCCAAAGTGCTGGCCATAGAGCTGTTTTAACCCATACAGTCTTCAGGCTTATTTTCAACACACTTGTATTTTTATCTGCTTCTGCCTCTTTAAGTTTTATTGATAATTGGTTAAAATTTCGGCTCCCGTTTCTGGGAGCCCACTGGACTCATTCCACTTGATCATCACACAGATTAAGTCGCAAGGATTGCTTGAGGTTGAATCAACATCAATAAGAGCAAAAACCAATGAAAACCATCATTTGCAATTCCGTTCAAAGCTTTTGGGATATGGCAGACAATCACTTACTCGAAGGTTTAGACGTGCATTGCACCTTTCCTGCAACAGACGGACTGAGAGCATTTATCCTGGATTACAAAGAGAAGTATGCGATCCGTAGTATCTCTTTTACATCAGTAGGAGTTGGTTCATAAACACCAAGAGCCTAACGCGCAAACCAGGGAAGGTTGTCCACTCTTACTAACTTCTCAATCGACTGATTAACCCACTTGCCCGCTCCGTCCTAATTTTTATGCCTCGCTTAATCACTCGTTCATCGACATACAAGCTCAATCGACTTTTCGCACGTGTGATTCCGGTATAGATAAGTTCTCGCGTTAAGATCGGTGTGAACTCGGGTGGCAAAATCATTAACGTATGTTCAAATTCACTGCCCTGAGATTTATGGATCGTCATCGCATAAGCGGTTTCGTGTTCAGGAACGCGACTTGGCAACACGGATTTCACCGAACCATCAGGCAATTCAAAAAAGACTTTCAACTTGCTTTCGCCATCCACCAGCGTACTGATACAGATTCCAATGTCACCATTGTACAAGCCAAGGGCGTGATCATTGCGCGTGACCATCACAGGTCGACCGTGATACCAAATCTCATCAGAGTCTTTGATTTTTTTGCGCGCTGCTAAGGCTTTTTCTATTCTGGTATTGAGCCCGGACACGCCAAAATCACCTTCTCTTACAGCACATAAAAGACGACATTTTCCAAACGCATCCAGTGTTGCTTTCGCTCTCTGTTCGACTGACTCAGGCTCACCGGTTTCAGGGTTTAACGCTACCTTATCGATGCGTTCTAAGTAGCAGCTATACTCACCGACCAAGGTTTGTATCAGCTGATTGTAGTGCTGACTGTCGATAGGAAACTTTTCAATATCGCCGAACTCTTTTTGCCACACTAAGTCAACACGTTGCGCCGACCCCGCATTAACCGCTTTCGCCAACTGTCCAATACCGGATCGCGCGTCAAATCGATAACTCTTTTGCAGCATGCATAAACTGTCTGCGATTGTCGTACTCGGTGTAGACCCATGAGACAAGGTTGTGTATCCAGTCAACTGAGACACCAACTGGGCTTGCATTGAGCTATAGCCTAATTGGGTGAATGAACATATGTCGCCCAATACCGCCCCCGCCTCTACAGACGCTAACTGATCTTTATCACCCAACAATATCAGGCGGGCATGCTTGGGCATGGCATCCACCAGCTTATGCATCATAGGTAGGTCAACCATGGATGCTTCATCCACAACCAGAATATCTAAGTGAAGCGGGTTATGCTGGTTATGTCTGAACTCTGCACTATTGGGGATCGCCCCCAACAAACGGTGAATCGTACTGGCATCGGTTGGTATCGCTAGTTTCAGATCTGGGGATACTGGCAATTGTGCCACGGCTTTACCAATCGACTCTGTCAATCGAGCTGCCGCTTTCCCTGTCGGCGCGACCAGTTTGATTGTCGGTGATTCGTCTCCACGCTTAGACTGCTCGATCAAAGCAGCAAGCAGTTTCGTGACCGTCGTGGTTTTGCCCGTTCCCGGCCCACCAGAAATCACAGCAAAATTTCTTGTGAGGGCGACCGCTGCCGCGACTTTTTGCCAATTCACGCAATGTGACAGAGGCACCAGTTCATCAAGTACCGTTAACTTCTCCACTCGACTCACGCCAACAAGCTTTTGATCGATAGTAGGCCAATCGAGCAGATCTTCACTCACGACATCAAGATGGTCGCACACCAAGCGCTGACGAACCACATTTGAAGATTGCCCTGCCTGCTCCACTTTTTTAAGGTCTTCAAACAGGTAGCGATAGTTTCTGGCAAACAAATGATCCAATAACTCTGAGAGCTTTTTTAACTTCTCAGGCTTTAGGTTCATCGGTGACCCAAAGCTATTCAGCCGCTCAGCCAAAGTGACTTCATAGTGCCAATAACGATGCAAATAAAGCCTTTCACCATCAAAAATAAGCGGTAATGACTCTGCGGATTTTCCAACTAATGCTTTCCCAACCAAAGACGCGCTAGAAAGTTTACTTGGCCAATCAATGTCGACAAGGTGTTGGTTTAATTCAATGGCCGTTTCACCAAACAGACCAAGCTTTGCAACTAAGTCAATGCTCTGCCCTTGAACGTCAGTCAGTGGCAAACAAATATGCCCCTTGCCCAGTTCGCTACTCACCACACCTGCAATAAACGCTAATTGATCATCTTGAGATTGGGAAAAAATAAATCTGGCAAACTGATAATCGAGCTGTCTGATAGAACCTTTATCGGCCAGTTGCTTTAATTTAGAAACAAGGTACGTCATGACTAAATTAACTCCATTTGGCCAGAACTGTTGTGTTTAGTATCGATAGGCTGTCCATCAATCAACCTATCCATATCCTGTAAAAACTCTAACGTGGGCTTCGCCGAAAAAATGCCGTTATCACTTTGGCCGTCCATGCCGCGCAAGAACAGGTAGTAGACGCCCCCAAAATGTTTCTGATAGTCGTAATTAGGTAATCGACTACGCAAGAAGCGATGCAAAGCCAATGCATAAATTTGATATTGAAGATCGTAACGGTGGTCAGCCATGGCTGCTTTCAGCGCATCGCCGTGATAATGAGCAACATCGTCACCCAGATAGTTCGATTTCCAGTCCAGAACGTAATACTGACCATTATGTTCAAATACCAGGTCAATAAAGCCTTTCAGCATTCCCTGCACCGTTTGAAACCCGAGATCTCCCGCTTTAGCAGACAATGGATCGTGACGCTGAATCACTCGATTGAGCGCAGGCGCAGCTAATACCTCGATAGGCAGTAAGAACTCCATTTCTACCAGTCGTTGCGAGGGTTGTTTCTGATTGAGTTTGATGCTCTTACCATCAAGCGGCGTCGCTAAAACGGTATCAATCAGCGTCTGCAACACTGGCAACCAAGTTTCATCCAATTGCTCACTTTCCATCAGAGAAATAATAATCTGAGTATTGTCTTCGCTGGTGGCTGATTGGGTGAACTCGACCTCTTCAAACAGCGTATGCAAAAACGTACCCGGGCGCGCGCCTCGTGGAAACGTAAAAATTGTCTGTTCTGGCTCGACTAACTCGTCTTGATCGTCCTCTCCGGAGGAATCGACATCCAAACGCATCAAGTCGGTTAAAGCATCATCGCTATGCTGGTTATGCCCTTGCTTGATAAGCCCAGAATAACTGGTAATGCGCCAATGCCTGTCTATCTCGTTTTTTAGTTCTCTGGCGCTCAGCTGTACTTCTTCTGCTTGAAGCAAAACAAACGGACGACCTTGCTCATCAGGCGTATCCGCGAGGGAAACACAATCTAACCCTTGCACCTGATTTTGAAGCGCTTGCGTTAAATCCGAAATGCCCCCTTCTTGCCCATTTTGCAACAGATACCCCATTGCACTGCGATGAACCCCCGTCGGCTCTTTGGTCGAGCGGCCATTTCGAATCGGTGCTGTACCCACAAAACAGCCATAGACTGCGCGAGTCAGAGCCACGTAGATCAAACGTAAGTCCTCCGCCAGTCGCTCTTTATCGGCTTGCGCCAAGGACGCATCTTGCCCTGTAATATCCAGTACAGTGCGGTCTAATTTCGCATCGTAATACTTGGCTTCACTCGCTTCGCGGTAACTCAAAACAAACGGTAAGAAGACCAAATCATATTCCAAACCCTTGGATTTATGGATGGTGACGATTTGAACCAAATTACGCTCAGACTCCAAACGTTGAATCTGATCATCACTGCCACCTAGTCCGTTTTCAGCATCACTGATCACCTGAGCAAGCCAACGCAGTAAGCCATGGTCACTATCCAATTCCTGACTGGCTTGCTGTAATTGCTCACCAATATGCATCAAATCGGTTAATGCACGCTCTCCGTTTTCTTCTTCTAGGAGTCGCTCGGCAATATGGCGTTTGCTCATTACGCTACGGAGCATAGGTAGCACACCGCGTTGAACCCATAGCCTGCGGTACTCTTTGAACTCGTTAATCGCGTTTTCCCACTCATTCTCATCATTGTTGAGTTTATCAAGCTTCCCCGCATCCAAGGCGAACAGCTCTGAAGCCAAACTGGCTCTTAGTGCGCGATCATTTTCCGGAGTTAGCACCGCTTGCAGTAAACGCTGTACATCTTGTGCAACCGTCGACGTAAAAACACTATCTCGGTTAGACAGATAAACGCTGGCAATACCTTGTTTCGCCAAGGCTTCTTTGACCATTCGCCCTTCACTTCCGGTACGGACGAGGACAGCAATGTCACCCGCTTGAATCTCATGCTTGCCTTTATCGCTTTCAAAATACGCTTGCTGATCTTGAGAAGCGGTCAGTATTTCCTGAATTTGAGAGGCTGTTGCCTTTGCCATCTCCTTCAGGTAATCCCCTTTCGGCAACGGTTTTTCGTCCGCTTCTTGTAACCAATACGTCAATGCTGGTTTCTTTTGACCACCCATAGTCCAAATGCGTTGTTGGGCTTTCGGGCTATGGTTAACCGGAAGAAATGGGATATCTTCGTCATAGATAAACGGGCTGTCTGGCAGTTCAAAAATCTGATTTACCGCAGCGACCATATCCGCGCTAGAGCGCCAGTTCGTCCCAAGTGTAAAGTGTGAAGAAACCTGATTCCGCGCCTTAATGTAGGTAAAAATATCTGCGCCTCGGAAACCGTAAATCGCCTGTTTCGGGTCACCGATCATAAATAGCCCACATTCAGGGCGATTAAGGTAAATACGGCTGAAGATGCTGTATTGCAGTGGATCGGTATCTTGGAATTCGTCGATCATCGCAACGGGATAAAGGGTGCGGATTCTCTCGGTGAGTTGTTCGGACTCATCATTGTCAATCGATGCAGATAGATTAGTGAGTAGATCATCAAATGAGAGCCACTGCTTTTGCTGCTTAGCTTGTGCCAACATAGCTCGGCAATGTTCGATTGCGTGTGCGAGTAGCGGCGCTTTCATCGAAACTGGCTCTGCAAGAAAAGCGTCTATCGCTTCAAATACCGAGTGCGTTGGAGGTGTCCCTTTCGGTGTTTTCTCATTCAATACACTTTGAGCAAACTTCTCTAGCTTGTCTGGGTAGTCGTAGTTGGTCGTTTCCGACTCTGCCCACGCATTGACCGCGTCCAACCACTCTGGCAGTGACTTTTTCGTATAACTACGCTTGTTAACATCGGATTCACTGATCAGCGCCAGATAGTCATCTTGGTCATTTCGCCAATTCGCTTTTAATTCTTCAATCCGCTTTAGGTTCTCTTGGTGAAGTTCTGCCAAGCCACCTTTCATCGCTTCTACCGTCAGCTTTAAAGGTGAACCCGTCAGATAGTTGTTTATGTCACCAAGCAAAGCGCCGGGCGATGCCCATATACGGCGTACTTCTCCAGCAAGATTTATTGGCAGCGGATAGAAATTTCGTCTCCAGTAATCTGCGACAATCTGAGCTTTTAGATGACTCTCATCGGTCACAAATTCGTTGTCGAATCGGCTACCAGACTCAAAGGCATTTTGCGTCAGCATGCGTTGGCAAAAACCATGGATGGTAAACACCGCCGCTTCATCCATTTGTCGCTCTGCTTGCAACAGAATCTCAGCCGCTTGTTTATGGTCTGCAATTTCTTCTAGTAATGGCTCGATGACCGGATCACTGCTTTTTCCTCGGGCAAAGGCTAAACGCGCATCATGAATACGAGCGCGGATACGATCTCTCAGTTCTGCCGTTGCCGCTTCGGTAAACGTCACGACCAGAATTTGATCGACCGTCAGAGGAACCTGATGTTTGGTTTCAGAGCAGCCATGACCTAAAAGTAACCTCAGATACAGACCTGCAATGGTAAACGTCTTTCCTGTTCCCGCAGAGGCTTCGATTAAGCGAGCACCATGCAGTGGAAAAGTCATGGTATTAAGCGGAGTAGCCACTGACTTTACTGTCATAAATTCATTGCCTTTCGATAAAAAGCCAGA
Source organism: Vibrio japonicus (assembly GCF_024582835.1). Taxonomy (NCBI): domain Bacteria; kingdom Pseudomonadati; phylum Pseudomonadota; class Gammaproteobacteria; order Vibrionales; family Vibrionaceae; genus Vibrio; species Vibrio japonicus. Next base: position 2,079,727 of record NZ_CP102096.1, read on the forward strand.
TGACAAATGTGATCCTGACTTAAAAATGAAAATTAGTAATAGTTAGAATAAAAACATGAGAGTTTTATGGGATCCGTCTCACAGCAGAAAAATCTACTAACCGATAGTATCCACCGCACGAGTTGAGCAGCCAGTCGCTGCAATAGACCAAACGAATCATGGTCCCTCTGACCTGTGGCCGTACAGCGAACGCCCTACACTATAATGATTTACTGGCGGCCACCCATTCCCTATTTTTCCTAGCGTTAGTCTTGAATCCCATTACGCCAAGTCCTCACTCATCTTTGCCGCGAGTCTCGGCCCTTGCATCACCAATGTCGCCATAGTTCGGGCTTGTGCCGCTAATACATCATTCCATATTGGCCAAATTCGGGCGATATAAGCGTTATTTCCCTCACCACTGGTCATGTAGCCATCATTGAAGGTATCGGACATTTTCTTCAGTGATTTTTCTTCATCATCAACCCAACTGCCTCGGCTGAATCCAGCTTCAACGCTAGCAAGCGCAGTTTTTGGGAAATAAGCCAACGGCTCTGTCATTCCTTGGAAGAACAAGCGTATTAGCTCTGACAACAATAATTGGGCTTGCTGAGCATTTTCCATCGGCGGATACACCAGATGAACCACACCATCTTTACGATCATAACCAATCATATGCGTTCTCTTTGCGTAACCCATCGCACACATAGCGAGGTGATCAATCCAAGCGGACAGATAGTCTTGAGCTCGAATCTTTCCACTGCGAAAGCGTACTAATCCTGATTGATAATTTTGTGTCAGCCATCCCGTTAACTGCACGTTTTTGCCTTCGCCCAGTACGTCAAATGTCAGCTTCACTTCCAAATCAGTATCAGCGCTTTGGCAGAGCCAAGTGAGCTTCTCAACCAACTCTTCCGCTTGTACGCGATTGGTCTCAAATTCAATATCGCCAAACGCACCCACTGGCAGCTTTCCTTGCGCTCGTTGGTATTCCACAAACTCAGCGATCACCGCTTGGGTATCCCCCTCACCTTCTAATGTGTGCGCCAATAACGTGCTGAGAAGGTTATCCCTCATTTGATAGCTTTCTAAGCCACCCAGTACAAACGGTTCATCATCTTCCATAACAGGAAGAGGCGGTTCAAACATCACTTTGAGTCGACGGTTAAAAAAGTACTGAACAGGCAAACGCCAGAAACGTTGTAATTCGACCAGATCCAATTCCAATGGATAAATGGCGTCCGATAGGTAATCGCCTAGCTGACGATTAAATTCGCCACCGCTTTGCCCTTGCCTATTGGCCGCAGGCAACCACTCTTTGGCATAGCTCGGCAACTCACCTGAAAACGCCGACGGGCTGAAAGGCACCATAGCGTGGTGAGTTATTAAGGATTGAAGCAACTTGTCGCCTGACTCATCGCAAGGCAACGTTTCATCATCTTGAAGACGATAGTTTTGGTGACAGTACTCCATCAACTCCGATACCAATACGGATGGCACTCGCTCGGTGTTGTCTTGAATAGAGCGTCCCACATAGCTGATGTAGAGCGTTTGTTGTGCGGATAGCAGCGCTTCAAGGAATAGATAGCGGTCGTCATCTCTGCGCGAGCGGTCTCCCGGTTTGGCACGGCCATTCATTAAGTCGAACCCTTCAGGCGGCACAGAGCGCGGATAGATGCCGTCATTCATACCCAACAAACACACGGTTCTGAACGGAATCGAACGCATCGGCATCAGGGTACAGAAATTCACTTGGCCCGCAAGGAAGCGCTGACTAACTCGGGTACCAGACAACTTGCTTTGTAGATACTGTGAAATGATGGTTGGTGCAAGTTGGTGCTCAAATGCAGCGTCAGTAAGCTGCTCTTTTAAAGCTGTTAACGTATCGCGAATCGATTTTAATGCCGCTTCGCCTTCAAGCTCTACACTGAAAAAGTCATCAAGTAAGTGGGTGAGCACTTCTCGCCAACTATCTATAGATTGTGTTTGAGCCAATTTGCCTCGGTATGTGTCGACCGTTTCAATAAAATGCGCCAGTTTACCTGCCAGCTCTGCGCCCATACCTTGAACTTCGTTATAGGGAGATAACGCACCGGATGTCGAATCAAACAGCCCAGCAGACTCAGGCATTGCATAGCCGAGTAGCATTCTTTGGATACCAAATTGCCACGTATTCTGAGACGTTTCTGGCAGTTCAAACTCACGTCCAGTTGACTCATTCAGCCCCCAACGAATGCCCGATTCTTCCACCCATTGTTTAGCTTTGATGAAGTCATCTTCATCCAAATCAAATCGCGCCAAAATCGCGGGGGTTTCCAGAAGTTCAAGCAACTCAGAAGCAAGGCAACGTGTGTTCGGCAAGTTCACTAACTGCATAAATGCATTAAGAATTGGGCTTTCTTGGTCAGCAGTACGGTCAGAAATTGAATACGGAATGAATCGCTCACCTGGCGCGTTACCAAACACCGCTTGAATTGCTGGGCTATAAGCGTTGATGTCTGCCACCATAACGATGATGTCACGCGGTTTTAAACTCGGATCGGCATCGAACATCGCCAACAGTTGATCGTGTAACACTTCCACTTCACGCATAGGGCTATGACACGCATGAAGAGAAAGAGAGTGATCGTCGGCGCTGACCACCTGTTTATGAAAGCTGCTCTCCAACTCGTCATCATTCTGGTGTTCTTCCAGATTTAAAATATCGGCCTGGAGCTGATGAAGCAAAGAATCGCGCTCTACATCCACAAACGCTTCAATTTCGTGAGATTCCAATTGGGACAACAAATACATGTTGTCTCGCCCGAGCTTACCCATAGAGGCCAGCAAGCTGTTTCCGACCACATCGGTATGCAGTTCATCAGAAAGATTGTCTTCCACACTGCCTTTGAGCACTGCACTTTCGCCGTCCTGCTCTGAATGATCCTGATTCCAAACCACGTGCTTACGATGCATCGCCGCCAATCGCGCCAGATACTTTCTGTCTCTCACTTCACCCCAGTAATATCGGCATGGGTTGGTAAACATCAAGTGCACATCGATATGTTCACCAATGGCCTTCAACGCGTCCATATAACGAGGCGGCAACGAGGTAATACCAAAGACAAATAACCGCTTAGGTAAATGTTCAAAACTGCCACTCTCGAAGCGACGAATGTCGTTTTCTAGTGTCTCGATGAAGTGCTCATAAAGATTAGCACGGTGATAAGGTGACTGATCCAACGCAATGGTGTGATCGTACAAAGCCTGCCATAAAATCGGTTGCCATGCGTGCTGCCCTTCCAGCTCTGCAACGTCTTGTCCTGCTTCCCAGCTCGCAATCCATTCTGGACGATACACCAAGTAACCATCGAAGATATCGGCAATTTTTTCCGATAGCTGATAAAGCTTACTGGAGTCCTGATCGTTTTCTAAATAGCGGTTCAGTGCGTCAAACTCGGGTTGATCGAGCATACTCGGAAGTAGGTGCATTAACTTCCACGTCATCGACTCTTTATTGAACGCACTTCGTTTAGGTACATCTGGCAGAACTTCCGTAAACATGTTCCAGATAAACGTTGCCGGAAGTGGGAACTCAATATTCGCGGCCACGCCGAACTCTTTTGCCAACTCCATTTTAAGCCACTGAGACATACCGGGGCTTTGTACAAGGATTTGCTCCGCTTCAAATGGATTTTCGAGCGGGTGCAGGCGAATGAGCTCAACAAGTAACGACTTGAGAATATCAACTTGGTTGGAGTGATAGACAGTAAACAAAATGGGAACACCGAGTACCAATTTAAACTGTCAGTTAGCTTAGCACAGGCTTTTTCAATCCCGCAGAGTTCTCGAAATCTGAAATAACAAAAGGTTAGATATCACACAGAGTGAGTAAAATTCATCATCCGCTTATGTCACTTATCTTTTTCCATCTACCGAGGGAAGACAAGAATAGACTGACTCCTAGGAAAGCAAGATAACACTTGCACGTCGTTTGGTTATGCTTAATGATCAAAGGCCTTTGTTCATCTTGCATTAACGCAGTCATGGCCACGAATATTTCTTTTAAACAGCTCCGAGTGTTTATTGCCATCACTCAACACGACACGCTCACCTCTGCATCAGACGCACTTTGTTTATCTAAGGCAGCGGTCAGTATGTCTCTGGCTGAACTTGAAAAACAGCTCGGGCACTCTCTGTTTGACCGAGTAAACAACCGATTAATCCTCAACCAAGAAGGCAAGAAACTTCTCCCCCTTGCTGACGAATTGATTCAGAGAACTCAAAACATCGAGCAGCTGTTCAGTGATGATCAAGCGCTAACGGGTGCTCTCAAAATCGGGGCCAGCGACACGATTGGCAATCAGGTTGCCCCTTACTTATTGAGCGATTTCAGAAACCACACCGGACACAAATCGCAAAGCTTGTTTATTTCGAACTCGACGTTGATTTGCGAAAAGCTGGTCGACTACGAACTTGATATCGCTTTGGTTGAAGGGAAAACACTCCACCCAGAGCTGCTTTCTCAACCCTTTAGTCAGGATGAAATGTGCGTCATTTGCTCTCCAACTTCGCCATTAGCCAAACTAGAAAACTTTACCGTAGGTAAGCTAGAAAACAGCGAGTGGATATTACGCGAAGCGGGTTCTGGCTCACGAGAGTTTTTTCTCCGTGTGATCGCGCCTCGTATTGAGCAATGGCATGAAGCGTTTCAGCTTAATACAACCGAAGCACTCATCAACAGTGTATCGGCCGGACTCGGCTTAGGCTGCCTATCAAAACTGGCCGCTGAACCAGCACTCAAAGATGGCCGTGTGGTTGAGCTTAGATTGCCACTCGATATGAAACGCCGACTCTGGCTGTTGGTACACAAAGAGAAGTATCAAAGTCCCCTGCTGAAAGCCTTTATTAAATTTTGTGAACAATGGAATAAAGAGTAGCCACACGGTTCTCATAATCCCGGGCTTGGCTGGACTTAGCTGGTCAAAAACTGTATAAACAGACAGTAATTATTTGGCAAATTTAACTAGAGGACCAACCATGGCTGTAATCGTCAAGTACGTGGTAGAACGCAATGGAGAAGAGAAAATGACTTTTACCTCTAAAGCGGATGCTGACGCATATGACAAAATGCTTGATATGGCGGATGAGCTGTTTGAGCTACTAGGTAAAAGTGAACTGCTGGAAGATGACGGTAAGCAAGAAGACTTGGCCATGTTCCTAGCGCAAAATAAAGATGAAGTCCTTTATGCATTGGGCGCAAAACGCAAACCAACGCCAAAAAAGGCAAAGGTTGAAGCGGTAGCAGACGAAGAAGTGACAGAACAAGAAGACGCAGCGTAATCGCTTTCATCTTACAAGCTAGCCACGAAAGATTTATGACCTCAGCCAATGCTGAGGTTTTTTGTTTTTCTTAATCCCCCTTCTCTGTGACTTTTCAGAGAGGCGCTAAACTAAGCTCAATCCCTAACCATTAGGCTAATCCCATGAACTACCATATCGAAGTTTGTATCGACAATTTAGAATCTCTTCATAACGCTATAGAAGGGGGCGCAACACGTATCGAGCTGTGCTCATCACTCTCTTTAGGTGGCCTGACGCCTAGCTTTGGTCTCATGAAAAAAGCCGCAGAAATTTCCTCCATTCCTGTCTACGCCATGATTCGTCCACGACAAGGGGACTTTCTTTATACTCAAGATGACGTTGACACTATGCTGCTTGATATTGAAGCCACCGCAGAGGCTGGCCTGCAAGGCATCGTTGTTGGCGCGTTAAACGCGAAAGGCGAAGTGGATAAACACATGATCCAACAATTGGTGGAGCGAGCAAAGCTCTATGGCTTAGGGGTTACTTTTCACCGTGCGATAGACCAATGTGCTGATTACCGACAAGCTCTGGAAGAGATCATAGAACTTGGCTGCGAACGCGTTTTAACATCCGGTATGGAAACAAATGTAGAGCAAGGGCTAAATACGCTGGCAGAGATGGTGAAACTTGCAAATGGCCGAATTTCAGTCATGGCAGGTGCTGGCCTTAACTCGGAGAATGCGCTGGATGTCGTCCTAGAAACTGGGGTAAGAGAAGTGCATTTGTCCGGTAAGTCTTGGCGTAAAAGCAAAATGGCGTTCATCTCTGATAGCGCAAAAATGGGAGACCATGACATTAATGACTTCCACATTCCCGTCACAAGTACAGATGCTATCCTAAAAGTGGTAAAAGCTCTCAGTTCCTAAAGCAAACCCATCCCTTGATTGTGGTGAGTGTTAGCATGTTGATTTGTAGAGAGTACCCATTATCAGAGCCTATCTAGGAGCGATGCATGAGCCACAAGAAATTGAATAAGAAGTTCTACCGAAAAGAATTAGAAAAGCTACAAATTAAACTGGTTAAGCTTCAAGAATGGGTAAAACAAGAAGGGCTCAAAGTCGTCGTGATCTTCGAAGGACGCGATGCAGCGGGTAAAGGCGGTGCCATTAAGCGGATTACCGAAAAACTCAACCCTCGTGTTTGCCGTATTGCCGCCCTTCCTGCTCCGACGGAAAAAGAGAAAACGCAGTGGTACTTTCAGCGTTATGTCGCTCACCTTCCTTCCGCTGGCGAAATCGTCCTATTCGACAGAAGTTGGTACAACCGTGCGGGTGTCGAGAAAGTCATGGGGTTTTGCAACGATGATCAATACGAAGAGTTTCTACGCTCCTGCCCTGAATTTGAGCTGATGTTACAGCGATCTGGCATCATCTTGCTGAAGTACTGGTTTTCGGTTTCTGATGAAGAGCAAGAACAGCGATTTTTGGAGCGTATCCATACGCCAATTAAACGCTGGAAGTTCAGCCCAATGGATTTGGAATCGCGTAGCCGCTGGATAGAATATTCAGAAGCAAAAGACAAAATGTTTTTGCATACTGACTCTAAACACTGTCCTTGGTGGGTCGTTCCATCAGACGACAAAAAACGCGCGCGGCTTAATTGCATCAGCCACTTACTCAGTCAGATAGATTACCAAGATGTCCACTATCCAGAGATTGAATTACCTGAGCTGAATAAAGAAGGTTACATCAGAGCGCCAATAGAAGAACAAACTTTTGTTCCCCAAAGGTACTAATACCAATCGTAGCAAATAACTGTTCATTCTAGCTTGTTAAAATGTTCGATAACTGCGTTAGATTTTTTGGTTGTAGATTAACGACTTATCGAAAAACTCTGCCTTGTTCTCAAACATTTTTCCTACGCTATTTATGACCACTTACTGTGATTGGATAGCTCCTTTATTTGAGTGCATCATCAATGCTTTGCTCACCGAGATGGCGAACATCTTTGCCTTTCACAAAGTAGATGATGTACTCACAGATGTTCTGACAGCGATCCCCGACACGCTCAATCGCACGTGCCGACCACATCACTTGCAGGATATTCGGAATATTTTTCGGATCTTCCATCATGTACGTCATCAACTGACGGATCACCGCTTCATATTCCGCGTCGATTTTGTCGTCAAGCTTGTGCACTTCTGCCGCTGCTTCAACATCCATTCGGGCAAAGGCATCTAACACTTGGTGTAACATCATGATGGCTTGACGACACAAGGGCTCCAGAGAAACTTGGAACTGACTATCCTTCGACTCCGGACTTTCGATAGCAACGTAAGCCATTTTTGTCGCGACATCACCAATACGCTCTAGATCTGTGATCGTCTTGATGATGGCCATAATCAAGCGTAAGTCTTTGGCTGTCGGCTGGCGTTTAGCAATAATTCGAGTACAGGCTTCATCGATAGAGACTTCCATTGCATTGACTTTGTGATCGTCACGCACCACTTTACGCGCCAACTCGATGTCTTCTTTATTCAAAGCCTGCATGGCAAACGAAAGCTGCTGCTCGACCAAGCCCCCCATGGTAAGTACATGGGTACGAATAGACTCTAACTCGACGTTAAACTGACCTGAAATGTGGCGACCAAAATTCATGAAGTGTCCCTATCTCCTATATGTTTATTAACCGTATCGACCTGTAATGTAGTCTTCGGTTTGCTTTTTCAATGGTGAGGTAAAAATAGAGTCGGTATCTGAGTACTCTATCAGTTTACCCATATGAATAAATGCGGTGTGATCACTAACCCTTGCCGCTTGCTGCATGTTATGCGTAACGATAACTACAGTATATTTGGTTTTTAGATCGTTGATCAGCTCTTCAATCGTTAGCGTTGAAATAGGGTCAAGTGCCGACGTGGGTTCATCAAGCAGCAAGACCTCAGGTTCTATGGCGATAGCACGCGCAATAACGAGTCGCTGCTGCTGTCCGCCCGACAATCCAAACGCGTTCTCATGCAAGCGATCTTTCACTTCATCCCATAACGCGGCAGCTCGAAGTGAGCGCTCTACGGCATCATCCAGCACTCTACTGTTTTTCAGTCCCTGCAAACGCAAGCCGTAAACCACATTTTCATAAATAGATTTAGGAAACGGATTCGGCCTTTGGAATACCATACCAACACGACGACGAAGAGTGGCCACATCCACATCTGGGTCGTAAACGTTCTTATTGTGCAGCCTGACTCGCCCTTCAACTCGGCATCCTTCCACCAAATCATTCATTCGGTTGATGCAACGCAGCAAGGTCGATTTACCACAACCAGATGGCCCGATGAACGCGGTCACATGCCCTTTCGGAATACGCATGGAAATGTCGCTCAGTGCCTGACTGCTTTTGTAGAACAAGTTGAGCTCTTCAATCGCAATCGCGGTTTGCTCGTCGCTCAGATTGTTGACATTTAATGGGGCTGGGTATCCCAGCGTTTGATCTACTGAAAACATCTCTAATCTTGTCCCAAAGTCCGGTACTTTTCGCGTAAATTGTTACGAATACTAATTGCTGTCAGGTTAAGCCCCACTATGACGGTGACAAGTAAAAATGACGTGGCATATACCAAAGGCCTTGCCGTTTCAATATTAGTCGTTTGAAAGCCAACATCATAGATATGGAAGCCCAAATGCATAAACTTCCTTTCCAAATGAAGGAAAGGAAACTGGCTATCAACCGGGAGGCTCGACGCAAGTTTGACCACACCAACAAGCATAAGTGGTGCTACTTCGCCTGCCGCACGCGCCACCGCCAGTATTAACCCAGTGATGATGGCTGGGCTCGCCATTGGTAACACTATTCGCCACATGGTTTCAAACTGAGTCGCGCCCAAAGCTAAAGAGCCATGGCGAACCGAGCTTGGGATACGAGTTAGCCCTTCTTCAGTCGCAACAATCACGACTGGTAAAGTTAACACCGCCAACGTCAGCGCTGACCACAATAACCCTGGAGTCCCAAATGTAGGAGCAGGTAATCGCTCTTCGTAAAACAATGAGTCGATTGAGCCCCCGAGGGTATAAACAAAAAAGCCCAAACCAAATACGCCGTAAACGATAGAAGGGACGCCCGCAAGGTTAATAACCGCAACACGAATCACTCTCGTCAGCGCATTATTTTTGGCGTATTCATGCAAATAAATAGCGGCGATCACACCAAGAGGCATGACAATGATGGACATAATAATAACCATCAATACCGTACCAAACATTGCTGGAAATACCCCACCTTCGGAGTTTGACTCGCGCGGATCCTGTGAAAGGAACTTCCACCCCTGATGACTCCAATGAACGAGTTTATCCATCAGGCTCATTTGATTGGGATACCAAATATCTAATAAGTTGCTTAACGGTATCTTGTGAACAGCTCCACTCATATCTTTGATCAGCAACCCTTGCTGTTCGAGTTGCGCGCGCAGCTGATCTAACGCATCTTCCATCTCCATCAACTGCTGAGTGATCACTCGGGTTTGCATGTCGTACCGCGTGATAAACACTTGATCCAACGTGCCATTCAGCTCTCTTTTCCGGCGCTCTAGCCTAAGTTTTTCAGCTTGAGCGCTTAAAACGCGAATCTGTTTCGTCACCAATTTATCAATGTCGCTACGTATCTTTTCAGCAAACACCAACCCTTGGTTAACGTGTCCATCAAAATCTTTACTCACCGTCCCATCAGCGAGGTAATAACCTTGAGGTTGACCATAAAAGTCACCGCCACGATTACGCTCAACCACTGCCCAGCCTTGAGGCTTGGTGCGTTCTAGTAAGTTGATTTCAAGCACAGAGACAAAATCTGTCGGATAAATATCTCGGTTAGCGATCTTAATACTCAGTCGCTTAACTTGCTCTCCCTCTTTGAGAGCTTGTGGAAGCGATAAAGACATCTCTTTTAAGTGGCTGGTTTCAACATACTCTTCTGCGTATAGCTGACCAACAAGCACGTCGCCTTGTTCCGTTTTCCACTGGTACAGAGGTGCCGGCCAAAAATAGGAAAGCCCTTTCCAGCCAATCAACAGCAATAGCCCAAGAACAGACAGCAAGCTGATACTTACCGCCCCACCCGTTAACCAAACCCAAGGTGCACCTGACTTTACCCATTTAAACACAGGAATGTTTTCCTAATACCACTTGATTACAGCGCACGATACTTCTCTCTTAATCTTTGTCTCACCCATTCCGCCATTGAGTTCACCACGAAGGTAAACACCAACAAAATTAGAGCAGCTAAGAACAGTAGTCGGTAATGGGAACTGCCCACTTCAGACTCTGGCATTTCAACGGCGATGGTGGCTGACAGTGTTCTCATTCCTTCTAAAATATTCCAATCCATCACGGGGGTATTACCTGTGGCCATGAGTACGATCATCGTTTCGCCAACCGCTCTACCAACGCCCATCATGATGGCAGAAAAGATACCAGGGCTCGCGGTTAGCAGCACCACATAGATTAGCGTTTGCCATGGCGTTGCTCCCAAAGCTAAAGAACCATCTGAAAGGTGCTTAGGAACGGAAAATATCGCATCTTCCGCGATAGTAAAGATGGTCGGGATAACGGCAAACCCCATCGCAAATCCAACCACTAACGCGTTTCTCTGGTCAAATCCGATGCCATGCTCAGCTAAATAAACTCGTACGTCACCATCAAATATCCACAGCTCAATGGCTCCACTATGAGACAAGATAACCATCGATATCAACACGATGAACGGCATCAGAATCGCGGCATGCCAACCGTTCGAAAAACGACTAACCCAAGCTTTAGGTAGTTGATGCCACATCACGCCAACGAGAATGGTGGAAACAGGCAGAAACATCATCAAAGCGACGACGGCTGCTAGATTTTGCTCAACAATTGGCGCGAACCACAATCCCGCTAAAAATCCAATAATCACCGTAGGCAGTGCTTCCATCAGCTCGATCGATGGTTTCACAACCCTTCGCATTCTCGGCGTCATAAAGTACGCCGTGTACACTGCGCCTAACACAGCCACCGGCACAGCAAACAACATGGCAAACGCAGCAGCTTTCAAAGTACCGAAAGCAATTGGAACTACGCTAAACTTAGCTTCAAATTCATTATTCGCTGAGGTAGTTTGCCAGACATAATCCGGCTCCGGATAACTCTCGTACCACACTTTCTGCCAAAGCGATGACAGAGAGATTTCTGGGTAAGGATTATCAACAGAAGCCAGCATTAACGTTGAAGAAGCCACAGTCGATGAAGATAGAGCAAGCAGATATTTCTCGTTGTTTGACATTGCCGCCAGCGTAGGTGCTTTGTCGAACGCTCGGTTAAACATCACCAGCTTTTCGCTGGTTGTGTAATGGTTCTGAACCGTTCCATTGGTATAGAAACTGTAAAAGCCTTTCCGATATGTATCAGGTAAAAGAAACTCAAGCTCTGACGCCAATTGAAAATCGCGAATATGTGTTAACGATCGTTGCCCATCAGCCAATACATCAAACCATTGCGAGACCAAACCATCTTGATAACTTACTAACAGTGAATAGGCACCAGACAGTAAATTAATGTCTGTCACCACATGCGCTTCTTGCCCGAGCGATAAGTCAACAACCTCCCGAACGACAAAGCTTTGTTGTATTTTCTTCGCGACAACAAGCTCTGAGCCACTACGTAGGTAAAGTGTTGCGCCATCAGGAGTAAGAATAATTTGGTCTAGTTGCTTAAATGGCTGATTAAACTCATAACTCTGTTGCTTACCAACACTGTCTTGCCACACAACCTTTACCTTTCCGTCTTGGTAGTAACCTGCAAGTGTGAGTTGCTCTCCAACGGAAAAGCTAAAATCCACCAGCGAAGAATTACTTTGGAGCGATAGATTGGTCTTAAAGCGTTCTACCGATGGCGCGAACACACGCTGCTGACCATTAAACGTACTGGCGAGTTTCGGGCGAAATAGCTTTACCTCGCCGTCTTGGGTAGCAAACGCCAACCAACCTTGAGAGGCAATACTTTTAGCAAACAACGTAAAACCGCTGCCTATTTCATCGCGACGAACAGGTTTAGAGGTTGGCTCATTCAACACTAGAAAATCAATAGTCCCTTGCTGAGAGACCAAATACGCGTGCTGGCCGTGGTCATCAACACCTAGGGCAATAGGATCGGGCGAGTTAATCTTCTTAACGGCAATATTTGGCGTCAGGTTCGCATCAGAAAATAGCGGTAAAACCATCGCTGCCAGATAAAGAAATATCAGCACCAACGCTGCCAACACTCCAACACCACCCGTTGATACCGCAAGCCGAACCAATCGATCTTTAATTAATCGCTTTCGATCACGTTCACGCAATGAAAATTCGGCTTTAGCCATTTGCCCCTCTTACCTAAATTGACCCATAGATATAATATTTCTATTACGTGACAATTATATTACAGATCTCATTAAACGGCTGAAAACAATGTAATAAATATGTGCAATAAAAGTGTCATAAAAACATCTTATTTTGCTAAGCTTGTAGGGCTAGATTGAGCCTTTACACATCGTCAGACACGTTTAGAAGGTAAAAAAATGAGCGCAGAAAAGCTGTATATAGAAAAAGAGCTCAGCTGGTTGTCTTTCAACGAGCGAGTATTACAAGAAGCAGCAGACAAAAGTGTTCCACTCATTGAAAGAATTCGATTTTTAGGCATATTTTCCAATAACTTAGATGAATTTTATAAAGTTCGCTTTGCTGACGTCAAACGACGCATTTTGATCAACCAAGAGCAAGGAGTAAATAGCAACTCCAAGCACCTTCTGAGCAAAATGCAATCTAAAGCACTCAAGTTAAATGAAAGGTTTGATGAACTTTATGCAGAATTGATCCGTGAAATGGCTCGTCGACGCATTTTTCTGGTCAATGAAACTCAACTGAGTGAAACTCAACAAAGGTGGGTAAAGAAATACTTCCAAAATGAGGTGCTTCCTCACATCACCCCTCTCTTCCTACGCGACGATATCGACGTCCTGCAGTTTTTGAAAGACGAATACTCTTATATTGCGGTCTCGTTAAAAAGTCAGGAACAAAGTCAGTACGCTCTGCTTGAAATCCCTACCGATCACTTGCCTCGATTCGTCATGGTTCCTGAACCAAAAGGCAAACGTCGTAAAACCATTATCTTGCTTGATAACATCATTCGTTATTGTCTGGATGAGTTGTTTAGCGGGTTCTTTGATTATGACGAGCTCAGCGGCTACGCAATGAAAATGACGCGAGATGCCGAATATGACTTAAGCCACGAGGTAGAGCACAGCCTACTAGAACAGATGTCTGAAGGTTTGAGTCAGCGACTTACCGCAATGCCAGTCCGCTTTGTTTATGAGCGCGAGATGCCGCAGGACATGCTTGATATTCTCTGCGATAAGTTACAAATCTCTAACTACGATAGCCTGATACCGGGTGGTCGTTACCACAACTTTAAAGACTTTATCGGATTTCCAAACGTCGGTCGTGACTACTTGGAAAACAAACCTCTGCCGCCAATGAAGTGCGCTGACTTTGATGGATACGCGAACAAATTCGACGCGATAAAAAATCAAGACATTCTACTTTATTATCCATACCACACTTTCGAACACATCAGCGAGTTAGTTCGACAAGCGTCGTTTGATCCTAAAGTTCTGGCAATTAAAATCAACATCTATCGTGTCGCTAAAGACTCGCGTTTAATGAACTCTCTTATTGATGCTGTTCATAACGGCAAGCAAGTTACTGTAGTCGTAGAGTTACAAGCGCGTTTCGATGAAGAGGCCAACATTGAATGGTCACGCATCCTGACCGAAGCGGGCGTACACGTTATTTTTGGCGCGCCAGGTCTTAAAATTCACTCTAAACTTCTGCTAATTAGTCGCAAAGAAGGCGACGACATCGTTCGTTATGCTCACATTGGTACAGGTAACTTCCACGAAAAGACTGCTCGTATCTATACAGACTTCTCGTTACTGACGGCTGACCCAGAAATCACCAATGAAGTGCGCAACGTATTCGGCTATATCGAAAACCCATACAGACCGGTACGATTCAATCACCTTCTTGTTTCGCCTCGTAATTCACGAAAACAGCTGTATCGCATTATTGATTCTGAAATCGCCAATGCCAAGCAAGGTAAGAAAGCCGCGATTACTCTAAAAGTAAATAACCTTGTAGATAAAGGACTGATCAATAAGCTCTATGGCGCAAGCGCGGCAGGTGTTGAGATTAAAATGATCATACGAGGCATGTGTTCTTTAGTGCCGGGGGTTGAAGGCATAAGCGACAACATTAAAATTATCAGTATCGTTGACCGCTTTTTGGAACACCCCCGTGTATTGATTACGTACAACGATGGCGATCCACAAGTCTACATCTCATCTGCTGACTGGATGACACGAAATCTCGACAACCGTATTGAAGTCAGCGCCCCTATTCGTGATGAACGTCTAAAACAACGCATTATTGATATCATTGATATCCACTTTACAGATACAGTTAAAGCTCGCCTGATAGACAAAGAAATGAGCAATACCTATGTTCCGCGTGGCAACCGTAAGAAAGTTCGCTCGCAGATTGCGATTTACGACTATCTTAAAAATATAGAAAAGCAAACAAAAAAACGTAAAGAACAGCCGATATATGAACAATCAATCTCCGCAGATTCGTGATGTAGCCGCGATTGATCTTGGCTCTAACAGCTTCCATATGGTCGTTGCTAAAGTCGTTGACCAAGACTTGCAACTCGTAAGCCGACACAAGCAGCGTGTGCGTCTTGCGTCAGGATTAGACGCACAAAACAATCTTGATAATGCTTCTATTGAGCGAGGCTTAGAATGCCTCGCGATGTTCGCTGAACGCTTACAAGGATTTGATGAAGAAAACGTACGCGTTGCTGCAACTCATACGCTGCGTCAGGCCAACAATACGCACATTTTTCTACAGCGCGCATCGGAAGTTCTCCCGTTCCCGATTGAGATCATTCCCGGTGTCGAAGAAGCGCGCCTGATTTACCTTGGCGTTGCCCACACTCAGCCAGAATCTGACTCCAAATTGGTCATCGATATCGGTGGCGGCAGTACAGAAATGATCATTGGCAAAGGCTTCGAAGCCGAGCTCATCAACAGTAAACAGATGGGTTGCGTCAGTTATACTAACCGCTTTTTTGCGAATGGTAAGCTGTCGAAAAAGAACTTTGCCAAAGCCACTCTAGCAGCCGAGCAAAAAATCGAATCGATTGCTCACAGCTACCGTAGAAAAGGTTGGGATACCGCGTTCGGCTCTTCGGGCACCATCAAAGCGATTAAAGAAGTACTAATAGGTCTTGGTTTTGAAGACGGCATCATTACCGCCAAGCGACTGGATAAACTCATTGAGAAACTTTGCGAATGGCAAACGATTGACGATATTGAGCTTGTGGGATTAACCCCTGAGCGTAAACCCGTGTTTGCCGCGGGCGTCGCGATTTTAGGCGCTATCGTGAAAGATCTTCATATCAATGAAATGCACTTTTCTGAAGGTGCGCTCCGTGAAGGTCTGCTGTTTGAGATGGAAGATTCGTTTAAGCGTTCAGACATCCGAATGCGAACAACCGAGAATCTTGCAAGTAAGCACTTAGTCGACCTGGAGCATGCCGCTAAAATTAAGGGCCAAGCTACGGAGTTCTTCCATCAAGTTCATTCCGATCTGAGTATTGAGGAGAACTCTGAACTTCTGGATATGCTTCAGTGGAGTGCTTTACTTCATGAGGTTGGACTCAGCATTAGTTTACAAGCGTTCCATCGCCACTCCTCTTATATTCTTCGCCATACTTATATGCCCGGCTTTAACCAAGAGCAACAACGGGTGTTAGCCATGTTGGTCCGCTTCCAGCGTAAAGCTTTAAAACTGGGTGAGTTAGAAGAGTTTACCCTGTACAAGAAGAAACACATTATTGGTCTTATTCGCATTCTACGACTTGCGATACTGGTCAATGGGCAACGTAATGAGGAACCATTACCGCCGCTTTCGCTCGCTATTGATGGAGAAAAGTGGACACTGACATCAGAGCAAAAAGACTGGTTAGAGCAGAACAAACTTTTACATGCAGATCTGTTAACAGAGCAGGACTACTGGAAGAGTGCAGGCTGGGAATTAGATATTCAGGATGAAAGCCTTCGAGAGTAGAACCTTCGCAGCTAAAGCGACAAAAGGTAAGTAACGACAAAAAGGTAAGTGAATCTTGAGTCATCGTGGTTCACTTATCACGAACATAAGTCACAGGCGAAACGACGATACCGCCTGTGACTTTTTTGTTTCTCGCTTGGTCATGCCCACTTAGCTCATCAACCTCAAATAATCGGGATAATTACTGTTCCGAAGACTTCTGAGCCAATCCTATTTTTTTCAACTCTTGATAAGCAATGTCAGCAGAGATAGGTATATAGCCTTCCTTTTTTACCTGCGCTTGCCCCTGAGCAGAGAAAATAAAACGAATAAACTCACTTTCTACTGGCGAAAGCGGCTTAGTTGGGTGCTTATTGACGTAAACATACAGATAACGAGAGAGTGGGTACTTACCTGTAAGGATATTTTCCTGGCTTGGTTTGACATAGTCATCCCCTTCTTTCGCCACCGAAAGCAATTTTACACCAGACACTTGGTAACCGACCCCAGCATAACCAATCGTGTTAATCGCCGATGCAACAGACTGAACTACCGATGCAGAGCCTGGCTGTTCATTGACGTTGTTCTTAAAGTCTCCTCCGCAAAGGGCATTATTCTTAAAGTAGCCATAAGTCCCTGATACAGAGTTCCGCCCAAACAACTGGATGCTGCGTTTTGCCCATTGGTAATCGAGCCCGAGTTCTGACCAAGTTGAGATAGAAGACGTCGCACCACAACGCAAAGTCGTAGAAAACATACTGTCAATTTGGGCAAAGTTAATCCCTTGGATAGGATTATCGCGATGAACAAAGATACCGATAGCATCAATCGCCACTCTGAGCGCCGTTGGCTTATAGCCATACTCTTGCTCGAAAGACTCAATCTCTCGATTGCGCATGGCGCGGCTCATTGGGCCAAATTGAGCCGTCCGCTCTGTTAATGCGATTGGCGCTGTGGATGAACCCGATGCCTGAACCTGAGCATTAATACTCGGGTAAAGAAGTTTAAATTCTTCAAACCAAAGTGTCGTCATGCCAGCCAAGGTATCGGACCCCACGCTGGTTAAAGTACCTGTTATTCCCGACACTTTTTGGTACTCGGGCATTTCTCTCGCCTGAGCTGTAACACCGCATACTGATGACATCAAAGCGATAGTGAGCACTAACCTCATTAGTACACCACTAAGCGTTTAGGCAAAACAAATGAGAATTTACTCCCCACACCCACTTCGCTGTGAATATTTAAATGAGAATCATGGTGCGTCAACGCGTGTTTAACAATCGCAAGCCCTAGCCCACTACCACCAGTATCACGCGAACGGGCTTTATCCACTCGGTAGAATCTTTCCGTTAACCTGTGAAGGTGTTGTGGCTCAATACCATCACCACTGTCTTCCACTTCAAGGCAAGCGCCTTGGGGCCCTTTATACCAACGGACATTAATCTCAGCACCTGCGGGGGTGTATTTCACTGCGTTGTACACCAAGTTGGAAATTGCACTGCGTAGCTGATCTTCATCGCCAAATACACGTAGCTTGTCATCCACCTCAAAATGAATTCGGTGGTCATTGTCGCCACTTAAGCTTACGGCTTCTTTTTCAAGCACATCCAACATCGCAGGCACATTGACCACTTCATCCAACTCATGCATGGGGGCGGCTTCAATCTTAGAAAGTGTAAGCAACTGATTAACCAAGCTGTTCATGCGATTAAGCTGCTCTGTCATGACGCCATGAGCTTTCGACCACATAGGGCCGACAACCATGTCCGGGTCTTCCGTCATCTCAAGATAGCCCTGTAGCACCGTCATTGGCGTACGAAGCTCGTGAGAAACGTTAGCAAAGAAGTTACGACGCATACCTTCGAGCTGCTTAAGCTGGCTGACGTCACGAACCACCATCAAATGCTCACCTTCGGTATAAGGTACGATACGCAGCTCAAGCATACGCTCCACGTTTAAAGGAGAGCGCATTTCAAGCGGTTCTGAAAAGTCTTTTTTATTAAGGTATTTGATAAAGTCCGGTGTGCGGATTAAATTCGAGATCGGCTGACCAGAATCATCCGGCCAACGAAAGCCAAGTAAGTCCTGAGCCAGTTTGTTGCACCAAACGATGTTCCCTTCGCTACGAAATACGACGACAGCATCGGGCAAAGATTCTGCACCGTTACGAAAACGGCGGATCAGATTGGTTAACTCTTTACGTTTTTTACGTTGTCGCTGCTGGATTCGGTAAATACCATTAAACAACGATTCCCAGCTTCCAGTCCCTGACGGCGGAGTTAACCTTTTCTCATCAAACAACCATGCTGAAAAACGAATTTGGTTGTTAAGATGCCACGCCAACTGTATGACCGTTGCCGTCAAAAGCAACCAAGGCATGTAGCCAAAAATCCACCCAACCACTATCCAAGGGGTGTAAAAAAAAGCCAGCTCCCAAGCTAGCTTTTTCCAAGTTAACCGTTCTACCACTTACCTCTCCACCGAGCTTTAAGACTTAACCGAGAAACGATATCCAGCACCACGTACTGTTTGAATCAGTTTGTCGTGACCAGCAACCTCTAGAGCCTTACGCAAACGACGAATATGAACGTCCACCGTGCGGTCTTCCACATAAACGTTGGTTCCCCATACGTTATTCAGCAGTTGCTCTCGGCTGTATACACGCTCTTGGTGCGTCATAAAGAAATGCAGCATTTTGAACTCAGTCGGCCCCATATCGAGCGGCTGATCATTGGCGGTAACACGGTGAGAAACAGGGTCTAGCTTTAAGCCTTGAACATCAATGACATCTTCTAATGCTGTTGGTGTCACTCGACGAATCACAGCCTTTAAACGTGCTACCAGCTCTTTTGGCGAGAAAGGCTTGGTGATGTAATCATCCGCGCCGACTTCCAGTCCTCGGACTTTATCTTCCTCTTCGCCGCGAGCCGTTAGCATCACAACAGGAATATTGCGCGTCAGCTCTTCGCGCTTCATATGCTTAATGAAGTTAATACCACTACCGCCGGGTAACATCCAATCCAGCAGCACAAGATCTGGGAAGGGTTCAGCCAGTTTAGTTACCGCAGTATCATAATCTTCCGCTTCTACCGCTTGGTAACCCTTCTGCTCAAGAACGAAGCATAACATTTCACGAATTGGGGCTTCATCTTCAACAACTAGAATCCTTCTAGACATAATTGAATAACCTTATGTTAATTTAATTATTTGAGGCGCATTAGGCCTGTGCAACGGTGAGCATTATCACTAGCAATTATGACACTTTTGTGACCTTTGAAAACAAATTTTCATATAACTTTCATCCCGCTATTGTGTGGATAGGTTAAGACAACAACCAAAAAAGTCTTTATGATTGTCAACTTAAGCTAAGGTATAGAGAAAGAATATGTGGTTTAAAAACTGTCTGGTTTACCGATTTAATCGTGATATTGAATTCAACGCAGACCAACTAGAAAAACAACTTGAAGAGTTTCGTTTCACTCCTTGCGGCAGCCAAGACAAACAAAAATTTGGCTGGGTTACCGCGATGGGTAAACATGGCGACATGATGACTCACGTCTCTGAAAACCGCATTCTGATTTGCGCCAAGAAAGAAGAAAAAATGCTACCTGCATCGGTGATCAAAGAGTCACTCAACGCAAAAGTTGATGCAATGGAAGCGCAGGAAGGCAGACCTCTAAAGAAAAAAGAAAAAGACAACCTGAAAGAAGACATTGTGATGGATTTACTGCCACGTGCATTTAGCCGTAGCAACCACACCTATGTACTGATTCTGCCAAAAGAAGGCTTTATTCTGGTTGACGCTGGCAGCTACAAGAAAGCGGAAGACGTGCTTGCCCTACTGCGTAAAACCATGGGCAGCCTACCTGTCGTACCTGCTGTCCCTGAAAAAGCTATTGAATCGACACTAACAGAGTGGGTGAAAACAGGTGATACACCAGCAGGCATCCAAATGTTGGATGAAGCCGAACTGAAATCGGTACTGGAAGAAGGTGGCGTGATCCGTTGTAAGAAACAAGAGCTGACCGCTGATGAAATCCGCAGCCACATTGAGGCTGATAAACTAGTGACTAAACTTGCACTTTGGTGGCAAGAACGTATCGAGTTTATTCTGGCGGAAGATGGCAGTATAAAGCGCCTTAAGTTCTCGGACGATTTGAAAGATCAAAACGACGATATTCCGCGTGAAGATCAAGCTGCACGTTTTGATGCAGATTTCTCTCTCATGTGTGGAGAGCTTAGCGCCTTCTTACCAAGCCTCTATGAGTCTCTGGGTGGTTTGCCGCATCCGAATGCCTAATTAAAGAAAAAGCTCTCAGAAAGGCGCTGAGAGCTTTTTTATCCATCTGATAAGACTCAAGTATCACAGTCTCTAATACAAGTTAGACCTCTGCACACCCCCACTCTGGGAAGTGTTTACGCACATAGGCATTCAGTTCTTTCTCAGCTTGACTATAGTGACGAACCTGCTCTGAAGCGCCGCCCACAGTGTATACCATGCCAGCACCAACTGTCACATTGGTAAAACGGTCGATAACAACAAATGCCCCTGTCTGAGGTAGTGAGCGATATTCATCAACGGCAACTTTATCTGTAAGAGAAATTGAGGTTAATGCAATTTCGTTTAGCTCGAGTGATTCGCTATTTTCTGCATGTTGCTCAAGTGTGTTAACGTCAATCTTATGCTCAATATTTTTGACGCGGCCACTGCATGATTTAGTTGCAAATTTGAAGGTGTACTCTTTATGTGTTCGCAAAGGATTTTCATCCATCCAAACAACATGAGCCTCAACCTTATTGGTGACGACTGGCTCGTGGCCAACATGTACCAACATATCACCGCGAGACACATCGATTTCATCAGTTAAGGTAATCGTAATCGCTTGACCCGGAAATGCTTTTTCAAGCAGACCATCATGAGTGTAGATTGATTTAACTGTTGAGGCTTTTCCTGAAGGTAGAGCAACAACTTCATCACCTGGTTGAATAACACCAGACGCCAATGTACCGCAAAACCCACGGAAGTCTAGGTTAGGCCTATTGACATACTGAACCGGGAATCGCATTGCTTCCAGGTTCTTGTCTTGATCAACCTTCACCGTCTCTAACAACTTCATTAATGTTGCACCTGGGTACCAATCCATGTGTTCACTAGGTGTAACAACATTATCCCCTTTCAGGGCGGAAATCGGCACAAAGCGAATATCATCAATATTAAAGCTCTTAGCCATTTCACGGTAATCGGCCTTAATCTTTTGATAAACCTCTTGGCTATAATCCATCAGGTCCATCTTATTGATAGCAACAATGATGTGCTTGATTCCTAGCAGAGAACAAATATAGCTATGGCGACGTGTTTGGGTTTGAATACCGTAACGCGCATCCACCATAACAATCGCCAGCTCACATGTTGAAGCGCCTGTCACCATATTGCGAGTATATTGCTCATGCCCTGGAGTATCAGCAATAATGAACTTACGCTTATCTGTAGAGAAATAACGATACGCAACGTCAATCGTGATGCCTTGTTCACGTTCTGACTGCAGGCCATCAACCAGCAAGGCCAAATCGAAGGCTTCATCTGTTGTATTAAACTTTTGTGAGTCTTTCTCGATTGCAGCCATCTGATCTTCGTAAATTAACTTGCTATCGTATAGTAAGCGGCCGATCAAAGTGGATTTACCGTCATCTACGTTTCCACAAGTTAAGAATCGAAGAAGATCTTTGTTTTCGTGTACTTTTAAATATGCTTCGATATCTTCTGCTATCAATTCTGATGAATGTGACATTTCAAAGTCCTTTAATAAAATTGCTCAAAGCAACGCTATGACGTTAATTGGAGAAAGAATGTACCTATACTTTTTCATCATTTACTTTCTCATCATTGTTGCTTTGTGATTTAACTGTCTTACTAGGAGTAAAAACTCTCTAGTTTATGGATAAACTCAGCTTTCGTTGAGATAGGCAATTGGTTAATACCAGCGGCTGCTTTTCTCCCTCCCCCAGTAGGGAAGGCAGCGCAAATCTCATCGGCACCAGTACGATTATTTAATGGCGCTCGTACGCTGACTGTATAATCTTGGCCCTTTTCATTTAGGGTCAGTACCGCATGAGCTTTATCTGGAGATTGATTCGCTAGCGAATTACCAAATACGCCACTTATTCTTCTTGCCCAAGGCTCACATGGAAGTTCAAATACCTTCGCAACGTCACTATCATAACTTGCTGTCAACGCATCGACTTGGAGTAAATCTTCTGCATACCCTTCTTTTAACGTGTAATAAGGAGATGCTTTGTCTTCTAACAAGTCAAAAGGCGATGAATATTGCATTAGTTGTACAAACAGTTCTGCGGGCTCAATATGCAAATCACCTAATGTGGCTCCGTAGCCGTTATAGTTAATTAACGTACCAAGCTCTTTCAGAAACTCTCGTTTTTCCGATGATATACCAACTTGCTCTGCGAGAGCGTCCGCACTAGCGAACATATTGTCTCCATACGCACCCACCACTGCCCACACAGCAAACTGACCACCTAAGTGCTTGTTGATCAGCAAACTTGTGCAAGTATGAGGGTCTAAGTCAATCAGGGCGGTAAAATTATCGGCTTGCGGAACCTCACCAGCACGGTGGTGGTCACAGTAAAACACTGGAACATCACGATCGATAAGTGTGTATAAAGGATCAATATTCTTCTCCATCGATACATCGAGTACTGTCACTCCCGACACATCGTGGCGTGCACACACCTTATCAAGTAACTTTATGTCTCTTTTAACACCCGTCACTAGAGTAGAGCGTTTCGGCTCTGCTTTACGTAACTGCAGTAGTGCGATAATTCCATCCGCATCACCATTAAAAACATCGTAATGCATCATTAAATATACCCATGCTCTTTTAATTGAGATACGACAAGCCCAGCACACTCTTCAACGCTCTTGCCTGCCGTTTCCACATGAATTTCCGGGCTTAAAGGCGCTTCATAGCTTGAATCAATTCCAGTGAAGTTTTTTATCTCACCCGCTCGCGCTTTTTTATACAGCCCTTTAGGATCACGCTGCTCACAAACTTCTAACGGTGTATCAATAAACACTTCTAGAAACTGTCCCTTCTCTACCAATGCGCGAGCTTGCTCTCTGTCCGCAATAAAAGGGGAAATGAATGCTGTGAGTACGATAGTGCCTGAATCAACAAACAGTTTGGCGACTTCACCAATGCGGCGAATATTCTCGACACGATCATGATCACTAAAGCCCAGATCTTTATTCAGGCCATGCCTTATATTGTCACCATCGAGTAGATAGCTATGCTTGCCTAAACTAAGTAACTGGCTTTCAACCGCATTCGCTACCGTAGACTTCCCTGAGCCACTCAGCCCTGTAAACCAAAGAACTACTGGCTTTTGAGCTTTTAGATCGCTTCTGTCTTGATGGGACACTGTCGCATTGTGCCAGACAACATCCTCACTCACTGAGTCGTTCGCCTTATGCTCGTATGGGCTATTCATTAGAAGTAACCTTCTCGCTTTTTCTTCTCCATTGAACCGGCACTGTCATGGTCGATCGCACGCCCTTGACGCTCAGATGTGGTCGTTAGAAGCATCTCCTGAATAACTTCAGGTAGCGTTACAGCTTCAGACTCCACCGCACCTGTTAACGGGTAACAACCTAGTGTACGGAAACGAACCATCTTCTCTTCAACGACTTCGCCTTCCTTAAGCTCCATTCGCTCATCATCAACCATGATCAACATACCGTCACGTTCAACGACTGGGCGCATTGCAGAAAGGTAAAGGCCTGGAATTTCGATATTTTCTAGGTAGATATATTGCCAGATATCCAGCTCAGTCCAGTTAGAAAGTGGGAATACACGGATACTCTCACCCTTGTTCACTTTACCGTTGTAGATGTTCCAAAGCTCTGGTCGTTGATTTTTTGGATCCCAACGATGGTGTTCATCACGGAATGAGTAGACTCGCTCTTTCGCACGGGATTTTTCTTCATCACGACGGGCGCCGCCAAATGCAGCATCAAAGCCATGCTTATCCAGTGCTTGCTTTAGCCCTTGTGTTTTCATGATATCAGTATGCTTTGAGCTACCATGAACAAATGGACTGATATTCATCGCCAGACCTTCTGGGTTTTGATGAACGATCAATTCCATGCCTAGCTTTTTCGCCATGTAGTCACGGAACTCAATCATCTCTTTAAACTTCCACGTGGTATCAACATGCATCAATGGAAATGGAGGCGTTCCAGGTGCAAAAGCTTTCTTAGCTAAGTGCAACATTACCGACGAATCTTTGCCAACCGAGTAAAGCATAACTGGGTTATCAAATTCAGCCACGACTTCGCGCATTATATGTATTGACTCTGCTTCAAGCTGCTTTAAATGAGTCATACGTTCTGAAGATATTTTCATTGCAAATGTGTTCCATAGTTGCAGCATACGGGGCTAATAGCCGTACACTAAAGTAATTGCAGCTACCGTTATTGTTCCATAGACAACACTGACCGGTAGTCCAACTCTAACAAAATCCATAATTCGGTATTGACCGGCATTATAAACCATTAAATTAGTTTGATATCCATATGGGCTAAAAAAACTAGCACTCGCACCGAATGCCACTGCCATAATGTAACCCGTTGGATCTATTGCTAAGCTTTGAGCTAAGCCTATTGCTATTGGAAAAACTAATGCTGCTGCCGCATTATTCGTCACAAGCTCTGTTAGCCACCACGTTGCTAGGTAAATAACACATAGCGCGACAAATGGCGTAAAGCTCTGCTGATTATTAGCAATGACTTGACTAAGCAAGTCGATAGCTTGTGTGTTAGTTAACGCGTAAGAAAGCAGCAACGCAGAGGAAATAATCAACCAGATCTGAGTGGGTAAACGCTGTAGGATTTCATTGGGCTTCAGGGTGTTAGTTAAAAGTAATATGCCTAAAAACAGCAACAAACTCTTAAATAGCGAGACTAAACCAAGCGCAGATAAAGCGATAGAAACCACAAACCCCAACACAGCCAACCACTCACTGCGTTGGCTTAACGTACGTTCCGTTTCAACACCACTCACAAAAAAGAAGTTTTTGCTTAAGTTATGTCGGGATTTGAAGTCTTCACCCACCGCTAATACTAAATAATCACCCGGCTTTAGTAACACCTCACCGAGCTTCCCTGACAACCTCTCTCCATCACGCTTGATTGCCACTACGGCTGCGTCAAACAAAGCCCGAAAACCGGCGTGTTTTAAGGTCTTGCCTACTAGTATGCTTTCAGGCCTGATAATGACCTCTGAAAGGTTATCAAGCAGCAAACCGTTCTGGTTTGCAAAAGATTCTAACCCTGAGAATTGATTTAGTAGCGTGACTTTTTTGATATCACCACTAAACAATAACCTGTCGCCTTGCTGCAATACTTCTGAAGGGGAGACAGGGGAAATAAGATGCCCTCCGCGCTGCAATTCAACCAAGAATAACGACTCTAAGTTACGCAGTCCGTTTTCTTCTATGGTTTTTCCAATTAAGGAAGATTCTGGCATCACTTTCGTATCGATAAAGTAATCAGCGACAACCTTGGTATTCTCAGGTCGGTTGGGTAGCCAACGGCTAAAAAAAAACAGAGTAGCACCACACCCTAGCACTAATAGTGAGCCAATTAGCGTGAAATCGAAAAAACCCAATTCTGGTAAACCTAGATCGATGACCATAGAATTGACGATCAAATTGGTTGAGGTACCGACTAACGTCAAGGTGCCACCTAAAATAGCCGCATAAGAAAGCGGAATAAGAAGGCGGCTGGGAGAATGGTGATTGTTTGCACGAATCGGTGCCAACATAGCAGAGACAACTGCCGTGTTATTCAACACCGCTGACGAAAGCGCGCTAAAGGTAAAAAGATTAAGCCATGAGCGAGTGTAACTAGGACGAATCACATAATTGGCAATTTGACGCAGTATTTTGGTCTTTTCTAACGCCAGTGAGCAGAGCATCAACAGCACCAGAGTTAGCACGCCTTGATTTGCAAAACTTGCCACTACCTGCTCATTTGTGACAAAGCCACAAGCAATCAGTACGAGCAACAACAAACCAAACACTCTTTCAGGTTGAGACTGGAACTTTATCAACCCCAATATAGTTAGCGCAAACAAGCCTAAGACAATGTATGCAGGTACAACTTCGACGTTCAATTTTCTATTCTTATGGTTTTCTAATATTCAACTTAGGCTAGAGTGTTTTATACACTGATAACGCCTGCTCCAAATCTTCGTAATAGGTAAGCTCACCTTGATGCAAGATAACCGCGCTATCACAAAATTGGCGAATCTCTTTTAAATCATGGCTGACCATGATAACACTCGCTGTTTTACTTTTCTGTAAAAGTGCATTTTTGGCTTTCTGGCGAAACTTTTGGTCCCCTACGGATGTTGCCTCATCAATCAAATACACATCGAAATCAATCGCTATACAGCAACCAAACGCCAAACGAGAGCGCATACCGCTCGAGTAGTTTTTCACAGGAAGATCGTACTTAATACCCAGCTCAGCAAAGCTTTTTACCTTTTCTTCGTACTCGTCCAGATTGCCGACGCCATTTACTCTACCAATAAAGCGTGTATTTTCTCGCCCTGTCATTTGAGGATGAATACCAGTTGCTAGGGCAACTGGCCAAGAGATAGCGCGATCAGTAATCACCTTGCCCGAATTCGGGTATTCGCTACCAGCAATGATGCGGAATAGAGTTGATTTACCTGCACCATTCGAACCGAGTAAAGCGACATTACGCCCTTCAGGAAAAGTAAAGTTAATATTTTGAAAGATGTACTGTTTACCCAGTTCGGATGGGTAGTATTTAGTCAGGTTACGCAGCTCAATCATCGGTAATTTTTTGTTCCATTTGCGTAAGCTTGTGCTTGATAAATTCACCTTCCGGGCGAAGCTTATGAGCAATACGCATGAGTTGGCATGCTATATCAGGATCACTCTCCTCAAAAAATAGTGATGCGTTACGTATTTCATCAATATATTTATTCCTACTGCCATTGAGCGACACTGTTTTATGAGGATGACGTAAATCGTTTTTGGTTAGATGAAGACCAAGTTGTGCGGGTTCTTTATTCAGCTCATCTTTAATCTGACGCCGACGCCGTACAACTTCTGGTATCGTAATATTATTTAACGCACGATATAAGACTTTAGCTTCATCTTTATTAACACCATTATCGATCACTGATAGTAATTTTTGGTATCGAGCTGTAACGTAACCTTTTGAATCAAAAACATCCGAAACTAGATCTAGATTTTCCAGCATCGTTTCATATTTCTGGTAATAGTTATCCAACAAATAAGAATCAATTTTATATTCAATATCTAAGCCTTTATCTGTCTTATAGCCCTTTCGGTTTGATTTAAATCGATTTCCATTTGGGAGTCCTCTTCCAAGCATAGACACATACTCAAGCTGACCTCTATACAAGCGGTGTACCAAAAAAGCTTTTGGAAAACAGCCTTTATCTATTTTAACTTTTGCTTTCACATGTTCTAAAAAATCCGCAGTCTTCAAATTACCATCTGCATAGTGTAAATTATCACCGTTAGAATTATGTATTCCTAGGCTATACTTACGCCCTAGTTTAATTAAATGTTTCACATGTAAGTCCAAAGCTAACACGTTATTTTTCGAGAAACAATGGCTAAAATCAGAATCACTTTTGTGTATTGCCCAGTTAAATAAATAAACATCAAACTGTTCGCTTTTTTTTATATACTCTTGGATACTAGATTTAAAATCATTTGGCGTCCAAAACTCATCCACATCAAAGAAGGCTATATGTGAAAATTGTTTTGAAGGCGTTTTTTTTAAAGAATATTCATAAGCTCGTGTTTGAAATAACTTAGCTCCCTTATGATACAAGCCATCACTATCTATAATGTTAATATTATAAGCATTCGATAGCTTTTCTAATACTTCTTTTGATTTATCTGATGTGTTATTTACATGTATATCGAATGAATCAAAACCAAAGTATGCATGATGATATATCCACTCGGGTAAATAAGCAGCTTCGTCTTTAGCTATTGCAACTAACTTTACTCTAGTTTCCATATTAATTTTTCTCGCTTATCTTTAAGAGCATGTTCATCTGAATTGCGACTAAATCTTCTAGCTTTTCAATTCGTTGCTGTAATAGTGACATCTCACTTTCTGTACTTTGTGTAATGTTTTTTTTGGATGAAGGAAAAACTGACCTACCTGAGTAATACATGTTCTCGAGTGCTAGATTCGATTCTAGAAATCTATCTTCTATCTTTTTTGTCAGATCAAAGGAAAGCGTGATAGCGTATTTTTTACTTATCAAATTCTGACTATTAGGCGCAGATGCTAAAATAGTATTTTTAATCTTTTGAGTATGAGGGCTCTCATAAATAGTGTAAATTTTCGTTAGGCTTTCGCATATAGCACTGCTTAGTCCCTCATTACTAGCTTCTAGAAACAGCTTTAGTCCGTTATTATTAATACCTGCTCTAGTACAAAAGTCTATAGTTAAATTTTTTTTAATTAAGTGCTTTTTATCTAATGAGCAAACTTTTAGTTCAGCGTTAGGATAATAATTACTAAGCTGTTCTGTAACAAATACATAATCACCAAAATTAGTATTTATCATTTTATCGATATAAGCGTCTAGTGTTTCGCCTTTTTTGTGTCCCCATTGCTGCCACGCGGAAAGAAGTAACTCTCGTTGATCACGAATATAGTAAACAACTTTAACCTTACTAAAGCGTGTCGAAAATAAAGAGTGGATTGCTTTTAGCTTTGGAGATCCTATTGCATTTACTAAATTTTCTGCTGTGATTATTACTTTCTTACAGCCTTGATCTTCGGCAGTAATTAAAAAGTCGTCAATCTTTTTTTCTAGTGCATTAATGTTAAGATCGCCATTGATGACTTTTTCTATAAAGTCTCTTGGTGTATGAGTCCGATTAATTCGATACGCTTTATTGCATGGGAAGTTGAAGTCACTATCTGGCATAAAAATGCCACGATCTTTTAACACTAGTCTATTAGCATAAAGAAAATCTTGAATAGTAGTCGAACCACATTTTGGGTGGCCTGGGTGTAAAATCAGCTCAATCATTTTAGAGCCACTCCTCCATAACGATGTTATATAAATCTTGAATTAAGTTAGAAGCGTTTGGGCTTAAAAGCCAATCAGGACTGATAGTCTTTATTTTTTTCTTATGATTGACGGGAGCATAGCTCAATATCCGATCAGAGTATTTCTCTGGAATACTTCGTTCACAAAGCCGATCGACAAAATAATCTCCAGATTCAGTCGAGTCTTGATCTTTTGCCATTAAATCACGAATTTTGGGGATGAGCTCTTGAACATCATCTTTACGAGTATAGAAGTTTTCTCGAGTCTTACTGCTTTGAGGTAGTTGGGCTTTTTTACTCAAGACATTCAAGCAACGTATTATTTCTGTTGTTTCTGGATCCAAAGAAGCATTTCTTACGCCGTCGCTTTGCTTAGAAACATCGATTTCACCTGGCGAAATACCCATTAGGCCGAAGAATACACTTACTAATTCCCCATTTTTTGCTAAAGAGTCATAGTCTAAAATATGTAAATTTTCTCGGCCAAAGTGCTTCGCTAGTACATCTAATGTCATTGTCTGCATTAATGTTTTACTTTGCCCAGGGCGAATCAAATCTCGATAGAAGAATGAGTGAAAGGGTTCACATCCTCCATGTTTTACAGATTCTTGCCAAAGAGAATACATTTTCAAGCTTGAACGTCGCCATGCATAGATTACTTTGATATCGAAGTCTTTCTCTAGACTACTATATAAGTAAGCATAATCTTGAGCGGTGAAGTGAATAAAATTCTCACTTGATAACAAAATGTTTAATCCACATGCTTTTAGCTTTTCAATATCTTCGTCATTAATGGCTCGTCTTCTCACAATATTCACAAGATCATGATGGCCAATATGATTAAAAAACTGAAGTGGATAAGAAACATTGTTCTTTTCTAGGACCTCTTTATTGTCCAAGCTCGCTTTTTGAATCACAGTTGTCCCTGTTTTATGAGGGCCAACGTGCAGATAAATCGTTTGTTTCATGTTCTTATTCACCTAAAAATGGAAACCGGCCAAACTGGCTGATCAAAGGGCCCCATTTTAAAATCTGTTGTTCGTTTAGTTCGTTCTCGCCTGTGAAAGGGTTGCTCCAACCAGCGGCCTGCCATTTATCGATTGGGTTTAAAATATGCAGGTTGGCAAGGCCAAAATCTCCAGGGAGTTGAGCGTCAGCAACCGCGTTGTCTCCGATATGAACGAAACGCGTTTTATCTTTGAGATTGTCACTGATGTATGACCACATTGTGCCATTGTCTTTGCGCAACCCACGCTCACTTGAGACAAAAAGCTTGTATCCGTTAGTCACGCCAGCTTTTCTCAGCATTAAGAGAATTTGGTATTCATCGTAGTAAGTGTCAGAGACAATGTAGACTTCCTTACCCATACCGATAAGCTGGTTTAAGATGTCGACAACTTCATCTTTACTCTCAATCATCTCTAGGTCGTACGCAAACTCCAGATCCGCGTACTGTTTTGCACTACCTTCAGGGAGTGAATTGAGGTCGACCATTTTTTCATATGTTTCAAAAATGCTCACATCACCTTGAAAGTGCTTGCCTTGTCTTACTTTGAATTCAGCTTCGTTTCTAGCTTTTACAAACTCATGAGGGCATGAAAACAGCCCATCATTAACCAACTGTTTACCAAGTTTAAGCTTTGCATAATCAGGCACATAATGGCTTCGTCTTACTAAAGTATCAAAAACATCAAACGAGATGATCTCGAAAGGTTGCAGCTTATGTAATAACTGCTCCTTGTTACAGACATAATTGGCAAAAATATAGCTTTTGTCATATGTGAAACGTGCCAGCTCAGGATGGAAAAACAGCTGAGAATACCCATTTTTTTCTGCCAATAGTCCAATACAGCGCTCTAGGGCATGAAGAGGCGAACCGTCGTTAGGTAATGGCTCTTGCGGGAAATCGGAATATTCGTAGCTTTTATCGAGCAACTGTTGGAGCGCTTTAGGTTTTGCCCAAAACATCCCCCCTACAGGGTAAGGAAGAAACTCAGTATGGTCATCCAATCCCCACTCTTCAAAGAAAGGTGTCTTAAACGGTTTATTTTTCAGCCAGTGGTTTACCCAGTCTGGCATCATAGCAAATGATGTTGGGTAATAAATGCCACACTCTTCAACGTTGAGCATATGCGTGATCATTCTAGTAACAACATAGTGATCTTTCAGTAAGAACTCCCCCAGATAGTCGGCCCATTGGGTTTGAGGGCGACCAGAGTACAGGGATTTTTTAGAGTGCAGGTGACAAAATAGATCGTAATCCATCAGCTTTTGTCCAAACTCAACCAACATCGGACCAAAATTACGCCCTTGGTTAGGAACTTCGACAACTTCGATGTTCTTCACTGCATCGAGAGAGCCAAGTTGCTTGGTTATCTCACTCTCAAACGCTTTGTCGCTGACGCTTATTAATAAATCTACCTTGACCGGAAAGTCTGTTAAGCATTTAGCGTAATACGATATAAAATCTTCATAGAAAATATGCAAGCAGACCGCAACTTTTGCTTCGGCAATGCGTTTTTTATCCGGTGTGATTTCAATAGATTGTGTCGGAGTCCACTTTGGCGAAAAAGGAGCAGAGATACGCCCTTCAAGATGCCCAGCAGAAAGGTAATGCGCAAGTGGACTAACGTTTGCGTGGTATACGTCTAGGCTATGTTTTTGGTAGGTTAAGTTATCAAAGGCAGGGCTTGGACTTACCGCCGAAAAACAGCTCTTATTTAAGTAGTCACAAAACGCCTGTTGTTCGGATGAAAACTGGCGGTTTTGTGTTTCACAATACCAATTAAAGTCAAACAGACCGTGCTTTTTAGCATCCTGAAGAAGTGGCACTTGATCAGTGCTGATATCGTTATGCAGTCCGCTAAGTGCTTCAGTGTGCTTTTTAAGTTTACGAGTGAGTAGCTTGTTCTCTACCTTTAAGGCCAAATGCATGAGTTTTGGATTATGGCGCAAAGTACGTTCAGCTCGAGGGAAACGTTGTTTAATTAATGCTCTGTAATTCATAGTCTCAACCCAAAAAAATCAATACCGTTCACGGTGCCTTCACTAGTTATGTCATCGTCGATTTCAAACAACGGCCAGCTGACCCGAGGTAGCATGCCTTTTTTGGTGACAAAATTGGTGTATAAATCTTCAATTTCTTGATTTGTGAACTCAATGCCGTGCGTGACAAACTCATCCATTTGATTCAACGCGCCATTACAAACCGTTTCTAATAAATGGAAGTTATGCTGACTCGAGACTTTTCGCCCATAGTAGTAATCAAATGTACTGTGTCGCAGTGGGCTAAAACGAATGTCTTGGAACTGGCCGTTCGGTGCGGTTAACAGGCCTTCTAAGAACATAGAACGATCTAACGGGATATACCCATCACCCAGTTTCACGCCTTCTTTTAAGTAACCCTTCATTGAAGCCAATTTTGTTCCAATTTGTTTCTCATCAGGTTTTGAAGCAATAAGATAATGGCCTACAGTGTTGATATCAAAGATTAAACTCAACAGTGTTTGTATAGTTCCGCCATAGCCGACATCGACGACATCGACAGTATCGTGCTCAAAGAAACCTAATTGAATCAGGTATTCTCGATAAGCGTCACTTGAACGACGGATGACAGGAGCAAGCTGCCCAATTCTCGTACAAAGCATATCAGAAACCTTTTCTAGATCATTAGGTAGAAGCAGTTTTTGATTTAGTTCTTTCTCTGAAAAAACATGTTTAATCTTAACATCACTGAGCATAAAACGCGTGCGCAGTAGTTCATACATTGTTCCAGAGAATTTGAAATTAAGTGAGTACGCATGCGTTTTAGGTTCGATTAAGCCAATTTTGAAGAGAAAGGCACGCGATACAAGCAAGTAACGAGTCTCAACAGGTTCCTCTTGCCCCAAAGCGTAGCGGGAAAATGATCGCTCTAACCAATAACCTTCCCGTGCTAAGAAAAAGAGGGGCCTGTCTTTAGGCCGTTGTTCAAAGAGATTTTTGTTGAAATAGGTCAGAACAGGAGCCAAAAAAACCGCCCCCAATTGCTGTAATGATTCGATAGCCATCTAATCGCCTGTTTATTATTACTTTTTATTTAATTTTAAGTTTATTTTTTTGATGCTTAAGGTGTTGTTCTAAAGCCAAGCCCATGAAAATACAACACCCTATTTTCCCATTCAATTATTAAACGTCAAATATTTTGAGTATTTTACACGTCCTGTTGTTTTAACGGCTTATTCATCGGATTTATCGAGACTTGATAACTGATGCTGTAAGGAGAAAAGGAGCTTTTGGTAGTCCATGGCGAACACTATTGGTTCTACATTTACCTTAACACCATCCAAGTATAAGTCTGCAAGAGTGGGTGTGAGTGATGCCTGAGGTAAGTCTGGCGACACTGAAAAGGCGCAGCTTTTGCTTGGAAGGTTAGCGGTAATGAGGTCGTCTCTTGACTCGTTAGCCATGACCTCACAAAACGTACGATTACCCACTTTAAACGCGACATGGACCGGTTGTTGTGGGGATGCTTTTTTATAGGCCCAGCCTTTTACTACGTGGTTAAAGCATGCATCTAGGTGATACTCATAATGTGCAGAGGGATGAACACCACCGCCAGTGAGTTTGTTTTTGATTTTTCTTAAGATTGTTAGGAAAGACATGGTTTTTCTCATTGCTATAAATCGATCAAGCGAAGCTATGTAAATATCCTAGGTTCCACACTGAAGAGTTGGTGAATACGATGGGGAACCGTACAGTTTTAAAAATGTATCTAATGATCGCTGAAACCCACGGTGAGTAAAAGACTTTTCATCCATTTCCAGCACCACCCACTTTCCTTGATAAATACGCTTTACTTGGCTTGCTAGCTCGACATTGTATTTAGATGGTTGATGAAAATAGCATAAATCTGGTTCGGATATATGAACATGTTTCGCTTTTGCTAACGCGTGCCGATCATTGCTAGGGACGGTCATGGCTCAAGATTGTTGAATCGTGATATTATCTACATTTTCTCGTAAATACCTATCGCAATTATTCAAGTAAAATGTCGTTTCTGTAATCGAACGGAATCTGAACACACTTCTGGCGTAAGAGAAACTAGACGGGTATTGAATATTGCATACAACACGGTACTGAGTACTTTAAAAGGCTTTGTTTCCTAAATCAGGGAACTAAATCATCAACCTACGATCTGATCAGCTAAGTTCACTAAAATACGTAGATCAATGGCCAAGCCTCGCTACAAAACAACCAACTGGAAACACTATAACCAAGCTTTAATTAATCGCGGTTCACTGACATTTGGGATGGATGAATGAAGAAGCCATTCAGCTATGGAAGCAAGTCAAGCCGTGAAACCGTGGAATGCCCCGCTTGTTTAGTGATTTAGCCATTACGACGGCCCTTATGGTTAAACGAATATTTTCAATGCCGTCAAGAGGTCTCCAAGGATTCATCTACTCTATTTTTAAGCTCGCTCAATTACCGTTGTCATGCCCTCATTATTCATGCATTAGCAAGCGAGCTAAAACGGTCACCGTCGCATTCACGACAAAAACTAAAGGAACAATTCAACATTTGGCCATTGATGCTACAGGGCTAAAGGTCTACGGTGAGGGCGAATGGAAAGTCAAAAAGCATGGCACTGACAGGAAGCGCCGTGTCTGGCGAAAGTTACATTTAGCGGTCGATACAAATACGCACGAAATCATTGCCGCTGAGTTGAGTTTATTGAATGTGAGCGACGGTGAAGTGCTTCCAAATTTGCTAAAACAGACCCGCCGAAGGGTCAAAGAGATATCTGGCGATGGTGCTTATGACACAAGGTTGTGCTACGAAGCCATTCGCATCAAACAAGCTGTACTGCTCATTCCACCGAGGGAAGGGGCTGCCTTCTGGAAGCAAGGTCATCCCCGCAATCTAGCGGTTGGCTGTCAGAAGCTATATGGTTCAAATAAGCATTGGAAAAAGAAGTACGGCTACCATAAATGTTCACTCTCAGAGACGGCGATGTTTCGCGTGAAGAAACTGCTCGGCGGCACATTAAGCTTAAGAAATTACAATGCCCAAGTTGGCGAAACTTACGCCATGATAAAAGCGTTAAACAAGCTTACAGGGCTAGGTATGCCTGAAACGACAGTGATCGCCTAATAATTAGTCATATTAGGCTCGTTTTACCTGATTTTGAATTAGGAAACAAAGCCACTTTAAAAAGCTCTCGCCAAGACAAGTAACGACGTCCCCTTTCGGCAAAGCGAATATTGAACTCATCTGCGAGGTCGATGAACGATGGTCATTTGTCAGCAGTAAGAAAAATCGTCGTTGGCTCTAGTATGCATGGGAACCACGCTATAAACGAGTGATTGCCCATGCGTTTGGCAAACGCTACTCTAACGCTCTGCTCACCATGTTAGATTTGCTGTCAGCTTTTGATATCTGTTTCTTTTGCACGAATGACTTCAATGTCTACTCTCGTACATTGCCGAAAGAAAAACACATCGCAGGTAAGCGCTTCACTTCACTCAACGCATCGAACGTTTTAATCTAACATTGCGCTCTAGATTAAAACGTTTAGTTCGCAAAGCCATAGGCTTTTCCAAATCAGAAGTAATGTATGACAAGGTCATCGGGGCATTATAGAGCGTAAGTTTTATCAACGATTCAACTGTTTTGAGTCATGACCGATTTAAGAACAGATTTTCAAACCTACTACCATGTTATAAGCAAAGTAAAAATAGAAAGCTGGAGTCTAATCATCCCTTATGCATATCGTAGTAACTATTACATCACACGTATCCGAATCCCTTTAACTGTTGTTCCATTTCTTTGGAAAACATCTCTATGGTTGAATGTTTTAGTTCGTTTTTCCATTTATCCCTAGATTCTATTGTTGATTTACTAGTCATGTGATGGCTCATGTTTTTAGTGTTTTCTTCTACCATTCTGTAATCTAGCCCAACACCTAAGAATTTAGATAGTTTTTCTGAAGTTTGTTTTAAATCTGAAACTATATCTTCAAATCTTAGAACAATAATGTTCTTATTATCCTCTCCATAGCTTAGTAGGGTATTAAAATACTGAATTCTAGTTTCAATCATACGTTGTCCAAATGTTTCTTCCGTATCGTCGTCTAGCCAACCAAAACCATTAAATCCTCTTTTGTTATTGAAAGACATTATTGAAGCTAGCTCCCCCCTAGGATCTCGAACCAAAAAAATATTTTTCACTTCGGGTATACAGATATTTATTCGAGGGGCTAGCTCTAAAGCCACCTTTTCTGCATAGTATACGTAGTTTCTATCCAATGACTCATTAACAGATATTGAAAATTGATTCCAAAGACCTTGAAAAAGTTTTTTTCTAAGATTATCTCCATCAGTTAGTTCATTAAAGTTATAAGGACAATTTCCTAGAGTATTATGAGAGAAATCGAGTACATTTCCATCTTTAAATGTTTGATCTGGGTATCTATCGTCCATCAAATTTGACATTCTACAAAAATAAGTTAGATATCTAGACTCGTAAGGGTAACCATTAGGAACCAAAGTTTCTTTTGAGGTGCCTAAAAGTTGCATAAGAAGTGTTGTGCCAGTACGACCAAATGCTCTTACCAAAATAGGTTTCATCATAACATATTATCCTTTTAATACCATTTCAACTTCTCTTAGATATTCTATTTGCTCACTGTCATTAATGTTAACAATTTCACGACAAATTTTTTGCATTGAATTTATTTCATCAAGTTGAATATCATAATTTCGTTTAGTAACACTACCAGAATGACGGCGGTGTGTGTTGAGGTTTTTTGATATTAACTTACAATTAGCATTTTTTTGACTAAGCAAGTTAATATATACAAACCAATCACCAGCAACTTTGTATTTTAAAATGTTATTCATGTTTTTATTGAAGCAATCAGACATTGATTTTGCATCAAAAATAACCGAGCTAACATTCATAAATTGATTTTTTACGGCTAGGCACTTTTCAATTGTCTCTTTTCCATCGACGATTGTATTGTTGTCTAAAAGCTCTTTCATTTTAGAATCATAGTAATAGCGATAGTCATCTGCCAAGTGTTTATCATTTTCATCAATTTGCTTAGAATCAGTGTAAGCCATTGTAAAGTTGGTATCACCCGCCATTATTGTTGACAAAAACTCTGGTTCGGCCAGATCATCAGCTTCTGCGATCCAAAGGAATTCTCCTTTCGCTAAATCTGCACCTTTTTTCCATTGCTTGAAAACACTACCAGAATTTTTTGTATTGACGATCAGATCAATCTCTCGGTTATAGGTTTTGGCGACAGATTTAATTACATCAAGACTATTGTCGGGGGATTTGTCATCCAGTACGATAAGTTCATAGATCGGATAATTCTGTTCAAATATCGACTTCAATCTAGCTGCGATATGATCTTCATAATTGTAATTCGGTACCGCCACACTGACTCGTTTGAGTTCTGGTATTAGTAACTCGAGTAAGCTAAATACATAATCAGCCCAATCATATTTTTGTGACGCTAAGATCGCGCGACTTTCTTGATGTTCCAGGTTGTCATTCGTGATTTGGTTTTCTATTGCCTTCGCAAATGCAGTGCAATCAGCCATAGGGACAAGTTCACCAAAATAGTCTTTTTCAAGAGCATCGGTAAATCCACCACCGCCTTCAAAGCCAACAACAGGCGTACCTAATGCAAGCGACTCCAATACTACTGACGGAAATGGGTCTTCTCTTGAGGTCATTGCAAAGACATCAGCACCTTGTAGGTAAAGCGAAATTTCCTTAGTAAATGGAACAATATGGAGGTGTTTCTCAAACGTTGTTCCTTTGATGTCCTTTAAGATCCAGTTCTCTAGTGAAGGTTCTATGTTACCCAGCCAAACAAAGTGGTATCTATTATCAAGGGATACACTCTCTTTAGCGGTTTGGATAAATAAGTCAAACCCTTTACGTAAGTCTGCAAACCCAGAGTTAATTACAACTTTTGAATCCAAAGGTAGATCCAGTCTCCTTCTTAACTCCTCTTTGGCGTTTTTATTGCTAACAAGTTTTTGATATATGCCTTGAGGCTTAACAACGGCTTTTTCTGCCAGATCACCAACAAAGCTTTCAAAAGAGCTCTTAACAAAGTCGGCAGCGAAAACAACTTTTTCTACTTCATTGGAGATAGTTTCGGCATGCTCGTGCAAGGCATACTCATTGATCAAAGTAGAAAGTTCATGGACTAAGGATACTGATTTAATACCTTCTTGAGCTAATACCTTTGTGCAAAGCCCCGTAACGGTCGTGTTACAAATAGCATGCTTAAATAGTGAGTCTCGATTCAACTCTTTAACGATATGAGCAAACTCATCTAAGTTACCATTAGCAACAATTGTTGGCCCTACTTTTTTGTATTCTTCGACAAGAGGACCGCCATCAAGTAATACACAGGTAACATCAACTCCAAATTTAGAACGTAGAGTTCTAAAAATATTCAGTGTCAGCAGTTGAGCCCCGTGCTTGTATGCGTCATGGCCCACCAGAATTAACTTAAGTTTATCCTGAGATTCAGATATGTCATGCACTGCTCTATAGGTAGCGTTCATATAAGCCGCTCCCCAATACACATCAGGCTCCA
Source organism: Vibrio japonicus (assembly GCF_024582835.1). Taxonomy (NCBI): domain Bacteria; kingdom Pseudomonadati; phylum Pseudomonadota; class Gammaproteobacteria; order Vibrionales; family Vibrionaceae; genus Vibrio; species Vibrio japonicus. Next base: position 2,118,916 of record NZ_CP102096.1, read on the forward strand.
AATGCGCGCCTTCTGCCCACTCATTCCAAGCATTGATGATAACAAAGCTCTCTTTTTCTGCGATTGGGTTTTTCAATGCGTACTTTTTAATTGCTCGTAACCAATTTTCGTACTTCTGAGGAGTAGAACCGACGTATCCCATCCCTCTTCCTGGTTTGCGTGCTTCGTTATCCCAACTAGGCGTGACACCTCTTATGAGTGGGAAGTTTGGTGTTTCATCTTCAGAAAGACTTGATTCGACGAGTGCATCATAAGAAGGGTAGTGACCTTGGAAATTTTTATCGATTAACCCTTGCTCTCGAGAGTTGTCACCAAGTCCAGCCGCAATCTTATGTGGAGGAAACTCTATAGCACCGTCCATACCAAAAATGGCAGGATCATTATCGCCAAATGCTTGCGCCATATAAAATAGCGGTTCCTCATTGAGGATTTCTTTACATAACTTGCGCCATTTTTCTATAGTCGCTTTAGCGCTTGGTATAATGCCTGGACGATAAATAAAGAATAGTGGTCTTCCGTCTATTCGAATATATCTGTTGTCCTGGAAGTGACGACCTAAATCTTTAATGAAGGGTATATCATCTTCTTCTAGGTAGTCTTGCGCTATAAGAACGTCGTTCTCTAAACCATCCCACGTTCTGGTCCAGTTCTCATTTGCCCACATGATGCAAAAAGGCATATCAATATCTGGATTTTCTAGCAGCATGTTCACAGGTTTTTCCATGATACGCTTACCATTAAACCAGTAATGATAAAAACAAAAGCCATGTACACCAGCGGCTTTTGCATAGCGAACTTGCTCCAACATTGCATCTTTTACTCTTAGATCGTAATAACCTAAGTGTTTTGGCAAGTGAGGTTGATAGTGGCTGTTAAAACGAGGCATACCTCTGGTTACATTAGTCCATTCAGTAAAGCCTTGTCCCCACCACTCGTCATTTTCTTTAAACGGGTGGAACTGAGGTAAATAGTATGCGAGAGCTTTTACTTTAGGTTCTAAACTATTGTAGTCTAGGTAGTCCGGCTCTTCATAACCAGGCCCCTTTTGTCTGTAATTGACTGCTTCTGCTACAGAGTTATTCTTCTCAGCAGATTTGTTTTCCTCTAGATACTTAGAGCCCGCCACTTCAATAAAGTGTAAGAATGGGTTTATTTCGTTACGGTTGACATCAAACCTTTCACAGTAATCGACAATATTGATATCGAATCTAGGATTGCGCCCTTCATACACGCCAGTATTTAGGAAATGATTGTACGGGGATACATCACTCGCTGCGATATCTGGGTTGTGCTCTAGATAGTACTCAATATCAAAATACGGATGCGCAGATATTAATTCACTTTTCTCATAAGCGTAGAAATAAGACAATCCACTATTGTGCTTGAGCTCTTGAATCTGTTCCAATAAGTAGCCAATTTCACAATAAGGGGAAGGATTTCGGTGTTCCGTTTCACCAAATAACACATAATGGCAGAGCGGTTTCATTCCAGAGTCTAAAACATCTGGATTTGAATTTAGATAGTACTCAGGTGAGAACAGGAAAGAAGGAGTTCTCCGCTCTTTAAAGCCATTGTAGTAATAGTGAATAATCTCTTCACCTTCAGCTACATCAGGGTTAAGCATTCGGTAATGCTCGAGATCAAATAGTCCTGATTCGCGGATCAACTGAATATTTTGTTCATCTAATGACATTGAGTAAGCTACCTCATAATGCTCTTTATCTTCAACTAACACATCACTTACTTCTTGCATAGTGGGCTCCACCATGCTTCGTTTCCTAAGTACCATTCAACCGTCTTTTTAATTCCTGTTTCAAAAGACTCAGCAGGCTTATAACCTAACTCATTGTTGGTTTTAGTTGCGTCAATGGCGTAACGACGGTCATGACCAGCACGGTCAGTTACATAAGTGATAAGTGTTTCACTTTCGCCTTTCATAGCTGCTTTTGCGAGAGGGTATCGGGTAGATAGTGTAGAATCCGCTGCGAATGCTTCGTTCATTAGTTTACAAACAACTTTAACAATATCGATGTTCGCCCACTCATTGTGGCCACCAATGTTGTAGTTTTCGCCTAAACGGCCTTTATTCAGCACCAAATCAATGCCACGAGCATGATCGGTTACGAATAGCCAGTCACGAATCTGTTGTCCGTCGCCGTAAATTGGCAATGGTTTGTCATGCAGGATATTGGTGATAATGAGTGGGATCAGTTTTTCTGGGAAGTGGAAAGGACCGTAGTTATTTGAACAGTTTGAAGTGGTGACTTCTAATCCATAGGTATGGTGGTAAGCACGTACTAAGTGATCCGATGCCGCTTTACTCGCAGAATAAGGGGAGTTTGGCGCGTATGCGGTTTCTTCGGTAAACGCTGGGTCATTTGGTTCCAGTGTTCCGTACACTTCATCGGTAGAAACATGATGGAAACGGTGTGGTAGCGGAGCTTTACCTTCCGATACAGGCTCATCAATCCAAACTTTCTTGGCTGCTTTAAGCAAACTATACGTGCCTAAGATATTGGTTTCGATAAACGCATCGGGACCAGTAATAGAGCGATCAACGTGTGACTCAGCCGCAAAGTGTACGATTGTGTCAAGGTGGTGTTCTTTCAATAACTGCTCAACTAAACCTGTGTCACAGATATCGCCGTGGGCAAAAACAAAGTTAGGGTTGCTTTCTACGCTATCAAGGTTTGCTTTGTTACCTGCATAAGTTAGAGCATCCAGTACCACGACTTTGTCATTTGGGTATTGTTCTAGCCAATAATGTACGTAGTTAGCGCCAATAAAACCTGCGCCACCCGTTACCAATAAATTACGTTGTTTCATAGTTTTTTTATTTCTTTTTACTTTGTTATTGCGTTTAATGTCGACTCATTAATTTAAACGAGCCTGTCCATCATTTGTGAAAGCTGTTTACGCCAATGTGTAGCCTCAATGCCACTAGCTTGCTCTGCTGCAAACTTATCAATGACGCTAAAGCTTGGCCTTTTGGCCGGCGTTGGATACGCACTAGCAGGGATAGGTCTTATCGGAATAGATTGGCTTAGCAGACCTTTTTCAAGCGCGAGTTCTTGAATAGCAACAGCAAAATCGTACCAAGAGGCAACCCCTGCATCTGTCCAATGGAGAATTTGCGGGCTAGTGTTGTTTTGATCTTTAAGCTGTTTTTGAGAGCATTTCTGCTTGGCAAGCTGCCAGATGACTTCTGCAAGGCCCTTAGCCCAGGTAGGGCTACCTACTTGATCGTACACAATACCCAGCTTATCTTTCTCTTGCATCAAACGTAGCATGGTTTTTACAAAATTATTCCCGTGAGCCGAATAAACCCAAGCGGTACGAATAATCGTTGCATCAGAGCCTAAAACATTGCCAACCTTGATGTCTCCTTTTAGCTTAGAGTCACCATAAACATTCAGTGGGTTTGGCATATCATCAATTTGATAAGGCGTTGTTTTCTCTCCATCAAAAACAAAGTCAGTAGAGATATGAATAAGTGGAATTTGCAGCTCTTTACAGGCAAGGGCTAAATGTTCACTTCCCTGTTCATTGACTGCATAAGCGATTTCCGGCTCTGTTTCTGCTTTATCAACGGCAGTATAGGCTGCGGCGTTAATGACAATATCGGGCTGGTGAGTGTTAACAGCATCAAACACTCGAGTTTTTTGGGTGATATCAAGAGATTGCGAGCTAAGTGCGATAAACTCTACATCACAAGGCGCGCTTTGTTCTAGCTCCCATGCGAGTTGGCCACCTTGGCCCGTGATCAGTACTTTCATGATTAATTTCTTTTTTATATTCGTTTATTGTTTCTGAGCAAAGTTACAAACAAAGCAGCCTGCCCTTTCCAACTGTGTTGTCGCAGCTTCCCTTTGGCAAAAAGCCATAATCTTGGAAAGTACGCATACCGACGTAAATTGGCAAACGCACTCTGCTCTATCTGGCTATTGCTGAAACGTTGATTAAGCTCCGCAGCTTGATCAGCCGATTTCCATAAATAGCAGGCAAACTTGTCTAGGTGATGCGTCATATGAGTCGCAAGATAACGCCAACTATAATTTTGGGCACCGATGGTATTGTTACCATGTTGTCGGTAATCCATTAGTGGCTCATCTATAAATATGACCTCACCTTTCAGCTTGGCCACCAAGACCAACCACCAGTCGTGCATAAAGGCGTTGTTTGGAATCGGCATAGCTAATTCAATAAGTGGACGGTTGAGCATCATCGTACAGCCGGAGGCGACATTTTGCTGCATTAACTGCTCTATAGAGCTATGCCACTGCCTCGATATGTTACGAAAATCAAAGAAGCTTGGGTAGAGCTCATTTAATGATTCATCGACAATTCTTTTATCGGTAAAGACTAATCGCGGGAGAGCTACCCTATTTACGTCGCTATCAACAATGGCTTTATAGGATTTATCAATTTTACTCGGATGCCATACATCGTCTTGGTCACACAACATCACATAAGGGGCGCGTGTTAAGCTCAAACCAAAAGCGAAATTTGCCATTGCACCGTGGGCCGGCCCAGGGTTGCCATGCAATTCTATGCGTGAGTCTGTTTGCATCAGTTTAGTAACGATTGACGGTGTGCTGTCGCTAGAGCCATCATCCACCACGAGTATACGTCTGACTAAAGTCTGATAGTTAAGCGAACTTTGTATAGAATTTATTTGCTGTTCAATAAACCGCTCACCGTTAAAACTAGCTAATACAATATCAATGCTAGGTGCCGCCATAACGATTCTTCAATATTTTTATCTGGATATAGTTACGCAAACGCACATAACGCCATATGGCATTTGAGGCAATCGCTTTACGTAAATACTTATGCTTAGCTTCTCCACCCAAATGATGCACCATTTTCACATTGCTCACGTATTCACAGGCGATATTTAGCAACTTGGCTTTATGACAGAGGGCCACATCTTCGCAATATAAAGGAAACAGCTCTTCAAAACCGTTAAGTCGTTTAAACGTTAACTTAGTTGTCACGATGGACGAAGCAAAATACCAATCTCGGCGTTTTTGCTTTTGTCCTGTTGGCAACCCTAGCTTTGCTTTAAATAGACGCAACGCTTGATTAGGTAAATTAGGCCATTCATTAAAGTTTTGCTGTATCGAACCGTCACTATTGAGCAGGCGTGGATAGTAGAGCTTACCCGCACTGTTTTTACTTGCTTGCTGAAACCACTGATGTACCGACTGATCAATAAATCTACAGTCGGGATTAATGATAAATAGATACTCAAACCGAGCATGCCTAATCGCGTAGTTGTTGCCCACACTAAACGACCGAGGCCTCTCCAACTTGTGCAGCGAGATTGATGAATCCGAGTATTTTAGTTTTTGGTTAAACTCTACCACCAAATCATCAAAAGCATCGCTGCCAAGATTATCGACCAAAACCAACTCAAACGATGAATGCCAATATTGAATAATCGACTCTATCAGCTCAATCACATAGTCAACATGACCATGTGATACGGTTACAAAGGAGATAGGCGGAGTATCTTTTTGCACGATTAGAACTTAGGCGCGTCAATAAAATTAAACCCAGCTTCATCTTTAGCTGATAGGCTTGGTGGCTGTTCATTCACTAACGGCCAATCTATTGCCAGTTCCTTGTCGTCCCATTTAACCGAAACTTCAGAGCTAGGGTGATAATAATCCGTGCACTTGTATACAAACTCAGCTTGGTCTGACATCACGTAAAAACCATGTGCAAAGCCTTCTGGCACCCATAGCTGGCGTTTATTTTCTGCTGAGAGAACAACCCCAACCCACTGACCAAAGGTCTCCGAATCACTACGCATGTCGACGGCAACATCAAACACTTCGCCAGCGACCACACGTACTAATTTCCCTTGTGTATGCTCGGTTTGATAATGTAAACCACGTAAAATGCCATGATTGGACTTGCTATGGTTTTCTTGTACAAACTTTCTCCCTCCACATACCTCATCAAACAGAGAGGTGCGGAAGGTTTCCATAAAGAAGCCTCGTTCATCACCGAACACTTGCGGTTCGATAATTTTCACATCTGGAATTTTTGTTGTAATAAATTTCATAGAATTATGCTGGCTAGAAGTTGCTTACCCTCTTCTAGGCCCTACCCTTATTCAAATATTAAAATACTTTATGCTCTAGTAGCCCTAGTAGGTACTCGCCATAACCTGATTTCTTAAGTGGCTCCGCGGTATCAAGAACTTGGGCCTCATCAATAAAGCCCATTCTGTATGCGACTTCTGTAGGGCTGTTGACTTTTAGACCTTGTCTTTGCTCTATCGCACGAATAAAAATCGCCGCATCAAGCAGATCATCTAAGGTGCCTGTATCTAACCACGCTGTTCCTCGGCCCATCAACTCTACTCGAAGATCTCCTGATTGCAGGTACTGCTCGATTACATCCGTGATCTCAAGTTCACCCCGTTCAGAAGGCTTGACCTGCTTTGCAAACTCTACGACACGATTATCAAAAAAATACACACCTGGAACCGCATAGTTAGATTTAGGATTTAGCGGCTTTTCTTCTATGGATATCACTTGTCCAACTTGATCAAATTCGACGACACCATAAGCTTTAGGGTTTGCCACATGGTAGCCAAATATCGTCGCTCCAGAGGCTTGCTGATTCGCATTCTGAAATGATTTTGCCAAATCATGACCATAGAAGAGGTTATCACCAAGAACTAAAGCGGCTGGCGCACCATCTAAAAACTCTTCTGCTAAGATAAATGCCTGAGCTAAACCATCAGGGGAAGGCTGAACAACATACTCAATCGAAATTCCCCATTGAGAACCGTCCGATAATAAGCGTTTGAAACGATGTTGCTCTTCTTGCGTCGTAATGATGCATACTTCACGAATACCTGCCATGATTAGGTTAGATAGTGGGTAGTAAATCATCGGTTTATCATAAACAGGCATCAACTGTTTACTAACAACTTGAGTTAGTGGATACAAACGCGTGCCAGAGCCCCCCGCTAAAATAATGCCTTTGCGGTTGTAGGGATTATATTCAGATTTTATTGGTATGTTCATATTGCCAACTTATTTGTATTATTCGACTAATTGGGATGGAGGGCTATTTAAGTTCTCTTATTGTTGAAAAGATAATTTTTATTATCACAAACAACATCGCTGCCAATGCTGCAAATAAAGAGATGTTGTAACTGCTATCAGGATATTTACTTTCTTCTGGTTGAGTTGCTGATTCAACAACAACTAAGTACTTCAACTGTCGGTAAGCTTCGATTCGTGACTTCTCAAGAGAAATTTGTGAAGACGTATATGCCTGAAGCGCCAGCTCCATTTTAACTTTAAGATCTGTGTAATTCGCAAGTATCTCACTGAGCGGCATCACTTTTGCGCTATCGTCCGAAAGCTTCCCTCGCTCTTTTTCAAGTTGCGACTTTAATGCATTTAGCTGGTTTTGGGTATGTAAGACTTGTGGTGCTTTGGCGCTCATCACAGCGGCTAAGCCTTTTAGCTCTGCTTCTTTAGCTGATATTTGCCCTTCAAGACCATACGTAATTTGTTGTACTGCCATACCTTCTGCTGTTGGATCAAGCAAGTTATGACGTCGCTGAAAGTTGAGTAGTTTAACCTGTGCTTGCTCTAATTTTGACTCAATATTCTGATGTTCTTGACGAATAAACGCTAACTGAGCCTCTGCCAATTGATGACCGATGGAGTTAATGTACCACTCTGCGCGATCGACAATGGTTTGCGTTAACTTGTGCGCAAATTCCGCATCAAACGCCTGGCTGTAAACATGTACAATACTTGATTTAGAGTCAATATAAACGTTGATGTGTTGTTGATAAAACTCAAGCAACTCTTCCCAAGAGTCATCCTCATCTGTACGACTAAATAGATCGATACCAGATTGGCTATAGTGCGCGCGCAAATTTAAAGTTTTATCTAAGTAAGTAAGCATATCGTTAGACAAAATATACGCTTTCACCAACTCGGTATCAGATACCCCGGTATTAGATACACCCAACCCGGAAAGAATCGCCATCGACGCGTCCATCGTTGCTAAACCATCTGGCTGTTGCACAATCACTTGCGCTTGACTTTCATACCGCTCTGTCGCCCAAAGTAACTGATACCCAGCAAAAGCTATAGTTGGAATCACTACCAACCAAAAAAAGTAGGAATGCTTTAATACCTTTGGCCAATGAGTTAAAGGCTTTTCTTGCTCTACCACTTCAATCTTTTTAGCCGCTGATTCCGACTGTTGGGCAACAGAAGGCTTAACTACCCCCGGCGATGTAACAGAAGTTACGATTTGTGATTTTTTATTAGCTTGATGCTTTTTTAAGTTCGCAACTCGAACAAGAATACGCTTAGCTAAAGCGGCATCGTCTGCTTCAATTTGTTCGGCCTTGGCCATTAACCATTCCACACTATCAAACTGCTCAGGCTTGATCTGTTTTTTTAGCTGCTGGAATCGCTGTTCTACACTTTGTTCTGTCATTCTAATATTCTTTTATATCAACGGCTGATCGCCTGTTTCCATCCAACGTGATAGCAGGCTAGTGCAAAAAACATTGACACCAGAGTGGACATTGTTAGAAAAAAATCACTTACGCCTTCAGTACCATATTGTGGGTAAGCGGCGTAGCGTGCCAGCTCGACCGCATGTAACAATGGATTCCATGTTAAATAAGGCCAAAATTCTCGAGGGATATCTTGTAAACTAAAAAAAATCCCAGAGATGAAAAATAGCGGTCGCATAGCCAACTCACGCAGTTTGTCTATTTCCGGCACATAGCAAGAGGCCAATGAAAATATCACTCCTACGCTACTGGAAATAAGCCAAACCTGTAAAAGGATTATCATCACCTTTAGCGGGTCATGAATTTGCCCTTCTATTTGCAAAAAGTAGGCGAGCACAGCAATAACTGCAACTACAAACAATTTGATTAAAAACTCAAATCCGGCAATAGCGATAATAGAACTGATAGGTTGTACTTGGCGAAAAGCATATAACGGTTTATTTTTTTTAATGGAAGCAGAGACTGTACCAACGCACCCCAATAAAAACTGCACCAGAACCATACCAATTACCATAAAGTAAAAGGTTGGTATACCGTGCGTTTCTCCACCATCCATACGCCCTCGTATGTAAGACAGCATAAAGATAAACGCAACGGGCGAGATAACACTCCACGCAACACCAAATTTATCGTTCGATTTACTTTTTATCTCACGTAAAAAGATAGCGAAGATAACATCTCCCCATACCTTTAACGTCGAGCGCTTTTCCACTTTAGCCATTAGTGATACTCACCTAGTACTCTCATTCTTAATGGCTAGTTAATGGCCACATTGGCCGCTACTGCTATTTGATAAATAATCTGAGTGATGTCTTTTACAGCTTGCATAGTCTTAGTGTCTACTTTTGGTAGTACTAAAATTTGATCGCCCTTTTCAATTGGCTTTTTACTGTCAAACTCTACCAATCCATTTGCTCTAACAATTGCAATTCTTGTGTCTTCAGCACGGTCAGTAAAACCACCCGCCCACGCTATGTAGTCATCTACGTTTGCATTAGCATTATAAACAACCGCTTGAGGCATCAACACTTCGCCACCAATTTGAACCAAATCCGTATGGGATGGGATGACAATTTTATCGCCTTGTTCAAGCAAAATATTAGCGATGTTGTCATTATCAGAAACAATCACTTTCCCCAGAGGCTCTATCTTTCGAGCTCGTTCAGTGAATTGCATCACCATTTCGGCTTCTTTGGCTCGGATAGCTGCCTCCCCATCTGAAGAAGCAGGGGCGGTAAACACACTTCGCTCTAAACGATTTAGTGATTCTTCGAGCATCTCTTTTTGTTTGGCTGCAACGCTTTCTCGCAGAATGTAGATCGCTTTGTTGTTGCTAAGCTCAGGCTCGATGGGAATATAGCTCAGCAATTCATGCAATCGTGTGCGTTTGTTTACCGCAAAATAGGATGGTCCTAAATAACTTCCACTCACTTGAACATCGATCACTTGAGCGTGTAAATCATCGTTAAACATGACTTTATCGCCGTCTTTTAGATCAAAGTCTAAAAAGTCTTGATAAGGCATATATAAGGAAAATGGTCCTGTGTCGCGATTTCCAATCACTCCTACATGACTTATTTTCGCTAAAGGACGTGAATAATCTGTCAAGGTAAAACCCTTAGAGTGAACATTTTCTAATTCAAACCTAAATGGGTTTCTTACCCCGCCCGCAACAGTTATTGCCGCCTTCTGAGGTTTAACGAGAATCACATCCCCATCTTTAAAACTCACAGAGGGTATAAGACCCGTACGAATAAATTCGTATAGATCGATATTTACTATCTCTTTTCCATCACGTAAAACAACGATCTCCCTATAGCTACCACGTTCAGGGTCAATGCCGCCTGAACGCTTAAGGAAATAGAGTATACTGTCAGATGCCATTCCAGCATATTGACCTGGGCGCACAACAGGACCCGAAATAAATATGCTGACAGGCGTTGACGTTAGCAAGTTGACATAAACATTGACGTTATTGGTATACACTTTTTTAATTTGAGCTGTAACATATGCGTTAACGTCACTTGCGCGTAAATCTTGAACCTTAATTGGTCCGACCTCTGGTATGAAGATATTGCCTTGATTATCTACCGTCACGACATTAGAAAAGTTAACGGCTCCCCATAGCCAAATGTTAATTTTATCACCCGCCGCTATTAGGTAATTTTCATTTAAACCATCCGTTCGTTCGGACTCATAGCCCCCAGCAAACAAGTTGGCCCCATAAGGTGGCGGATACCCCTCTCCACTAGAAGGTAATAAATTCCTGACATCAGTTTCACCCGGCAGCAATAAGTTATTCCTATTTTCAGCGCTGTAAGTACCGTTTAGTAGTGCTTGATTTGGAGGAGTTGTCGTTACCAAGTCTTGAGATGGCGATGACTGACCAAAAACAGTAGGAAATGCACTGCTTGGTTCTGAAAAAGATGAATTCGCAAGTATTGGGAACGAAAACAGTAAATTACTAGCTAGAAATAATATTTTGTGGGTCATAACGGAGTACTAAATTCAAAGCTGAATCGGTGAGGCAGATTGGATAATGTTAGGAATCAGGTACCAAGTTCGAATTTGTTCTGGATACTGTTTAGGCTCTGCACAGGCAACTCGTTGAGACTTTACACCATCTATATTCTGGATGATTAAATTCCGACAATCTTGCCCCAAGCTAGAGATATAAAAACCTCCGAGTTCTACTTGATATTCTTGATGAAATAAAACACGTTGTTGAGCATTTTCTAGCTGAGCACGATATTTTGCAGAGAGTTTGCTTCCTATTGATTCAAACTGTTCTTTTACTAAAGGGACTTGAGCTTCTACGTGCCTTGGAGAGCTACTACACGCTGTTAAGCTGACAACCAGCCCACAACAAACTAAAGCTCTTAGCATACGAATTCACTCCTAAAGATATAAAGACATCAAAGATTAATCTAACGTTACATTTATATGACTATTACAAGCTCAGATTAACTTGATACAAGAAAGCCATAGTTTCGGCGCTCAGTATACAATTGGATTCTTAATAGATAAACCATTTTAATATCCCTCGCCATACATTTTCTTTTACAATAGGTAACTTTACTCATAGAATGTTCGTGTGCTTAGGCACAATTCATCGATGATAATTTTTGAATTTACAAGGAACTACAATGAAACATATTGCTCTAGCAATGTTAGTTGCACTAGGTGCTTCCTCAACTGCTTTCGCAGCAGGTGAAACAACTGGTACTGCGGCTTCTACAACTGGTTCTACTACAGGTGCTGCGACAGCAAGTACTACAGCTGGTGCTGCTGGTGCCGCTGGTGCTTCAGCCGCTGCTGTTGGTGTTGCAACCACTACCGCGATTGCTGTAGGTGCTGCTGTCGCTGTTACCGCTATTGCTGTTGTTGCTTCAGATAATAATGATGGCACTTCTGGTACAGACGGTACTCAGTAATCATTATTTTTTCTAATAAGAAATACCCTTAGCTAAGTCTAGGGGTGTTTTTTTTGTAATTGCTTTAGCGTTCTGCACGATAATGCTTCTTGGATTCACGGATGTCTCAGTTCCATAAATTAATATTCATACTATCTCTATTCTCTCTGTTTGGCTGCAGCCAAAAATTTTCTGATACCAACGCAACTGTAAAAGAAGCGCTTTTTGGCTTTAGTGATGTAAAGTTATCAGCTAAAGAGATAGACGCTCTTCCATATGCGAGCCTTTATGCTCGCATCAACGATGGTCAACAGATATTCATGGTCCTCGCTCTTGCGGAAGAAAACCCTGAAACTGGTAATATTCAACTTAAATGGCTCTCTGCCGATAAAGCAATGATCGCCACTGAAAACGGTAGAGTCGTTAAAACTCTTCTGCTGCCAGAGGCTAATTTGGTAAACTTATCTTCATCTCACCAATTGTCAGGCCCATCCACATCAAATGCTAACTGGCAAGCACTCTACGATTGGCAACCCGGCTATCACTATAGCAAGAAAGCAGATGTAACTTCGCGTTACTTAGGTGACAATTCAATTAACACTGTACTTTGGAACAAAAACACTCACCACATATTGGAAACCGTTACCTTTCCGAATACTTCGCAATCAATGGAAAATGAATTTTGGGTTGATGAGCAAGGCAATGTTGTAAAAAGTGCTCAGTGGGTAATTCCCGACACTTTGTTTATTGAACTTGAAATCCTCAAACCTTTCTTAACAGACGGTAGCTAATTTAATGAAATTACGTTCTCTTTTATCAGCCTTGATCGCCGTTAGTTCCGTATCTGCATATGCTAATGAGTTAGTTGTCGAAATCCCAAGCGACGGTATTACACTTCAATACCCTCAGTCTGTGAGGTTAGAGCAAGTTCTCTCTGATGCAATACAACATTCAAAAAGCAGTGACCTGCTGTCTTTCCCTTTGAACAAACAACTTTTTGACATAACCAAAGAAAATGAGGCGAATCAACTAAAAACTTCCGTTTTGGAAGAGCTATCAGACCTCTCACAAAAGAAGAAAAAACTACGTACGTCTATTGAACTGGTCATCAATCAAATTAAGCGCTGGGATGTTGGGTACCGAGTTCAAGTATCTCTTGATTACGACTTGATAAGGTTAGCCCTAGAGAAAAACCCAAGACTTAGTGGGAAGTTCGAACTACTTTTACCCAGTAGAGAAGAAGCGTTTACGGTTGAAGGTCTTGTATTCTCCCCACAAAAGATAAAGCTAAACCAAGCTTCTTCAGCGTCAGAATACTTATCGCAAGTAAACAAACTATCTAGTGCACACAAAAGTGAAGCCTGGATTATCTACTCAGATGGTCACTTCATTCGTAGCGGTTATGCGTATTGGAATAAAGAACCGACCCAATTAACGCCTGGCAGTGTCGTGTTCTTCGGTTTCGATTCCGACGATAAAGACATTCGAGAATTAGAGCATAAAATCGTCAAACTAATTAGCATGAGAAAAGGACTATAATAGTAATGCGCCTCTCTTTGTTATCTATTTCTATTTCTAGCTTATTTTTAAGCTCCATTGCATTAGCAGAGTCTGACGCTACTTGGAAAACATCTCAGTCTGATTTTGGCGGAACAGGTTTGCTACAAACTCCAACAGGCCGTATGGCTAGTGAAGGCGAGTTTAATATTGGTGTAAACATAAATGATGATTATCACCACTATATGGTCTCATTACAGCTTATGGACTGGTTAGAAACGACCATCCGCTATACACGTGTACCTGATTTATATTTTAGCAACGACCCTAGTTACAGTGGCGATAATTTATACACCGACAAAGGCGTAGACTTTAAAATTCGTTTAATTGAAGAAAGTTATTGGTTACCTGAAACTTCTATAGGTGTAAGGGATTTTGGCGGTACCGGACTATTCGATGGTGAGTTCATCGCTGCTACGAAACGTTTTGGACCAATAGATTTCAGCTTTGGTCTAGGCTGGGGATATTTGGGTCAGAGTGGTGCTGTCACTAACCCATTTTGTAAAGCTAGTGACAAGTATTGTACGCGACCAGACGATTACAAAGGCTCTGGCGGTAGTGTCGATTTTGACCGCTGGTTTAAAGGTCCAACTGCACTATTTGGGGGAATAGAGTACCAAACACCCTACAAACCACTTCGTCTAAAGGTTGAGTATGATGGGAATGACTACAGCCAAGACTTACCTACAGTCCACGGTAAAGTGCTTGCTCAACACACACCTTGGAACTTCGGCATCAATTACAGATTGGGCGATTGGGCAGATGCAAAAATCAGCTATCAACGTGGAGATACGTTGACACTTGGATTCAACATCTACACCAACTTCAATGAAATGGAAGCCACCTGGCGAGATGATGAAAAACCTCAAGCCCAGGTTCGACCTTCTGCGCAAAATACAGATTGGAACCAGGTTGCTAAACAAATCGAGTCTAACGCTGGTTATCAATCAAACGAAATTAGACAAGAAGGCGATGTTGTCACGGTCTCAGGTGAACAGACTAAATATCGTGACAGAGAAAAAGCCCTAGAGCGAACAGCTGCAATTTTAAACAACAACACTAGTGAACACATTCGTGTTTTTAAAGTAATAGAAGAACAAGATGGTATTGCACTGACTGAAACAAAGATAGACCGAGAGAAGTACGTCAATGCCGCTAACTACATGTCTTATGATGCTGAAATTTCTGATGCCTTTGATAAAACCAATCCTGAAACATCGGACAGTGAAGCGCTCGCCTCTACCAAAAAAAGGTGGGACTACAGTATAGACCCTGCATTAAAACAAAGTATCGGAGCCCCCGAAGCTTTCTATTTATATAGTTTAGGTATCAATGCAAGCTCAAATCTTTGGCTAACAGATAATATCGAATTCAGTGGTTCTATCTACTTCAACTTGGTCGATAACTACGATAAGTTTAATTACGTGGAAAACTCACCACATGTTCGTAATTACGCTACTCCTCGAGTTAGAACTCTGTTCCGTGCCTATGTACACGACAACCCTGTGAGATTAAATCACCTTCAGTTAACTTGGTTTGAGCGACCTACAGACAACATCTACACCCAACTCTATGCTGGCTATTTAGAAATGATGTTTGCTGGTGTTGGGGGCGAAATTCTATACCGCCCATTAGATGCTAACTGGGCGATTGGCCTAGATGCAAACATAGTAAGCCAACGCGATCCAGATTCTCAGTTTGGCGTGTTCACCGAAGATTACTTCTTCTATGATGAGGCTGTTTGTAATAAGTCTAAACCTGAGTGCCAGGGGTATGTTCTTAGCCAAGGCACAACTGGCCATATTGCGGCCTATTACATGCCACAATGGGCATTTTTAGATAACACATTGCTTAAAGTATATGCGGGTAAATTCTTAGGTGGCGATCGTGGAGCACGAGTCGATTTTTCCAAACAGTTTAAATCGGGGATCACTGTTGGCGCTTATGCAACGCTGACAAACCTTACTGCTGAAGAATACGGAGAAGGTAGCTACAACAAAGGCTTCTATATCTCTATCCCAATGGATATTATGACAATTAAGCCGAGCACCTCTCGAGCCAATATAGCTTGGGAGCCGATCACTCGAGACGGTGGGCAAATGCTGCGCAAACAGCACTATTTGTTTGATAAAACTGACGCTAGGTATCAATGGTATCAGCGACCTAGTAGTGTGAGTAAATAACCCCTCCCTAGAAAGGCTAGCTAAGGTAAATAGCTAGCCTTTTTCTTTTCCTAGTCATCTCCTACAAATTAACGTAAAATTTGCGCCCTTATTCCATTTGGTGGAATAACCCTGACTTGAGATCAGACTAAGAGAATTATACATGACTACTGAGAAAGCATTCGTACCTGAGCTACTGTCACCTGCTGGCAGCCTTAAAAATATGCGCTACGCATTTGCCTATGGCGCAGACGCGGTATACGCGGGCCAGCCTCGTTACAGCCTTCGCGTACGTAACAACGAGTTCAACCACGAAAACCTACAAATCGGTATCGATGAAGCACACGCACTAGGTAAAAAACTGTACGTGGTATGTAACATCCAGCCGCACAACTCGAAGCTAAAAACCTTTATCCGCGACCTTAAGCCTGTTGTAGAAATGGGCCCAGACGCGCTTATCATGTCTGACCCAGGTCTAATCATGATGGTTCGTGAAGCCTTCCCTGACATGCCAATTCACCTGTCTGTACAGGCGAACGCGGTAAACTGGGCAACGGTTAAATTCTGGGCTGCAAACGGCGTTGAGCGTGTAATTGTTTCTCGTGAGCTTTCTCTGGAAGAAATCGAAGAAATTCGTGAGCACTGCCCTGAAACTGAGCTGGAAGTCTTCGTTCACGGTGCGCTTTGCATGGCTTACTCTGGCCGTTGCCTACTTTCTGGTTACATCAACAAACGTGACCCGAACCAAGGTACTTGTACTAACGCATGTCGTTGGGAATACAAGGTTGAAGAAGGCAAAGAAAACGACGCAGGCGATATCGTTGAGAAATTTGACCCATCTGAAGCTCAGCCTGTCGAAATTCAAGACGAGCGTCCTGAAACAACCATCGGTCGCGGCAAGCCAACGGATGAAGTGGTTCTACTTTCTGAAGCTCACCGCCCAGAAGAAAAAATGGCAGCTTACGAAGACGAGCACGGCACTTACATCATGAACTCAAAAGATCTTCGTGCGGTACAACACGTTGAGCGTTTGACTAAGATGGGTGTTCACTCACTGAAAATCGAAGGCCGTACTAAATCGTTCTACTACTGTGCACGTACTGCTCAGGTTTACCGTAAAGCGATCGATGATGCTGTAGCTGGTAAGCCATTTGATGAGAACCTAATGGGCACGCTGGAAAGCCTAGCTCACCGAGGTTACACCGAAGGTTTCCTACGTCGTCACACACACGATGCGTACCAAAACTACGACTACGGCTACTCAGTATCTGACGCGCAGCAGTTTGTGGGTGAGTTCACTGGCAAACGTCGTGGCGACATGGCTGAAGTAGAAGTGAAGAATAAATTCCTTGTTGGTGACAGCCTTGAGTTAATGACGCCAAAAGGCAACGTTGTTTTCACACTGGAAGCGATGGAAAACCGCAAGTCAGAATCTATTGAAGACGCAAAAGGCAATGGCCACTTTGTATTTATTCCAGTTCCAGCAGATATGGATCTAGACTACGGCCTGCTTATGCGTAACCTAAACGCTGGTCAGGACACTCGTAACCCTACTGGCAAGTAACTTTTGCTTGGGAATAACAAATGGCTCTGCTGATCACTGATAAATGCATTAACTGCGATATGTGTGACCCTGAGTGCCCAAACGGCGCTATTAGCATGGGTGAGTCTATCTTCGAGATAGACCCAGACTTATGCACTGAATGTAAGGGGCACTATGACAAACCAACATGCCAGTCGGTTTGTCCAATTACCAAGTGCATTATCACTGACCCGAATCATATCGAAACCGAAGAAGAGTTACTTGAGAAATTCGTAATCATTCAAGGTTTAGCGTAAAAATAGAAAGGTCCAACTTAAACGAAAAGTTGGACCTTTTTTTAACCTATTTTTTCCATTGGATAGATGTTACAAAACATCTCTTTTTCGAAATTGTATTCCAGTCTTTCTCGCCAATTTAATGCCTCTGAAACTGGAATAAGGTAATAGTTTTCTCGGCTAGTATTCGTGACAAACGCCATCCCATATTGCATCAATTCAAAATGCACATCAGAAACAAACCCAGGGTCAAGTCTCTGCCTACCTGTAAGATGGGTGATATCCTCACGAGATATTGATACACCAGTCGCTTCACTGCTAAATCTATGTCTCAACCACCCTGCAAACTCTTTTGCACAAATCATCGTCATGGTCTAGTCCTTGATTTACGTTTTAGATAGGCATCAATCCTGCTGGCCCATCTTTTCTGTTTATAGATATTGTAATCACTTCACCAACTACACGAGATTCCACTAGGAAGTCAAAGTATCTGGGGTAGACACTTCGAATGACGCATAACCAATAGAATAACAAGTCATGAAATCCAACATACTGATTATGAGACACTTCTATAGTGCATTACTGACATAACTTCAGTTTAGTACATCTAATATTCACTGTAGACAATAGCGTGATGTTTCTCCAGTTTCATAACAACAATATCATCAATTCTGTACATATCTGATGACCGCTAACGAGGTTGAAAAACGAGAGAATACGCCCGCTAGCTCTAGGATTGGTTGATAAGCTGCTGGCACAATTCAGGCATTATTATTTTCTTCTTAACCGTTTTTACAGGCTTGTTTTCACTCTTCTTTGTCGCCACTTGGGTTACTGGTTTGGGTTCCCAGCTTTGTAATTCAGCGCCGCAACCATCACCCTCCGGTGGTGGAGCTTGTTCAATGCACCCTTCACTACCTGCGGGGCACTTTAGGCGCACATGCATATGAGAATGATGTCCCCACCAAGGGCGAACCTTCCTAAGCCATTCTCTATCCCCTGCACTTTCAGTGATACACAGTTTGTTTTTTATGACCGGATGGACAAATATTCTCGCGACGTCATTGTCAGTCGCTGCCAATTTAATAAGCTCAAAATGACGCAAGTCCCAATTCTTTTTCAAGAGTTTGTACTGCTTGATGTTCACAACACTTAAAGGCTTAGGATGAAGTAATTGATGAGCTGAGAGCCTTTTGTCAGCCAGTCTGAGCCATATATCAATATCCAACCCGGTTTGATGACTTTTATGACCTTTAGAAAATCGCCCACCTTGAGGCAGAGACATATCACCAATCAGTAATGTGGTATCTAGATTATCAGACGCCAGATCTGATAAACGCTGGATAAAGCTCACCGTCTGAGGGTGTCCGTAATAACGTAGGCGGTCGCTTCTCAGAACCTGATAGCCCTTCCCTTGTAGAGGAAGAGAGGCTGCCCCAGCTAAACAGCCATTCGCATAACCGCCAATGGCTTTAGGGTCATGAGCCGAGGGAGAAGTCTTTGTCTCCCAAGGGCTCGCATGCACAATGGAAGAAGATAACGCTAAAGTTAGAAGAGAGATGTAACGAGCAGGTTTTCTTATGATCTTCCTCATTGGCATTCCTTATTTAGTAGTGTTCACCATTATCATAATAGCCACTCGCATTAAGAGCCGTAAAGATAACAGCAACGTCAATATCTTCACCTACCATTCCGCGAACTTGATGAGTAATGATCTTAGCAACTTCATCTTGTACCTTTTGTCCGCGATCAAACCACAAAACCTCAACAAACGGATAGGCAGGGCTAACCTCACCCTCATGGAAAAACGTGGTATAGATATATTCAAAAGTGAAGTCTTCGCGTGGACAATCCATATGTGGTTGCAGAGCGTCGATCAATGATTTAGAAAGAGGTTGAACGGTTTGAGGCTCAACCGCACGAAAACGTAAATGTGGCATAAATTTGGTTCCTTATTATTGTTCGAGCAATGATACCAAGTTCATCAGTGATGTCTCGTCCACTTTTTATCAACTTGTTACGTGTACGCATATTTGATACCAATCGTAGTAAATAACCGCTCAAATACAACAAAGCCGCTGACAAGCAGCGGCTTTCATTCAGGCGTGACGAGAATTAAGGCATCTCGTCAAATTCTGCGCCTTCTTTTTCTACTTGAGGTGGCATCAAGTGTTCTTTAGTAATACCCAGTTTCAGAGCTAACGCAGAAGCTACGTAGATCGAAGAGTAAGTACCCACTGTGATACCAAGTAGAAGTGCCGTTGCGAAGCCATGAATCATCGCACCACCCTGAGTAAAGAGGGCGATAACAACGAACAATGTTGTCGCGGACGTGATCAATGTACGGCTTAGAGTCTGCGTGACCGAGCTGTTCATGATCTCAGCAGGCTCACCTTTGCGCATTTTACGGAAGTTTTCACGGATACGGTCAAATACAACAATGGTATCGTTGAGTGAGTAACCAACAACCGTCAACAGAGCGGCGACAATGGTCAAATCCACTTCGATTTGCATCAAAGAGAAGATCCCAAGCGTAATAATCACATCGTGCGTCAGGGCGAGTACCGCACCTGCTGCCAAACGCCACTCAAATCGTACCGATACATAGAGCAAAATACAGATAAGAGAGGCCAGAATCGCTAGGCCGCCCGCTTCTGTCAACTCGTCACCCACGTTAGGACCAACGAACTCGATACGACGCATTTCTACGTTTTCACCGGTGCCTTTTTTGATCGCGGCAATAATCTGGTTACCCAGAGTCTCGCCAGCGACATCTTCACGAGGACGCAGTCGAACCATAACATCGCGTGCTGAACCAAAGTTCTGTACCGTCGCATCACCGAAACCTTCAGCTTCTAGCGACGTACGAATTTGCTCTAAGTTTGCTGGCTGTTCAAAGCCCACTTCGATGAGCGTACCGCCAGTAAAATCTAGGCCCCAGTTCAACCATTTGGTAGATAGAGTGAAGATAGACGCACCAATCATCACAATGGATAACAGGAACGCGACTTTCGACCAACGCATAAAGTCGATCGTTTTTTCCGCTTTTAGAATTTGAAACATACTAATTCCCAGCCTTAGATCGACAGTTTGTTTACGCGCTTACCACCATACATCAAGTTCACGACGCAGCGTGTACCGATAATAGCTGTAAACATAGACGTTAAGATACCGATGGATAGCGTTACCGCAAAACCTTTGATAGCACCTGTACCCACAGCGAATAGAATGATCGCTGTAATCAGTGTTGTGATGTTCGCATCGGCGATTGTACTGAAGGCATTCGCATAGCCTTGGTGAATCGCTTGTTGCGGGTTACGACCATCACGCAGTTCTTCTCGAATACGTTCAAAGATAAGCACGTTCGCATCAACCGCCATACCGACTGTCAATACAATACCGGCAATACCAGGTAGCGTCATTGTTGCACCCGGAATCATCGACATTACACCAATGATCAATACTAGGTTTACCATCAGAGCCATGTTGGCAATAAAGCCAAACTTGCGGTAGTAAAGCAGCGTGAATAGCATAACTGCCACCATGCCCCAAATACATGCCTGAATACCCATATCGATATTCTGCTGACCCATAGATGGACCGATTGTACGTTCTTCAACAATAGAAATCGGCGCAATCAAGGCACCTGCACGAAGCAACAATGCAAGGTTGTGCGCTTCAGCGGCGGAATCAATACCCGTGATTCGGAAGTTACGGCCAAGTGCAGATTGGATCGTTGCTTGGTTAATCACTTCCTCATGCTTAGATAAAATCACTCGGCCGTCAGGAGTACGGCGACCACTGTCTTTGTACTCAGCAAATACCGTAGCCATCAACTTGCCAATGTTCTTTTTAGAGAACGCTGACATCTTGCTGCCACCTTCGCTATCTAGCGAGATATTTACCTGTGGACGACCATATTCATCCACACTTGAGCTAGCGTCAGTGATGCTTGAACCACCTAAAATAACGCGTTTCTTCAGCACAACTGGACGACCATCACGATCGAGTTTGATCTCGCTACCTGCTGGCGCACGACCACTAGCTGCGGCTGCTAAGTCAGCACTTGCGTCAACTTCGCGGAACTCAAGCGTTGCGGTTGCACCAAGAATTTCTTTTGCGCGAGCGGTATCTTGCACACCTGGCAGTTCAACAACGATGCGACTTGCACCTTGACGTTGAACCAGCGGCTCAGCAACACCTAATTCGTTTACACGGTTACGCAGAATAGTAATGTTTTGCTCAACGGCGTAGTTACGAATTTCTGTTAAGCGCTGCTCCGTGAATGTCGCGATTAGAACAAATCGACTGCCTGCGTTTGACTCAGTGAACGTCATGTCTGGGTGGTTCTTTTGCAGGAGTGATTTTGCTTGCGCAAACTGCTCTTCATTTCGAAGAACAACTTCTACGGCATCTTTACCCGACGGGCGAATAGAGCGATAACGAATTTTGTCTTCGCGTAATTCACTTCTGAAGGCTTCTTCTTGTTGAGAAACGAGTTTTTCCATTGCGGCATCCATATCCACTTCCATCAAGAAGTGAACACCACCACGCAGGTCAAGGCCCAGTTTCATTGGCGTAGCACCAATAGATTCCAACCAATCAGGTGTTGAAGGAGCAAGGTTTAAGGCAACAATGTTGTCTCGACCCAATGCTTCATTAATAATGTCGCGGGCACTGATTTGAGTGTCAGTGTCGTTAAAACGAACAAGAATTGATCCACTTTCTAGAGCAATGGATTTATGAGATAAGCCCTGTTTATCAAGAGCTTGAGTGACAGTATCCAGCGTTGACATATCAACAGAGGCGCCACGCGCCCCTGTAATTTGAATAGCCGGATCTTCACCGTAAATATTTGGAAGTGCGTAAAGTGCTGCGATAGCGATGGTAAACACCACCATCAAGTACTTCCACAATGGATAGCGGTTTAACACAGCGAGGATCCTTTAGCCGTTTTATAGAGACTTAAGCGTACCCTTTGGTAACACTGCAGTAACGAAGTCTTTCTTGATCACTACTTCGTTGTTTGTGTTCAACTCGATAGTAACAAAGTCATTGTCTTCTGCGATTTTAGTGATTTTACCAACTAGACCACCGCTAGTTAGAACTTCATCACCTTTACCCATAGAAGCCATTAGGTTTTTGTGTTCTTTTACACGCTTAGCTTGTGGACGGTAGATCATGAAATAGAAGATCACCGCAAACATACCTAGCATGATAATCATTTCAAAACCGCCACCTGCTGGTGCGCCTTCTGCTGCTGCATGAGCTTGAGAAATAAACATTAAAATATCCTCATTATTTATTATTAATAATCCAAATGGGGCTTTCGCGCCTTTTAATCAAGAGTGAGCCTCATTATTAGAGACAACACTCTCAAAAATCACGCACGTCCGCTCACTTTATTAGCAAAAGCCTTTGGCAAATACCAAAGGCTTTAAAAATTATTCTGCTTTGCTTAGTGGTGGCACTTCGCGATCACGACGAGCATAGAACTCTTGTACAAACTCATCGAAACGGTCTTCATCAATTGCCTTACGAATGCTTTCCATCAAACGCTGGTAGTAGCGTAAGTTATGGATAGTATTCAGACGAGCACCCAGAATTTCGTTACAACGATCCAAGTGATGCAAGTATGATTTAGAGTAGTTGGTACAAGTGTAACAGTCACAATGTGGATCTAATGGCGTTGTATCCGTTTTATGTTTCGCATTACGGATCTTGATCACACCACCAGTCACAAACAAGTGGCCATTACGCGCGTTACGCGTTGGCATTACACAGTCAAACATGTCGACACCACGGCGAACACCTTCCACCAGGTCTTCCGGCTTACCAACGCCCATTAGGTAGCGTGGTTTATCTTCTGGAAGCTGAGGACAAGTGTGCTCTAGAACGCGGTGCATATCTTCTTTTGGCTCACCGACCGCAAGACCACCCACAGCGTAACCGTCAAAACCGATGTCTGTCAGACCTTTTACTGACACGTCACGCAGGTCTTCGTAAACGCCACCCTGAACAATACCAAATAGGTTGTTCGGGTTTTCTAGCTTATCGAAGTGTTCACGAGAACGCTGAGCCCAACGCAATGACATTTCCATCGACTTTTTCGCTTCTGCGTGAGTCGCTGGGTATGGTGTACATTCGTCAAAAATCATGACGATATCTGAACCAAGGTCTTTTTGGATTTCCATCGACTTCTCTGCGTCCATGAAAATCTTGTCACCGTTTACAGGGTTACGGAAATGAACACCTGCTTCTGTGATCTTACGGATATCACCAAGGCTAAACACTTGGAAACCGCCTGAATCAGTAAGAATAGGACCTTGCCAGTTCATAAAATCATGCAAGTCGCCGTGCATTTTCATTACTTCTTGGCCAGGACGTAACCAAAGGTGGAATGTATTACCAAGAAGAATTTCAGCGCCCGTGCCTTTGACTTCTTCAGGTGTCATGCCTTTTACAGTACCGTAAGTACCGACTGGCATAAATGCGGGTGTTTGTACTGTGCCACGTTCGAAAGTCAATTGACCACGACGAGCCGTACCATCTTTCTTCTTAAGATCGAATTTTAATTTCACGATGCCTCCGGGTGTCAGAGAAACAGTCTGACGGTTAATTCAGAGCTAAAATGCTCTATGAGGAGCGGTCGCCTTTCCATGCGAGAGGTAATAACAGCATTCGCTGCGTTACTTCCTAGCCTACTGCTAGCACTCGTAAATTTCTTTAATTTTAAAAGCCGACTAACGACAAAGCGCTAGTTCGTTTTCTTCTTGATAAACATTGAATCGCCATACGAGAAGAAGCGGTAATCGTTTTCAACCGCATGCTTGTAGGCATTCATTGTATTTTCGTAACCAGCAAATGCACTCACCAACATAATCAGTGTTGACTCTGGTAAGTGGAAGTTGGTGATCAAACAGTCCACCAGCTGATATTCATAGCCAGGGAAAATAAAGATCTCGGTATCACCAAAAAATGGCTTTAGTTCCGTTCCATTCTTAAGCGCATCCTGAGCCGCGCTTTCAAGTGAACGTACAGATGTTGTACCGACAGCGATAATTCGACCACCACGCGCTTTAGTTGCATTAATGGCTTCAACCACTTCTTGCGGTACTTCTACGTACTCTGCATGCATGTGGTGATCGTTAATGTTGTCAACTTTAACTGGCTGGAACGTACCCGCACCGACGTGCAGAGTAACGTAAGCAAATTCAGCGCCTTTTTCTTTGATCTGTTCTAAAAGAACCTCATCAAAGTGCAAACCCGCCGTTGGCGCGGCAACCGCACCGGGTTTTTGGTTATAAACCGTTTGATAGCGTTCTTTGTCAGCGTCTTCGTCTGGGCGATCAATGTATGGAGGAAGTGGCATGTGGCCAATCTCTTCCAGAATTTCAAGAACCGTCTTATCAGACTTAAACTTCAACTCAAACAGCGCATCGTGGCGAGCCACCATTTCTGCGGCGTATTCGTCGTTCTCGCCAACAATAATGGTCGAGCCAGGCTTAGGAGACTTTGAGCAACGCACGTGAGCCAGAATGCTTTTTTCATCAAGCATGCGTTCGACAAGCACTTCAAGTTTGCCACCTGACTCTTTACGGCCAAACATACGCGCCGGAATCACTCGGGTGTTGTTAAAAACAACTAAATCACCTGGCTGCACTTGGCTTAGTACGTCTGTGAATGAGCCATCAACCAACTCACCAGTATTGCCATCAAGTTGTAACAAGCGGCTTGCTGTACGCTCAGGTTGAGGGTAACGAGCGATAAGCTCATCAGGCAGGTCAAAGTGGAAATCTGATACTTGCATGTTCCTAATCTTCAGCTGTGGTCTATGACGATATAAAGGCGAGTTTTTCGCAGCCGACTAGTATATGTCGGTCGGTCGCAATAGCAAGAAAAGAGATGTGAATTATTGTAATTCCTTCTAGAGCTTACACAGTAAGAAACGTTTAAATCCGCTTACAGCAGCCCACACTAAATATTTCACAGCAAAGCGATTAAAAGACCGCCTAGCTCTCAAACCATGGGTAAAAAAGTGACTATATTATAAGAGGATAAAATAAAAACTCAGGAGGCTGCCATGATTAAGGTCGAAGATATGATGACGCGTAACCCTCATACGCTGCTTCGCTCTCAAAACCTTTCTGATGCCAAAGCTTTAATGGAGATACATGATATTCGTCATGTGCCGATTGTCGATGCCGATAAAAAACTCCTTGGCGTTGTGACTCACCGTGATGTGCTGGCTGCACAGGAATCCAGTTTACACAAAATCTCTGATGACCAATCGTACACATTAAGCACGCCTCTCTCAGAGGTAATGAATGATAGAGTCATGACCGTTTCTCCTATCGCAGGGCTAAAAGAAAGCGCGCTCTACATGCAAAAGCACAAAGTTGGCTGTTTACCTGTAGTAGAAAAAGGTCAATTAGTCGGCATTATCACCGACAGCGATTTCGTTGCAATTGCGATTAACCTTTTGGAGTTACAAGAAGAGGTTGAGCCTGAAGAAATAGAGCCGGAAGAAACGGATTAAAGTAAAAAGCGTTTGAGCGAATAAGGAGAGTCGATCATCTCTCCTTTGGCTTGTTCCAAGTCTTTAGTACAATCTTGATAACTAGGGGGCTAGCGGCTGCGCAATATTTCAGGTGTTCGCTTAACAACACCCATTACAGGAGCGTGCCGCACGATCAATGTAGGCTCTAACATCGTCGGCTGATGCTCCAGTGTCCCTGCTCGTATCCCCTGAATCATGGCATCAAAACCCAGCAAAGCTATTTGCTTTATCGGCTGCCGGATACTCGAAAAGCCGAGAGATTGAGCAATAACTGTATCGTCAAACCCGACGATATCAACCTCTACCTTTCTATCCTTGAGTGCTTTCAGTTCATTGTAAAAATGACTTGCCGAAATATCATCAGAGCAGAAGACCGCTTCCAATGGTTGCTTTGACTCAACCACATTATCTTGCATATATCGCTGAAGCTCTTCAAAGGTGTACGGCGCTAACACTTTTTCTTCCGGTAACTCTATCTCGTGCTTCAACAGCCTATCTCTAAACCCAATAAAGCGATCGGATAAGGTATCGCTCGCACCGATAAATCCTATTCTGCGGTACCCATGCTTAATAAAGTGCTCAGCAACTTGGATACCACCCTGTTTATGATTGGTCCCAATGCTCGCCATTCCTGGAATCGTCGTGGTAAGAAGAACCACAGGAAAAGGCAACTTACTCCAATGCGTGATGTGCTCCGGCTTTAATGAACGGGGAATTAGGAAGACACCGTCAACCTTATGATTCACGCATTCAGATAAAAACGTTTTCTCTAACTGCAGGTTATTTCTGCTATTAAACAGTAATATGCTCCGACCATGCTTGTAGGCCTCCTCTTCCAACACATCAATCAACTGAGCAAAAAACGGGTTAGACATGTTACGTACAATCACCGCAAACAGCTTGGTCGCTTTCTTTTTAGCAGCCGCTGGTTTCTGGTAATTTAGCCCCTGAATTGCCCTTTCAACGGCTATCTTGGCTTCCGCAGACACACGGTGGCTACCATTGAGAACACGCGAAACGGTCGCGATCGATACGCCTGCACGCTTTGCTACATCTCTAACCGTCACACTCACATCCATTCCTACACCAAAATTAATGACTAAGTGTAGTTCTTAATCATGTAACAGAACCTTGTGTTACATCACAAATCAAATTCTCTTTGCCCGTTTTCATCACTAATGTTGCGGTTACTTTCCAACCACTATTTTCTCACGTGCGGCCAAACACTATGATTTTTTCAACCCCACTGTTTTAGGTAGTCCGACGTGAATGAGCTTAAATATAAAACCATAGACTTAGCATCAAAGAATGATCTCGATAAGTTTGAGGTAATAAAAGAGAATTCAAAATATCGACCTAAGTTTCATATTACACCGCCACATGGGCTACTCAATGATCCAAACGGATTCTGTTATTTTAACAATGAGTACCATTTATTTTACCAGTGGTATCCATTCGATACTTTTCATGGAATGAAACACTGGATGCACCTGACGTCATCCGATTTATTTCACTGGCAAGAGCACGGTGCAAAAATCACCCCAACAGAAAAATATGAATCTCATGGTGCATATTCTGGTGCTGCTATTGTTGAAGGTGAACAAGCTTATTTATTTTACACCGGCAATATTAAATTAGAGTCTGGCCGAGATGCGAATCAATGTTTGGCATTACTAAGCGCAGACAACCGCGTGGTGAAATATTCAGGCAATCCCGTCATCCAGTCGGTTCCAAATGGTTATACCGGACATGTTCGCGATCCAAAGGTACTAAAACGAGGTGAGCACTACTTTATGTTGCTCGGCGCTCAGCGCGAAAAAGACCTACAAGGTTGCATCATCGTTTACCAATCAAACGATATGCTTCATTGGGACTTTAAAGGGGAATTGAGCATTAATGTAGAGGGCAAGTTTTTGGATGCCTATATGTTTGAATGCCCTGATTTACTGACTGTTGATGGCCATGACGTCCTTATCTTTTCGCCTCAGGGCGTAGAGCCATGCTCGTTTCGTTTCCACAACAAATTCAACGTCATCTACTGCCTAGGTCATATTGACTTCGATACGCTGACTTTCGATGTAACACATTGGGATGAATTAGACCGAGGGTTTGATTTTTACGCTCCTCAATCGCTGGCAAACACGCCCGATAAACAGACAATCATCGCCTGGGCAGGCACCGATGAAGTACTTCCAAGTATGGAACATGGATGGATTCACTGCCTAACTTTGCCAAGAAGTTTATCAGTGAAAAGCAACCGACTTTGTCAGTTTCCTGAACAGTTACTAAAAACAGCAAATAACCATCAACAATTAGAGTTTTTAATAAAACAGCACGAGAGCATTGAATTAAATAACCTCTCTTTTTATTTGGATGTGCATACCAATAACAATAATGACGACTTTTCTATTTCTTTACAAAACAGTAATGGAAAAGAAATAACACTTTCGATTCAAGGCAAAAACATTCTACTAAGCCGAAAAGGATATGAACACCATGATTCTGATTGGAATTTTGGTAGTGAACGTCAATTAGAAACCGATTACGACATAAACAACATCAAGATTATTAGTGACGAAAGCATTCTTGAAATATACATCAATGATGGAATGGATGTTTTCACTTGTTTGTTTTTCCCTGATGAATCAAATCACCAAGTGAACATTTCTTCCGGTAAAAACCAGCCACTAGATGTCGAATTTAAGTACCTTACAATATAATAAAATGGTGAACACAATGAACTATCAAGCAACCGTCAACCAGATACTCGACAGTATCGGTGGAGTAGACAACATTCGTAACGCAGAACATTGCGCGACCCGTTTACGCCTGATTCTCAAAGACAATGACAAGGTAAACAGCGAGAAAGCCAAAGGTATTGAGCAGATCAGCGGTTATTTTTACCAATCTGGTCAGCACCAATTTATCATTGGTACAGGTAAAGTTTCTCACGTTTACAACGCGTTAAAGCAAGCGTTGGGCGGAGAAATTGATTCGAAAGACTTCAAACAAGATGCCTTCGCAGATATGACTCTTAGTCAAAAACTGGTTCGCACTCTCGCCGATATTCTTATCCCCTTGATCCCGGCTCTGGTCACGACTGGCTTATTGATGGGTTTGCGTGGAATGCTTCTTCATTCAGGCGCTCAGTTTTCACCAGAATCGCTTGCTCTCTTTAGCATGCTTACCGACACCGCCTTTGCATTCTTGCCTGTTTTGATTACCTATTCTGCTGCAAAGAAATTTGGTGGTAACACAATCATTGCTATCGTGGTCGGTTTGATGATGGTTGCTCCACAACTTCCAAATGCGTGGGCCGTCGCCAGTGGCGCAGCTGAGCCTATGATGGTCCAACTGCTTGGCTTCAATTTTCCGTTGATTGGTTATCAGGGCACTGTGCTTCCGGCTATATTTGCAGGTTGGTTCGTCGCTTATCTTGAACGCAATCTACGCCGCTTTGTGCCTGCCGTCATGGACTTGGTTTTCACCCCATTTTTAACCATTACTATCGCGGTTTTTGTCATCCTATTTGGCTTTGGCCCTCTTCTGCAAAGCATTGAGCATGGATGTACGTCGCTTGTACGTATGGCGTTAGAACTGCCATTGGGTATTGGCTACATCATCTTTGGGGCCGTGCAGCAAATGATCGTGATCACTGGCCTCCACCACGCACTCGGCGTAATCGAAATCGGCCTACTGAATGAAACAGGTTCAAACCCTATTCAGCCTTTGGCTACTGCTTCAATGGCTGGTCAGTTTGGTGCCGCTATCGCTGTGGCAACATTGCTTAAAGATAAAGTGAAAAGAGGCAACGCTTTGGGTGCCTCCATGTCCACTTTATTCGGCATTACCGAACCACTACTATTTGGGGTTAACTTGCAATACGGCAAAGTGTTCGTGATCGGTATGGTGGGTGGCGCTGTAGGCGGTTTCGTCACGTACGTGCTTGGCATCAGCGCGACAGGTATGGGAATCACTTTCCTACCGGGTGTTCTACTTTACTCTCAGTCTTTAACGTCCGTGTTAGGTTACTTAACCGTTATCGCCTGTGCTTTCACAACCTCGTTTCTATTAACTCGCTTCTACAACCCAATTAAGCGATCATAGTGAGCATGCCAATGCGCTGGAGTATCAATGACACTCTGGCGCAATTTCTCCCCCATTATGCGTTGCGGTTAAAGGCCGCGCCATAACACAATAAATTTAAGGATGCAGATGATGAGTAAAGTGTGGCTAACCGGAGATGCTGTTGTCGACCTAATTCCCGAAAGCACAGAGACTTACCTTAAATGCCCGGGCGGAGCACCTGCCAATGTCGCGGTGGGTATTGCACGTTTAGACGGTCAGTGTGGATTCTTTGGTCGTGTCGGTAATGACCCTTTCGGTCGATTCATGCAAAGTGTCCTGAATCAGGAAAACATCGATACCCGCTTCCTTACTCTTGACGAGTTGCATCGCACATCGACTGTATTGGTTGATTTAGATGGCGATGGCGAGCGCACATTTACTTTCATGGTAAAACCAAGTGCGGACCAATTTACGCAACCAGAAGATATCCCTGCTTTTACAAAAGGAGAATGGTTGCACTTTTGCTCAATCGCCCTTGCTAACGAGCCCAGTCGAGGAACTACCCTTGCAGCCGTTCAAGCAATGAAAAACGCAGGTGGCTTTGTCAGTTTTGACCCTAACTTACGCGAAGAAGTGTGGGCGGAACCCGAAGAGATCCGTAATGTCGTGATGCAAGCGGTCGCTAATACAGATGTCGTCAAATTTTCTGAGGAGGAGCTGCTTTTCCTGACAGAAACCGACACACTCGATGCTGGCATAGCCTCACTGCGCGAGCTGAATATTCCGCTGGTACTGATCACGCTGGGCAAACAAGGTTCACTGGCCATTTTTAACGGTACGCAACATCACGTTGGCGTTACCGAAGCACAAGTCGTGGATACCACAGGGGCCGGAGACGCATTTGTCAGCGGGCTCTTAGCTAAACTTTCACAGCACAAAAACTGGCAGGATCAGACGACGATTTTACAAGCAGTTATGTGGGGGAACCATTGCGGCGCACTGGCAACAACGCGAAAAGGCGCAATGACAGCATTGCCTAACAAGAATCAGCTCTTGGCTTCATTAGAATGATTGACGTAACTTCAAGAAGAGGAAGTTAGGACTAGGTATAAACGAAAAAAGAGCGGTGTTCACCGCTCAAAAGCATGTCAAAGTTTATGCCTAAAACAGAATATCAGTACCAAAATAATGGCGAGTTAGAGGCCTGCATTCCTTTACTCGCCGACGTGGCACTAAGGTTAGGGATTAGAATTGATCTTCTTCCGTAGAACCTGTCAGGGCTGTTACTGATGAATTACCGCCCTGAATCGTATTCGTCATCTTATCAAAGTAACCTGTACCTACTTCTTGCTGGTGCGCTACGAATGTGTAACCTTTCTCAGCTGCTTGGAACTCTGGACGCTGTACTTTCTCAACGTAGTGGCGCATACCTTCACCCTTCGCGTAGTCGTGCGCTAGCTCGAACATGTTGAACCACATGTTGTGGATACCCGCTAGAGTGATGAACTGGTACTTGTAACCCATGTCTGAAAGTTCTTGTTGGAACTTAGCGATAGTTTCAGCATCTAGATTCTTCTCCCAGTTAAATGATGGAGAACAGTTGTACGCGAGTAGCTGGTCTGGGTATTCCGCGTGGATTGCTTCAGCAAACTTACGCGCTTCTTCCAAACAAGGTGTTGCTGTTTCACACCAAATAAGGTCTGCGTAAGGTGCGTATGCCAATCCACGAGAGATCGCTTGGTCGATACCTGCACGTACGCGGTAGAAACCTTCTTGAGTACGCTCACCTTCGATGAAATCTTTATCGTATGGGTCGCAATCTGACGTCAGTAGGTCAGCTGCGTTCGCATCGGTACGAGCAATAACCAATGTTGTTGTGCCTGCTACGTCGGCTGCCAAACGCGCTGCGACCAGTTTTTGTACCGCTTCTTGCGTTGGAACCAGTACTTTACCGCCCATGTGACCACACTTCTTCACTGACGCTAGCTGGTCTTCAAAGTGAACGCCTGCTGCACCGGCATCAATCATCGACTTCATCAGTTCGTAAGCATTTAGTACGCCACCAAAACCTGCTTCTGCATCCGCTACGATTGGTAGGAAGTAATCAATACCGCCTTCATCTTCAGGTGACTTACCACCAGACCACTGGATTTGGTCTGCGCGACGGAACGAGTTGTTGATGCGTTTTACTACCGAAGGAACCGAATCCACTGGGTACAGAGATTGGTCTGGGTACATGGTAGAGGCCGTGTTGTTATCTGCCGCTACCTGCCAGCCTGATAGGTAAATCGCTTCGATACCCGCTTTCGCTTGCTGTACCGCTTGACCACCCGTTAGTGCACCCAGACAGTTCACGTAGCCTTTTTTCGCGCTACCGTTGACCAGTGACCACAGCTTATCTGCACCACGTTGTGCAATTGTGTTTGCAGGAACCATAGAACCGCGCAGTTCTACCACTTCTTCAGCAGTGTACGGACGCTTCACGTGTTTCCAGCGTGGATTGGTTGCCCAGTCTTTTTCCAGAGCTTCGATTTGTTGGCGGCGAGTTAATGTAGTCATTGGTCTATCCCTCTTTTTTGATAGGCGCCTCTTGTGTGTTAAAAACGGGCGCTGATTTTTCCTTGTCTTTGGCGGTACATCCATACCCGCCTCCGGAATGTTTACGTTATTGGCTATTTAAAATTGCTTGTTTTGTTATTAGTCCAGGTAGTCATAGCCTGGAACAGTTAAGAAATTCGTTAGCTCTTTACTTGTTGTAAGTTTTGCCATCAAGTCTGCTGCTTCTGTAAATCGACCCGAATTGAAACGCTCGGCTCCGATTTCCGCTTTAACCACATCAATCTCTTCAGCTAGGTATTGCTCAAACAACTCGTTCGTGACTGTCTTTCCGTTGTCCAAGTCTTTACCGTGTTGAATCCATTGCCAGATTGAAGCGCGAGAGATCTCAGCCGTCGCCGCGTCTTCCATTAGTCCGTAGATAGGCACACAGCCGTTTCCGGAGATCCACGCTTCAATGTACTGCAATGCTACGCGGATGTTGTGACGCATCCCCTGCTCGGTTCTTTCCCCTTCACAAGGTTCAAGCAGATCTTTCGCCGTAATTGGTGCGTCTTCTTCGCGAGAGACATCCAATTGATTGCTGCGCTGACCGAGTACACTGCCAAACACTTCCATTGCCGTATTTGCCAAGCCAGGGTGCGCCACCCATGTGCCATCATGACCGTTGTTGGCTTCCAGAGACTTATCCGTGAAGATTTTATCCAACACTTTTTGGTTTTCTTCTGGCGTTTTTGCTGGGATAAAGGCGGCCATACCTCCCATAGCGAACGCACCACGTCTGTGACACGTACGGATAAGTAAACGCGAATAGGCATTTAGGAACGGCTTATCCATCGTCACCACTTGGCGATCCGGCAGAACACGGTCTGGGTGGTTTTTCAGAGTTTTGATGTAGCTAAAGATGTAGTCCCAGCGACCACAGTTAAGACCAACAATATGCTCTTTCAGTGAGAACAAAATCTCGTCCATCTCGAACACGGCAGGTAAAGTCTCAATCAAAACGGTTGCTTTGATCGTGCCTGTATCTAAGCCAAAGTAGTCTTCGGTATAGTGGAATAAGTCACTCCACCACTGTGCTTCTTTATAAGACTGCAATTTAGGAAGATAAAAATAAGGGCCGCTGCCTTTTTTCAACAACGCTTTGTAGTTGTTGAAAAAATAAAGCGCGAAATCAAACAGCGCCCCTGGAATGATCTGACCATTAAACGTTACGTGTTTTTCTTTTAGGTGTAAGCCACGCACACGGCAGATCAAAACTGCTGGATCATTTGCCAGCTGATACCGCTTGCCATTAACCGGATTGGTGTAGCTAATCTCGCCATTCACTGCATCGCGCAGGTTAATTTGACCATCAAGCACTTTATCCCAAGCTGGAGACATCGAATCTTCAAAATCAGCCATGAATACTTTTACATTCGCATTCAACGCGTTAATCACCATTTTACGATCAGTAGGTCCGGTAATTTCCACACGGCGATCTTGCAGATCTTGTGGTATCCCCATAATTTTCCAGCTACCTTCTCGGATATCTTGCGTATCTTGGAGAAAGTCCGGTAGTTCACCTGCATCAATTGCTGCCTGCTTTGCTTCACGAGCAGCTAGCAACGTATCGATGCGTCCAGCGAACTTTTCACACAGAATAGACAAAAACTTTTGGGCTTCAACAGGGAAAACAGCTTGATGCTCTGGCAAAAGGCTACCAGTTACTTCAAGCCCATCTTCTTGGACTTCTGTTGTTTTTGCTCTATCTGGTGTTTGGGCAAGCATAATTTATTCCTTACTAGAGTAATGGATGCTGGATTACATTTGTAAGTATCAAACAACAACCAACTTCCAACTCAATTGTTATTTACATTCCAGCTATTGTTCTGTCTGTGGCTCTACTTTCGCTAACCTTAAAATGGTTTACAATCTAGACATAAGTCTTAAAAAGCCTGCATTTAAGCTATACCAGGCACGATTATTTAGAAACCCTCAAAGTAAACAAAAAGTTAAATTCAAAGTTTTATCCCGATGTGACAAAGTCCTTAAATTCACCTCAAAAACCGAAAGCAATTACGTAATTTAATTACAGTAAAATTAAGCATGTGTAATCATTTAAAACGTGCGTTTTATTTTTAAATGTCGGCATTTGCGCCTTTATTTACATGGCTTGACTGGAGAAGATGGAAAGGGAGTTAAACACGGCTGATTTTTACTGCTGTAAAATTCACACTGTGAAATTTCACAATTTAATGAAATCTTCATCAAAATTAACTTGTAAAATTTTACAAGTTAAAGTTCACCATCAGAATAAAATGCTAAAAAGCACACTAAAAGTAGTGTGCTTTTTTCAGATACGATGGCATGTCGACCTAATACTATCCGCTAAAGGAGCCCTGAGACGACATCGGCTAATTGATTAAAAGTGCTAACTCTAGACGAGCTGGGCCTCCAAACTAGGCCAATATGACGGTGTGCCTGTTGACCTGGGGGATCAACCACGACTAAATTTTGGTTATCGATAAGACCATGGTCAATCGCCATTTGTGGGATAAAAGTCGTACCTAAACCATTCGCTACCATTTGAACCAAGGTATGCAAGCTGGTGGCAGAAAATGGATTAATCTTCTCTTTATCGGTTAACTGACAGGCAGAAACTGCGTGCTCAGTTAAACAATGCTCATTCTCCAACAAGAAAACAGATTCATTGGGTAAGTCATCGTAACGGAGCGGTACTTTAATCGAGTCAGCTTGATCGCGACTAATGACCATACGAAATGGGTCAGTGCCCACAATACGGCTCTCCATACCATCAATATTCACAGGTAGCGCAAGGATCAATACATCCAACTCACCCTGACGCAGTGCCGCGAGCAAATTCGTTGTCGTATCTTCTTTTAACAACATGTTTAATTGAGGAAACCGGGTGTTCACCTCTTGTACCAGTTTACTTAAAAGGAAAGGCGCGATAGTCGGGATACACCCCACTTTCAGTTTCCCTTGCATTTCACTGCCTTGGCACATGCGGCCTAGCTCAACCAAATCTTGCCCTTTTGCCAGCAACTCTCTTCCTTGCTGGACAACCATTTCACCGGTTTGAGTAAACACCAGTGGGCTCTTCTTGTCTTTTTTCTCGTATAAAGGACAGCCAATCAGCTCTTCTAAGTTCTGGATACCTTTACTTAACGTTGATTGGCTGACGAAACATTTTTCTGCCGCTTCACTAAAATGACGCGTTTCATGCAATGTGACAAGATAGTGTAACTGTTTGAGGCTCGGCCATTTGTTCATCGTTTTACTTTCTCTATCTGTCTATAAGTTGTCCAAGTTAAACGTTTTACGCTTATCGCTTTTTTCGATTAACTTAATCTATTTAATTCGCTTTTTTCCATACTACTACCTGTACTATAGTTTGTCTCGTTCAAACACGAACCAAACCAACCATACTGAATTTGGTTTGGTACTAACCATACTTTTTAGGAGCAAAAAAATGGTACTAGTAGGTCGTCAAGCCCCAGATTTTACTGCTGCAGCTGTTCTTGGTAACGGTGAAATCGTTGATAACTTCAACTTTGCAGAGTTCACTAAAGGTAAGAAAGCGGTTGTTTTCTTCTACCCACTAGATTTCACTTTCGTTTGCCCATCTGAGCTAATCGCATTCGACAACCGTCTAGAAGACTTCCAAGCTAAAGGCGTTGAAGTAATCGGTGTTTCTATCGATTCTCAGTTCTCTCACAACGCATGGCGTAACACTGCTATCGAAGATGGCGGTATCGGTCAAGTTAAGTACCCACTAGTTGCTGACGTTAAGCACGAAATCTGTAAAGCATACGACGTTGAGCACCCAGAAGCAGGCGTTGCTTTCCGTGGTTCTTTCCTAATCGACGAAGACGGTCTAGTACGTCACCAAGTAGTTAACGACCTACCACTAGGCCGTAACATCGACGAAATGCTACGTATGGTTGACGCTCTTAACTTCCACCAAACTCACGGTGAAGTTTGCCCAGCACAATGGGAAGAAGGCAAAAAAGGTATGGATGCATCTCCACAAGGTGTTGCAGCATTCCTATCTGAGTACGCATCAGACCTAGGCAAGAAGTAATTCTGCTTAAATACACCCCAGCTCATCGGGTGTAATGGTTGGACAATATAAAGCTAATGATACAAAAGCACGCGCCAATCAGTTCTAAGTAAAGTCTCAAAAGCCCGAAGCATCGCTTCGGGCTTTTTTCATTCTGGCTTCGCTTTACTTACAAAACAGATTTAAAAGACAATATATCTAAAAAGACAAGATATCGATAAAGAGACAAAACATATCGTCTTACAGACTTTATCCGGTTCAGCTCTTTAAAGTCTAAAACGCTCTCTTTATGATGAACTCAACATTGAATAAGAGCGCACTATTCTCTCTTTACAGATCAATAAACATGGAGATTCAACATGGCTTACTTTTCACTAGCCTTTGGTACGGCAACCAAAAACCGTGACGGAAAAATCATTGAAGCGTTTTTTCCAAACCCAGTACTTAACCCTTCAGACGCGCTAGTCGCAGCAGTGGCCAAAGTTGCTGGTTACGAGCAAGGCAACCAAGCTATTGAGATCTCTGCGGCGCAAAGCACTGAGCTTGTGGCAGCATTTGAAGCAAACGACGATGCAGCCAACGCATCTTTCGCACAAAAAGCGGCACAATCTGCTCAGCCACTTGTACTGGTTATCCTAGCGACGGATGAGCAGCCACAATCGGTTGCTGAAGGTTTCTTAAAACTTCAACTTATCTCAAACCGCCTAGTTCAACCACACGGTACAGTACTGGACGGTATCTTCGGTCTACTGCACAACATTGCGTGGACAAACGAAGGCCCTATCGATCTACCAGAACTGGCTGATCGTCAAATTGAAGCTCGCCTAGCGGGTCGTACACTGTCAGTAGATTGCGTTGATAAGTTCCCTAAAATGGTCGACTACGTTGTACCTGCTGGCATTCGTATTGCGGATACTTCTCGCGTACGTTTGGGCGCGCACGTTGGCGAAGGCACGACTGTCATGCACGAAGGCTTCATCAACTTCAACGCGGGTACAACTGGCGTGAGCATGGTTGAAGGCCGTATCTCTGCTGGCGTTATGGTTGGCAACGGTTCAGACATCGGCGGTGGTGCGTCTATCATGGGTACGCTATCAGGTGGCGGCAAAGTGGTCGTTTCTATTGGCGAAAACTCTCTACTAGGCGCAAACTCTGGTCTTGGCTTCCCTCTAGGTGACCGCTGTACCGTTGAATCTGGCCTGTACGTTACGGCGGGTTCGAAAGTGCGCATGCTAGATTCAGACGGCAACGAAGTAGAAATCGTGAAAGCGCGTGACCTTGCTGGTGTTGCAGACCTACTGTTCCGTCGCAACTCAGTAACTGGTCAAATTGAGTGTCTAGCTAACAAGACTGCCGTTGAACTCAACAGCATGCTACACAGCAACAACTAATATCACTCAATTGATAGACAGAGAGCCGGGCTAATTGCTCGGCTCTTTTTTTAGCTGCACATTTTTAAGCATGGCTCTAACACTCGCCATAGCGACAACCTTGTGGAAAGGGATCACTACATTCAGGTAGGCCTTCCCAATCGCTGAATGGGTGGCCACCATAGTCGACAGTGTGAATTGACGCTCAGAACGTTTAACCACTGATAACCAAACCTGCATGTGCTTTTCTGCACTTGAACAGATGATTTCCTGGTCATCCAAATGTTCAACTTGGTGTAGCCCTTCCCCTTTACTCGTTTTGAGCAATTCTGCAGACGGCAAAGATTGGATTTCTTGCACTTTGAAACCAAACGGCTCCACGATCTGGTTGCGCAGCGACATCAACTGCTGCACAAAGGGAGGCAATTGACCAAAAATAGCCACATACACATCCGAAGGGCTCATCCCATCTTCAGAAACCATAAAAGTCAGCGCGTCGCAGAAATCACTTTGATGCACGTGGCTGGCTAACGTACTGCTTTGTGGGAGCTTGTCGGGCTTGACCATAATTGTTCCTTAATCATTTTCATTAATTCTTCCCTCACCTCTTTGCCGCCAAGGATCGCTAAAAATACCAAGCCACCCGGGATCAAAATCACCATCAACACGGGCCTTAACAGGTACGAAAAACAAAAAATGGCAGGTAAGAAAAGGGTGAATTGCGCTAACTTCTCTAAATACTTCATTCGGTTTTCTCCTTAAACCCAAAATTGAGCGTGCTCATTTTTTTATAATTGAGCACGCTCAATTTGTCAAACATATCGGCTATCGGTATGATCAAGCGCGAATCATTTGTAGGATCACCAATGAGTAAACGACAAATCACCAGAGAACGTATTCTCAACGCTGCTTGGACTTTGTTCGCAGAAAACGGTTACGAAGAGACCACTACGAGGCAAATTGCTCGCGAGGCAGGAGTGGCCGATGGAACGGTATTTAGTCATTTCCCGACCAAATTGGACATGCTGCGTGAAGGAATGCTGAGTCAGCTGACCCAATTGAGTGAGCAAACGCTCAAATCGAGCGATAAAGCGGGGGTTGAATTAGGTAAACACTTAGTCAGCGCGTATTACCACTTTTACTTTCGCAATGTGTCGTTGAGCCGCGCGCTACTCAAGGAAGTGATTTGGGATCTCGAATATTATCAAACCTTTAATCAGCAACTGTTTGAATTCGTCAGCCTAGATACAACCCTTGAATCCAAGCTGCCTTTAATCATGGATTGCTATTTTATGACCTTGATTGGTCACCTGAGCAAACCACAGCCCTGCGTTGAAGACGCATTGGCGGAACTCGAACATAAGTTCCAACTGATTCTCAAACCGTAACGCGACCAAGCATTGAGCGAATTCACTCACGCACTTCCTTTTCGCTCAATTACTTTCAATTTGGTACGACCAGAAATAAATCAACCTGCGTAATGGTTGAACGATCGTGCCACATTCTTGCAACTAATATCACACCTAGGCTACCCACTTCGTACTAATACGTTATTAAAATGTAATATATACATACAGTTATAGAGGAATACATGAGCTTTATCTTGTTGTATCGCTCTATTTCACGTCATTAGCCTAATTTTCGTTTGTTGCACACAAAACGATCAAAAACGACGACTCCTTTAACAAAAAGTATACTTTTCATTATCAAAACAATGCTCGAACGCTCATTTTTGATGTCTCTTTGTTTTCGAAAAGTCCTTAATATGCAGAATATGCAGTGTGCTCTACAAATAATGCACACAAATAGAACATAAAGGACTCTTACCATGAACAATAAACAACCCACTCTTTTCGGAGAGTGCCTGGCCGAATTTATCGGTACGGGATTATTAATATTCTTTGGCGTTGGCTGCGTGGCTGCTTTGGTACTGACTGGAGCTCAATTCGGGCAGTGGGAAATCAGTATCGTATGGGGCTTTGGTGTCACCATCGCGATTTACTGTACGGCGGGTGTCTCTGGCGCTCATATTAATCCTGCTGTCACCATTGCTCTGGCGGCGTTCCACGGCTTTGATAAAGCGAAAGTTATCCCTTACATTCTTTCTCAACTTTTAGGTGCTTTCTGCTCCGCGGCTTTGGTTTACAGCTTGTACGCGAACCTATTTACAGAATATGAAGTCGCAAACAGCCTTGTTCGTTCGAGCCAAGAAGGCTTGGCAACTGCGGGAATCTTCTCTACTTACCCTAACGCTGCCCTGTCATTCTTTGGTGCATTTGCTGTCGAGTTTGTGATTACAGCGGTCTTGATGTTTGCCATTCTGGCACTGGGTGATGAGCGCAATGGCGCGTCTCGCGGCGCAATGAACCCACTATTGATCGGTATTCTTATCGCAGTGATCGGTGGTTCATTAGGTCCACTAACTGGTTTTGCGATGAACCCTGCTCGTGATTTTGGTCCTAAGCTGTTTGCTTACTTTGCGGGTTGGGATTACGCACTGACTGGAGCAAAAGACATTCCTTACTTTATCGTACCTATCTTGGCACCAATCGCAGGTGCTCTATTTGGAGGCTGGCTATATCCTAAAGCGATTGCCGCTTACCTACCGCAAACCGGACAAGGTTGCACTATCCCTAACCAATGTGATGAAGCGGAAGCCGCTGAAGAAGTTCGCGCTTAATTAACTAAAATATAAAGAACGAGATTAAAAGGATCTGACCATGACCGAACCGAAATACATTGTTGCTCTTGACCAAGGTACAACGAGCTCACGCGCTGTCGTTTTAGATCACGATGCGAACATCGTTGCCGTTTCACAACGTGAGTTCACACAAATTTACCCAGAGGCGGGTTGGGTTGAACACGATCCAATGGAAATCTGGGCAACGCAAAGCTCTACCCTAGTTGAAGTATTGGGTAAATCAGGCATCAGCAGTGATGAAGTTGCGGCAATTGGTATCACTAACCAACGTGAAACAACTATTGTCTGGAACAAAGAAACCGGTAAACCTGTATACAACGCGATTGTTTGGCAATGTCGCCGTACAGCAGATATTTGCGAAGATTTAAAAGCGCGCGGCCTAGAGGGTTATGTACGTGAGAACACTGGTCTTGTGCTTGACCCATACTTCTCAGGCACGAAAGTGAAGTGGATCCTAGATAACGTTGAAGGCGCTCGAGAAGACGCCGAAGCAGGCAAACTGCTATTTGGTACCGTGGATACGTGGCTGGTATGGAAGGCGACTCAAGGCCGTGTTCACGTAACGGATTACACCAACGCTTCTCGTACGATGCTATTTAACATTAACGACCTGTGTTGGGACGAAAAACTGCTGAAAGAACTTAATATCCCAGCATCGATGATGCCTGAAGTGAAGCGTTCATCAGAAGTTTACGGTAAAACGAATATCGGTGGTAAAGGCGGTACGCGTATTCCAATTGCAGGTATTGCGGGTGACCAACAAGCCGCTTTATATGGCCAAATGTGCGTTTCGGCGGGTCAGGCTAAAAACACTTACGGCACAGGTTGTTTCTTGTTGATGAACACCGGTCAAGAGAAAGTCACGTCGACTAACGGCTTACTGACGACACTGGCTTGTGGTCCGAATGGTGAGCCTGCTTACGCACTTGAAGGTGCAGTGTTCATGGGTGGCGCTTCCATTCAGTGGTTGCGTGACGAAATGAAACTACTGGCTGATGCGAAAGACTCTGAGTACTTTGCCACAAAAGTGGATTCTTCTAATGGCGTTTACGTGGTTCCTGCTTTCACGGGTCTTGGCGCGCCATATTGGGATGCCTATGCACGCGGTACAATTGTTGGTTTAACACGCGGTGTAAACTCTAACCATATTATTCGCGCAACACTGGAAAGTATCGCGTATCAAACTCGTGATGTATTAGACGCCATGCAAGCAGACTCCAACATCAAACTCTCGAACTTGCGCGTTGATGGTGGTGCAGTTGCCAACAACTTCTTAATGCAATTCCAGTCTGACGTACTTGATACCGACGTTCACCGACCAAAAGTGACCGAAGTAACGGCACTGGGTGCGGCTTACCTAGCTGGTTTAGCCGTTGATTTCTGGCACAGCATTGATGAGCTAAAAGACAAAGCGGAATTGGATCGCACGTTTGTTCCTCATCACG
Source organism: Vibrio japonicus (assembly GCF_024582835.1). Lineage (NCBI taxonomy): Bacteria > Pseudomonadati > Pseudomonadota > Gammaproteobacteria > Vibrionales > Vibrionaceae > Vibrio > Vibrio japonicus. The sequence continues at coordinate 2,161,201 of NZ_CP102096.1, forward strand.
ATGAAGAAAAACGCGCTCGTCGCTACAAAGGCTGGAAGCGCGCGGTGAAATGCGCTCAGACTTGGGCTGAACTAAGAGACACTGACGACTAAGCCAACAGCGACTCGCACACTCTGCTATTTAAAATGAGCAAAAGAGCATTCATCGAATGCTCTTTTTTACGTTTGACGCCCGATTCCCGAGGATTGTTGCTTCTCTGCGCCTTTAAATTCACGCACAATAGCGTGAGTGCGCATTTTCGAAGATTCCATTTGAGTCTTCCGAACACATCAAGGAGTCATGTGTGAAACAAATTCCAAGACACCAGCAGATTATAGAACTGGTCAAAAAGCAGGGCTATGTCAGTACAGACGAACTCGTAGAGCGATTTGATGTCAGTCCGCAAACCATTCGTCGTGATCTAAATGAACTTGCCGATGCCAACCAAATTCGCCGTTACCATGGTGGCGCGACCGTCCCACTCAGCTCCGAAAATACCGCCTACTCTACGCGAAAGTCACAAAACTTTAATGAGAAAGACCTCATCGCAGAAGAGTTGGTCAAGCACATTCCCAACGGTGCGACGCTGTTCATTGACATTGGAACAACGCCAGAAGCCGTTGCGAGAGCGCTCAGCCAGAACCACAAGCAACTTCGCGTTGTCACCAATAACTTGAACGTGGCGAGCATCCTATTACCCAACCCTGAAATCTCTGTCATTTTGGCGGGCGGTGAAGTCAGAAACCGCGATGGTGGTATTGTGGGTGAAGCAACATTGGACTTCATCAAACAGTTCCGACTCGACTTTGGTATTTTAGGGATCAGCGGTATTGACTACGATGGCTCCTTACTGGACTTTGATTACCACGAAGTTCGAGTTAAACAGGCCATTATAGAAAACAGCCGCAGTGTATTCTTAGCCGTCGATCATTCAAAGTTTGGACGAAACGCGATGGTGAAACTCGGTAGCATCGCTCAGATCCACACGCTCTTTACCGACCAAACGCCACCAGCGGAAATTCAGGATATATTGAAAGAGCATAATATTCCGGTAGAGATCGCGACCACCATTTAGTTAGTCGTTTCTTAAACATAGTCGTTATTTAAAACACTCACTCACCGACAAAAAAGAAAGCCTCTCCCCATATCGGAGAGGTTTTTTTATGCACAAATCACACAAACGCTCATTATCGAAAATAAAAGATGACCAAAAACGAAAGTTAAGCTACAGTTCTTTTATGTTATTAAATGTTCGTTCGCTCAAGATTAGCTAGGTCAGTGACTATGTATACAAATAAACAAAATAAGAGTTCAAAGGTACTGGATATACTCGTCATCGGTGGCGGTATCAATGGAGCAGGTATTGCGGCAGACGCTGCAGGACGTGGACTTTCAGTCGGTTTGTTCGAGGCCAATGACTTTGCCTCTGCGACCTCCTCTGCCAGTTCGAAATTGATCCACGGTGGTTTACGTTACCTTGAACACTATGAGTTTCGTTTAGTTTCGGAAGCACTGGCCGAACGTGAAGTTCTCCTAAAGAAAGCACCACATGTCGCTCAGCCAATGCGTTTCCGCTTACCACACCGCCCATACTTGCGTCCGGCGTGGATGATTCGTTGCGGTCTGTTTTTATATGACAACCTAGGAAAACGTACGACACTTCCTGCAAGTCACATGGTCAACCTTGCGAAGTCGGGCCTACTAAAAGAAGAAATGAAAGTCGGTTTTGAATACTCCGACTGTTGGGTTGATGATGCGCGTTTAGTGCTGCTAAACATCTTAGCGGCGCAAGAAAACGGTGCCGAAGTTGCGAACTACTGTAAAGTTGACCGCGCTGTACGAGAACAAGGTATTTGGACTGTCACCATCACCAACCAGTTAACTGGCGAACAATTTGAACGAAAAGCGAAGGCCTTAGTGAATGCCGCTGGCCCTTGGGTCAAACAATTCTTTGATGACGGGCTGAGCACACCATCACCTCGAAACATTCGTTTGATCAAAGGCTCTCACATTGTCGTACCGAAAGTACATGATGAGGAGCAAGCCTACATTCTTCAAAACAAAGACAACCGCATTGTTTTTGTCATCCCATACATGGGGGACTTTTCCATCATTGGAACCACTGACGTGGAATACAAAGGCGATCCTCGTAACGTTTCGATTGAAGATGACGAAGTCGACTACTTGGTGGATATCGTTAACCAACATTTTGTTAAGCAGATTTCGGCTGACGATGTCGTTTGGACATACAGTGGCGTGCGTCCGCTGTGTGATGACGAGTCAGACTCACCTCAAGCGATCACTCGTGATTACACACTTGAGCTTGAACAAGAGTTGGATCAAGCACCGCTTCTCTCTATTTTTGGCGGTAAGTTAACCACTTACCGTAAACTTGGGGAAGCCGCGATGAAGAAACTAGAACCTTTCTTCTCTACCATGGGTAAACCTTGGACCAACCACCAAGCCTTACCTGGTGGTAACTTTAGCTGCAGTCGCGAACAACTAGCGAAGTCACTCACAGAGCAATATCCTTGGCTGTCAGACAAACTGGCGATGCGCTACGTACGACAATTTGGCACTTACACGCATAAGCTCCTAGCGAACATCGATTCAGAAGAAGAGATGGGCGAGCAATTTGCAGAAGGTGTTTACCAGTGTGAGATCGATTATTTGATTGATCACGAACATGTCAAAACAGTAAAAGACTTACTATGGCGCAGAACGAAACTAGGTCTTTACCTAGATGAGCGCGAGCAGTCAGTGATTGCAGAGTACATCAACACAAAGCGATCAGTGGATAAGGTGATGAACTTATCCAAAGCCAGTTAACTGCCCACAGTTAGAACATATAAGTTAAAAGATAAAAATCCCTCGAATTCTGCCGAGGGATTTTTGTCTCTAATTTCTATAAAACACAATATCTATAAATCAAAGCTACCCTGGGTGTCCATCAACCCTTGGGGTCAACAACATATAGCCAAACCTCCAAAGATACATACCAAAAGCAAACATCCATAACACGGCACTGGTATTCACCCACAGCATCATATGTTCGGGCATAAACGCCACGCCGACACCACGAACCAACGCTGCGACAACAATCGCGACAAACGCAATCGTCATATTCGGCCCTTTATAAATAGCTCTTCCGGTGTGCCCCATAGTGACACGCGTAACCATCGCCAGTATCAACCCACCCAGTGCGCCAATCGCAAACAAGTGGATCATGTTATGGCCGACAAACGGATTCGATAGAAAACCGCGTAGCAGCAGACTCACTGGAATACACAAATACGCTACATGTAATGACCAAACGAGTGGTTCACTCAACGTGCGCCATGGCTGCCACCTGAGTACCCGAATCAGGTGAGCTAGCCCAGAAACGACCATCAACGGCTGACCTAGCTGATCGAAGGTTAACGGGAAAAAGCTCAAAATAAACAGCGCAACCAAAGGCAGGTTCGCGAGCCACTCTAGAATCGGCAGGGGTTGAGGTTTCTCAAAGTTAAAGCGGCGAGCCGTGAAAAATGGGATCACACGGCTCCCCATCACCGACAGCAATAAAGTAAACCACCACAACATCGCTTGCCAAACCGCAGAAGAAGGAAATGGCGGCATACCTTTTATCGTTGCGTAGCTGGCAAAGTTAGCAACAATAGCGAGAATAAATAAAGGGATAAAAAACACATTACGCCAGCCCTTTGATTTAATCACACGAGAGCCCACTTCAAATGCAGCAAATGCAATAAATACCGCTTCAATTGTCGAGGTGATCCATAAAGGGACAGGCGTCCAAAATAGAATA